>JARRJK010000094.1:0-12508 GCA_037379555.1 Anaerolineales bacterium | reverse complement strand
TGGAGGGCGGCCAGCCCCATTATCAATTAATCCTCTCCATCGAGTGATCCGCAGGTATGGTCAGAATCGTTACGGACGCAACAGTTCGTTTCACAAATCCGGATTTCACGAAGAAGAGAAACATAGCCGTTTCTCCGCTGACGGTCATCTGCGGGTCCAAGCGGGTGCAGGACGATCCTGCGATCGACCTGGCGGATGTGCGCCCGGTGCTGGAAAGCTGCGCGGATTCTCTCTCGATCGAAGCGCCCTCCGTCGAAGATTTCGCCCAGGTCTTCGAACGTCTCAGCACCGAGACCCACCAGATACTCTCGATCCACACCTCCTCAGCGCTTACCCAGAGCTACCAGCACGCCCTGCAGGCAAGCCAGCTTTATCGAGGTCGGATGGACATCCAGGTGATCGATTCGCAGAGCGTCTCAATTGGTTTGGGATTTCTGGTGGAAGCCAGTGCCCGCGCCGCGGAACGGGGTGAGAGCCTTGACACAATCGTCCGCATGGTGCGGGGGATGATCTCCCGGCTTTACATGGTCATGTTCCTGGATGACCTGACGTTCCTCGAGCACAATCAGCTTGTGACCCGGTCTCAGGCGATCCTGGGGAACATGCTCGGCATCATCCCCTTCCTTACGATGGAAGACGGCCAGCTGATCCCGATGGAGAAGGTCCGCAACCGGATGCGAGCGGTAGAGAAACTGGTTGAGTTCGTTTGTGAGTTTTCTGGTCTTGAACAGCTCGGCCTGATGCAGGGGCAGATCAGGCCAACGGAAGACACTCTGCTCATCCAGGAACGGCTGCACACGCTCTTCCCCACGACACCAATCTCGCGCGTATGCTACGGACCCAGCCTCTCAGCCTTCGTCGGCTTTGACAGCATCGGGGCCGTCGTGCTCGAAGCCCAAGGAGAATCGCTTTAATGGCCGCATCCAGAATCGGGATTGTGACCGACAGCACCTCCGACATACCCGATGACGAAGCGCGCGAACTCGATATTCAGGTCGTGCCTGCAGTGCTTGTGATTGGCGAGGAGACGCTGCAGGATGGTCGTGAGATCTCCCGTTCTGATTTCTACCGCCGCATGCCTGAGTTCCCACAGCCAGCGACGACAGGCTCCCCATCGCCAGCGGTTTTCGGGGAGAAGTATCAGAGTTTTTTCGATCAGGGTGTAGAGCGCATTCTCTCAATCCACGTTGCAGCCTCCCTGAGTGGAATGTTGAACTCCGCCGCCCAGGCTGCCAAGGATTTCGGCGACCGGGTTCAGCTTTACGACAGCGGCCAGGTCTCGATGGGCTTGGGACTGCTAGCAATCGAGGCTGCGATCGCCGCACGAGCAGGCGCCAGTCTGGAGGAAGTCACCCACAGGATCCGGGCCGCGCGGGAACGCGTGCACCTGGTTGCGCTGATCCGCACACTGGAGTATCTGCGCCGCAGCGGCAGAGTCAGCTGGCTGCAAGCCGGCGTGGGGGATTTACTGCGTATCAAGATGCTGCTGACAGTTCGCGATGGATTGGTCGAGGCAGTCGGTAGAGCCCGCACCTGGAGCAGGGGGCTAAGCGAACTGACCGACCTGGCCCACTCCTGGAGCCCATTTCAACGCCTGGCTGTTCTGCATTCAGGCATCCCGGATGAAGCCGCGGAGCTGGCGAAGCAGATGCGTCCTTTATGTGAGAACGAACCCGCCATCGTCCAGGTCACGACGGTTATAGGAGCACACGTCGGGCCGGGATCGCTGGGGCTGGCGGGCTTGCAGCGTGGCTGAATCTGGCACATTTGCCCCATCCCCTTTATATTAACGCTATGAATCCTGTCATCACAAAACTGGCAAAATTCCTGCGGCTGGAGGCTGACCGCCGTTACGACAACCGCGCAGTCGTGGGCGGCCTGGAAAACATGCTCGAACCGTGGCAGGCTGAGGCGAGCGAACAAGACCTGCCCCAGCCGCTGATCGAAGCGGTCGAGAGCCGCCTGCGGGATTATGGCCGCCTCTCGCCGATGTCACGCCGCGATGTGCTCCAGGGTCTCTGGCACCGCTTACAGCAGGAAGCACCGGATCTACCGGAGATGGATTTCCCCCCGCCCGATGCCTCCGAACCGGAGGATACAGCGCAGAAGGGCCAGGATCGGCCAGTGGACGCTGAAGAGAGTCCTGCAGACGGCCAGCAGCGCGTTCCAGATAAGCCCGAACCCCAGCCAGCGGAGGATGAAGAACCGCCAGCACATCACCCACCAAAGAAGGCCTCCCAGAGTAAAGAGGAGTCAAAAGAGACTGTAGAGGGCCCGCCAGCCGCGATGGGCGCGCCGCTGACCACCGTGCAAGGGATCGGACCGAAATCCGCGAAAACCCTTTCCAAGCTTGGATTAAACACACTCGGCGACCTGCTGTGGCACCTGCCGCGCCGCTACGATGATTTTTCTCAGCTCGAAACGATCAACCGGCTGTGGTACGGACAGGAAGTGACGATCATCGCCAACGTTGAGAAGTGCGAGGTCCGTGAGGTGCGCGGGGGGCGGATGAAGCTCACCGAGGCGATTGTCAGTGATGGAACGGGGTCGCTAAGAGTGACCTGGTTCAACCAGCCCTGGATCGCCAACAAGCTCAAACCAGGACGTCCGGTGGTGCTTTCCGGTAAGGTGGATCAGTACCTCGGCCACCTGACGATGAATAATCCTGAGTGGGAACCGCTCGAGCGGAAGCAGCTCCACACCAACCGCATCGTTCCGGTGTATCCACTCACGGCGGGTGTTTCAGGGAAATGGTTGCGGCGTGTCATCCATTCGGTTGTCCAGCGGCTGGCACCGAGAGTGCCCGATCCGCTGCCAGATGAGATCCGCCAGTCTGCCAACCTGGTCCCGCTCAGCACCGCCCTGCAGCAGGTGCACTTCCCCGATTCTCAGGAACGCCTTCACGCCGCCCAACACCGTCTCGCCTTTGATGAGATGTTTATGCTGCAGCTCGGTGTGCTGCGCCAGAAGCAGGAATGGGAGCAGAACGAAACGCGCCCTCTCCAGGTCGATGATCCCTGGATTGAAGCATTCGTCCAGGCGCTGCCGTACGAACTGACGCAGGCGCAGAAGAAGGCTTTGACAGAGATTCGGCATGACCTGGCTGCGACGCGACCAATGAACCGGCTGCTGCAAGGCGACGTCGGTTCCGGCAAGACTGTTGTCGCAGCGGTGAGTGCCAGCGAGCGGGGAATCGGTGTAGCGGTCATGATCAGCAAGTTCGGGCTTTCACCCTTCGCCCGCAGTTCGGCCTGTTGATCGGTTCAACCACCGATGCTGAGAAGGGCGAGATTCGCGCCGGACTCGAATCCGGCGAAATCCAGGTCGTCATCGGCACGCACGCCCTCATCGAAGGTCCGGTAAAGTTCAAGGATCTTGGCCTGGCGATCATCGATGAGCAGCACCGCTTCGGAGTCGAACAACGGGCCGAACTGCGGGCGAAGGGTGAAAGCCCGAACTTGCTGATCATGACCGCTACACCGATTCCCCGCTCGCTGGCACTCACCGTCTACGGCGATCTCGACCTCACGCTGCTCGACGAGATGCCACCGGGTCGCCAGGACATCGAGACCCGTGTCCTGCTCCCGAACGAGCGCACTCGCGCCCATGCGTTCATCCGTTCCCAGCTTGAGCTCGGCCACCAGGCTTTCATCATCTATCCGCTGGTTGAGGAATCGGAGAGCATGCAGACCAAGGCGGCCGTCGAAGAATATGAGCGTCTTAAAACAGAAGTGTTTCCAAACTATGAGGTGGGCCTGCTGCACGGGCGGCTGAAGCCCGATGAGAAGGAGGCGGTCATGTCCCGCTTCCATGCCGGTGAGATCGACGTCCTGGTCTCGACTTCCGTCGTTGAAGTGGGCGTCGACGTTCCAAACGCGACCGTCATGCTGATCGAAGGTGCGAACCACTTCGGGTTGGCCCAGCTCCACCAGTTCCGCGGTCGGGTGGGACGCGGCGTGGAGCAGTCCTACTGCCTGCTCATACCCGATACAGTCGACGATGCTGCGAACGAACGCTTGAAAGCTATGCAATCGACCAATGATGGCTTCGTACTGGCCGAGCGGGATCTGGATCAGCGCGGACCAGGTGATTTCCTCGGCACCAGGCAATCCGGCTTCGCCGAACTGAGGACAGCCCGCCTGACAGACGTACGCCTGATCGAGACAGCCCGCCGCGAGGCAACACGCCTCTTTGAACGCGATCCAGGCCTCAGCCAGCCGGAGCATGTTCTGCTGGCGGAAGCCATGGATCGCTTCTGGACCCCCAAGAAGGGAGAGATCAGCTGATGGTTCGCGCAGTGTTTCCTGGAACCTTCGATCCGGTCCATTTCGGCCACATCGACATTGCCCGCCGGGCAGTGCGCGTCTTCGACGAGTTGATCATCGCCGTCTATGAGCACCCCCCAAAAAATGTCCTGTTCTCGCCCGATGAGCGTCATGCGCTGGTTGCTGAAGCGTTTAAAGATGACCCCCGCATCAGAGTCAACATCTTCAGCGGGCTGATCGTCGAATACTGTCGGCAGGTCAGTGCCCAGGTGATCGTCCGGGGACTGCGCGTCTTCTCTGATTTCGAACACGAGTTCCGCATGGCCCTCGCCAATCACCGTCTGGCGCCAGAGATCGACGTCGTAGCCTTCATCACCAGCGAGGAGCACACATTCCTAAACGGGAGTACCGTGCGCGAAATCGCATCGCTGGGGGGCGATGTAAGCAGCCTGGTACCGGAGCATGTCGAGCGTGCATTGGTCGATCGCTTCAGGGAGCTGGGTGACGACGGGCCGAACATGGTCCCTATGACCTCTCTGAGGGATTGAACGCAGTTGACGCTGCCGCAGCTTTAGTGTAGGCTTCGGCCCAAACCTTGCACCCTGGTGAGGGGGTCCGCACAGGAGATGGTCGGACCGGAGGGTTGAATGGATATCCTGCATCTAGTGGACCGATTGGAAGAGCTGTTCAACGACAGCCGTCCACTTCCACTGACACACAACGTGCTCGTCGATGAGGATCGTATGCTCGAGATCATCGACCAGATGCGCATTGCGATTCCCGAAGAAGTAAAAAAAGCACAACAGATCCTCTCCCAACGAGATCGCGTGCTGGCACAGGCTCAAGAAGAGGCTAACCGAACGGTAAAGCTGGCCAAGGATAAGGGAGAGGACATCATCGCGCGCGATGCGATCGTCGAAGCCGCCCAAGCCAGGGCTGAGCAGATCATCGCTCAAGCGCGTGCGGAAGCCGAAAATATCCGTCTTGAAGCCGATGAATATGTGATCGAATCGCTGACCGCACTCGAGGCCGAACTCACCCGCCTGATCTCCCAGGCACGGAATGGCATCGCCAAACTCGCCTCGGAACGCGATGTCCTGAACGACCCCCGCCTCGCTGAAGGCGAGGAATTTGAAACCGAAGAACAAGCCTGAACGTATCCAACCCCTAATGATAAAAAGGCGCCGCGGCCACTGCGGCGCCTTTACGGTTTATCTCAAAGCCCTGCAAGACTTACAGTTTTGATTGAACTTGCTCATCCTGCCTTTCGCCGTCCGCCTCAAGCGATGCAGCGGATGCGCTCTTAAAAGAGGGATTGCGGCGTTCGATGGCGGCTTGCAGGAATCGACGGAAGAGCGGATGTGGCCGATTCGGCCGCGAGAGGAATTCAGGATGAAACTGGCTCCCGAGCATGAAAGGATGCTCCGCCAATTCGGCGATCTCAACCAATCGGCCGTCAGGAGACTGCCCAGAAAAAAGCATCCCGTGCTGGCCGAAAAGCTCCCGATAGGTGTTGTTGAACTCGAAGCGATGGCGGTGACGCTCCTCTACCAGGCTCTTCCCATAGGCCAGGGCAGCTTGAGTTCCGGGCTGCAAGTGACAGGGGTATAGCCCCAGCCGCATGGTTCCACCCAGCTCTCCAATCCCGCGCTGCTCGGGCAGCAGGTCGATCACCGGATGGGGCGTGTTGCGATCGAACTCGGTCGAGTTAACGTCTTCCGTTCCGAGCACGAAACGGCCAAACTCGATCACCATCACCTGCATCCCCAGGCATAAACCAAGATAAGGTACTTTGTTTTCACGAGCGTAACGAGCGGCCTGGATCTTGCCCTCGATGCCACGCGAGCCGAATCCCCCCGGGACGACGATCGCGTCCGCAGATTGAAGCTCCTCCAGGCCCCTGCCCTTCTCCAGTTCAGCAGAGTGCAGCCAGGCGATCTCGACATCCGCACCAACAGCCAATGCGGCGTGCCGCAGCGCCTCGCGCACGCTCATGTACGCATCCTGCAGTTCGACATACTTACCCACCAGCGCAACGTGCAAGCGCGGACGCTGTGTGCGCTCAGCGGCGACGATCGTCTCCCAATCAGACCAATCGGGTTTCTGACGTGACTCGAGCCCCATGCGGCCAAGGATATATTCACCAAGGCCCTCCTTTTCGAGCAGCAGCGGGACTTCGTAAAGGACGGAAGTCGTTGAAAGCGGGATAACCGCGCGAGGTTCTACGTCGCAGAACAAGGCGATCTTGTCCCGTAAGCCCTCCCCTACCGCATGGTCCGACCGGGCGATGATCACGTCAGGTTGTATGCCGATCGAGCGCAGCTCCCGCACCGAGTGCTGGGTGGGCTTGGTTTTCAGTTCGTCCGTCGCCCCAATGTGCGGCAGCCAGGTTACGTGCACATAAAGCGTGTTCTCGCGCCCGACATCAGTTCGCATCTGGCGCAGCGCCTCCAGGAATGGCAGGGACTCGATATCGCCGACAGTCCCGCCGACCTCGACCAGGACGATCTCGGCGCCGGTCGCCCTCGGAACGAGCGAGATTCTGCGCTTGATCTCGTTTGTGATGTGTGGAATGACTTGAATTGTCCCGCCGAGAAAATCCCCTCGCCTTTCGCGGGCGATGACTTCGGAGTAGATCTGTCCCGTCGTGATGTTACAGACCGAACTCAGGGAGGTATCGATGAATCTCTCGTAGTGTCCTAAGTCGAGGTCGGTTTCTGCACCATCATCGAGCACGTAGACCTCACCGTGCTGGTAAGGGCTCATCGTTCCCGGGTCAACGTTAATATATGGATCCAGCTTCTGGATTGAAACCTTAAAGCCCCGCTCTTTGAGCACTTTACCCAGCGCCGCCGCGGTGACTCCTTTGCCGACCGAACTGACGACGCCTCCGGTGAGAAAGATGTATTTCTTCATCATCACCAACCTCCGGACACGATTCTACGGTTAAAAGTGCGGTGGGGAGGGTTGACTTCAGGGCACCCTCCCCACCGTGATGAACCGGATGTTCTTCCGATCACCTGAGTCCGTCTCATGACTATAACAGCCGCTCCAGATCGGAAGCGGCCCGCCCCATTTCCAGGAACACGAGGCCGAGCTTGGCCTCCTTGCGAGCCAGTACCGTGAGTACAGCATCATGACCTACTGCTGTTAACAGGACATAGCCGTCATTTCCATGGATGTAGACCTGATCCAACCCGCCGCGCCCGAGCTCCCCGGCAATTCGCTCGCCAAGGCTGAGCATGGCGGCGGACATGGCAGAGACCCGGTCTTCTTCGACGGTTGCTGGCAGGGAAGCTGCGATCGTTAATCCATCCACGCTGACGACAGCCGATGCCTCAACATCCGGCGTGTTCGCCTGCAGCTCACGTAGACGAGCGACCATAGTGTCGATGGATTGTTTATCCATATGCAGCGGGCCTCATATTCTGGAAGAACTCCGGAAGTCTACCACAGCGAAAAATGGCGAGCAAGCAGATTGGAGCGAAGCATGCGCAGCAGTATACTGCTGCAGGTATGCGTGAGGAGACTATGATGGATTATGCCCGATACCCGCGACCAGCCGTAGAAGATATCGCCCGCTTGCGCCGGCGAATTGAACGATCCGGCCTTCCAGGAAAGGTCAGCGACCACAATCTGCTCGTCGGTACCTGGAACATACGCCACTTCGGAGAAGTCTACCCAGAATGGGGAGAAAATCCCGGTTCCCCGAAGCGCAACCAGCGCGCGCTGGCGTATATCCTCGAGATCGTACGCCGCCTGGATGTGATTGCCATCCAGGAGGTGAAACGCGACCTTTCGGGCATCCGCATGCTGCTCGAGTGGCTCGGCCTCGATTGGGGATTGATCATCACCGATGTCACCGCCGGATCTGCCGGTAACGCTGAAAGGCTGGGGTTCATTTTCGACCGTCGCCGCGTCCAGCCATCAGGGCTTGCAGGCGAGATCGTGCTTCCGCCAATGAACAGCGGCGATCCTGCCACGCAGTTCGCCCGCACGCCGTACGCCGTCGGCTTCACGGCGGGAGCCCGGCGCTTCACTCTGCTTACGGCGCATATCAAGTATGGTGGAAGCGCTGCGGAACGAACCCCGGAACTGCTGGCGCTTGCATCGCACGTGGCGCATGAAATGCGCGACCGGGCTCTGCACGCTCGCACGGAAGAGGAGAACATCATTGTCCTCGGTGACTTCAATATCGAAACACGCGCTGACGACCCGCTCTTTAAAGCCTTCACCTCAACCGGGCTGGTCGTGCCAGATGCCCTGATCCATTTGCGAACAACCTATGGGACGGTGCCGAAGTATTACGACCAGATCGCGTGGTTCATGGAGGCATTCGATCTGGGCTTTGCCGGCCGGGCAGGTACGATCGACTTTTCCGACGCGCTCTTTCCGCAACTTACCCGGCGGCAGCTTTCATACCGGGTTTCGGATCATCTCCCGCTGTGGGTGGAATTCATTCTCGACCGCAGCGAAGAGGCGATGGCCGTGACCCTGGGATTGGATCCCGGCATGCCCGATCCGCTGTCCAATGTAGTGGACGAGATATGATTCCGAAGCATACCGAACCTTCCGGCTGGCTTAGAGCCCGGGCATCAAGCGTGCTGTGATCTTCCCTTTTTCGAGATCGACCTCGAGGATGACGGAGGCGATCGCAGGCAGCAGGATTTCTTTACCTGTTTCGTCGCGCACGATGTACACATCGTTCGCCCCCGTCTCGATGATCTCGGCTACCGTGCCAAGCGATTCCCCCGATTCAAGCACGACTTGAAGCCCGAGGATCTGCCAGTAGTAATACTCATCCTCATCAAGCGGAGCGGCTTGATCGAACCGAATCTTGAACTCCAGCCCCCGCAGGACCTCGGCTTGTGTGCGATCGTCGATCCCGCTGAGGGAGATCATTAAACGCTTGCGGTGGTAACGGCTGGATACCAGTTTGGCCGGTATGTTCTTCTCACCGAGGAAGACCTGGCTGCCGGGCTGCAGCGAGTCGATCACCTTGGATAGCGGCTCGACAAGCAGCGCGCCGCGCACTCCGTGGGGACGAACAACACGCCCGACAACCAGGTATTCCGCTGGTTCTCGGGCGTGTTGTTTTCCTGGATCACCCTTCGAGCCGGGCATCCTTATTCGATATCGAGATTCGCCCGCACGCCCTTGCGGGCTGCGGCCACGCGCAGCAAGGCGCGCATCGCATTCGCTACCCGGCCATTCCGCCCAATCACGCGCCCCATATCTTCCTCAGCGACGCTCAATCCGATATGCACGTCACGGCCGTGGGTCGATTCCGAAACCCAGACTTCGGTAGGGTCGTCCACGATCGACTTGGCGATAAACTCAACCAGATTCTTCAAGTCGGCCATCCTTTCTTCAGACATGACAGCCGCGCCACCCCTGAACGTGAGACATCTCAGGAATCAGACTTCTCTTCCGCTTCCTCATCCGGCGCTTCTTCTGCTTCTTCATCGCCAGCCCCTGTCTTCTCCGAAGCCTCAGCTTCGGTTTCCTCGGCTGGTTCCTCCGCTGGTTCCGGCTCAACTTCCTCTGCTATCTCATCAGCAGTTTCCTCAACCGGTTCAACCGCTTCGGCTTCCGTTCCCTGCTCTTCCGCCGGAGCTGGTTCCTCCGCTGGTTCCGGCTCAGCTTCCTCTGCCATCTCATCAGCAGCTTCTTCAGCCGGTTCAGCCGCTTCGGTTTCCGTTCCCTGCTCTTCCGCCGGAGCTGGTTCATCCGATGGCTCAGCCTTCTCAACCTCAGCCTCCGGCGCTTCCTGCTCCTCACCGGCTGCTTCAGCGGATGGTTCAGCTTCAGCCGCAGCTTGCTCAGCCTGCTTGACCTTCTTCGACTTCTTCTTGCGACTCTTCGCCAGGTCATCGCGGCGCGTGCGCGGATCGATCTCACTCAGCGACTCTTCCGCTTCCTTGAGCAGGACTTCAAGGTCCTCGCCTGAGTTGTACCGCTCCCAGCGCTCCCAGGCACCAAACGACTTCAAGGCTTGCATCACGGATTCACTCGGTTGTGCACCGTTCTTCAGCCAGTGAAACAGACGCGCCTCATCGACGACGATGGTCGCTGGTTCCGTGCGGGGGTTGTAGTGCCCCAGGATTTCCAGGAAACGTCCGTCGCGCGGAGCTTCCTTCTCGGCTGCTACAATGCGGAACGTAGGTTGGTTGCGGGATCCCACCCGCCGAAAACGTATTCGAACCATGTGTCTTCCCTCTCTAATCCTTCGATTTCGGTATCCATGGAACGGCTCAGGTTGAGAGGGAGCGGCCTAGGACGGTAGGCCAGATCCACTGAGCGTTCCAAAGGATTCGGTTTAAAGCGGCCAGGAGCCGATCTTTGGCAGACCGCGCTTTCGCAGTGTCTTCATCAGCCTGCGCATTTGACGGTATTGGCGCAGGAGCTGATTAATCTCTTGGACGGATGTGCCCGAGCCAGCGGCGATGCGTCGTTTGCGGCTTGCGTTAAGGACATCTGGTTTTTGCCGCTCTCCGGGTGTCATCGAGCCCAGAATTGCCTGGGTCCGTACCAGGCGTGCCTCGGCGTCCTGATGATCCACCTCGGCTGCGCCCGGGATTGCCCCAGACGGGAGCATCTCCATCAATTTTCCCAGCGGTCCCATGCGGCGGACAGCAGCGATCTGCTCGGCGAAATCCTCCAACGTGAACTCGCCCTGCAGCATTCGTTCGGCTTGCCGCTCGGCATCCTCTGCATCGAGTACCGATTGGGCTTTCTCGATGATCGAAAGCACATCGCCCATCCCGAGGATGCGCGAGGCCATGCGGCCCGGCTCAAATGGCTCCAGTGCTTCGAGCGATTCACCAACGCCGACATACTTGATCGGTAGCCCCGTCACAGAGCGCATCGAAATGGCGGCCCCGCCGCGTGCATCTCCATCGAGCTTGGTGAGGATCATGCCCGTCAGCGCAAGCCGATTGGAAAAACCCTGCGCAATATGGACCGCCTGCTGCCCGGTCATCGCATCTGCCACAAGCAGGATCTCGCAGGGAGAGAATTCACGCTGCATCGCAGCCAGTTCGCCCATCAGCTCCGGGTCGATCTGCTGACGGCCGGCGCTGTCGACGATGGCCGCACTCACGCCTTTCCTGGCAGCGTGTTCCAGCCCGGAGCGGATGATCTCCAGTGCTCCGGCGCCAGGCTGTGCATGCGTCTCGACATCGATCGTCTGGCCGAGGATCTGCAGCTGTTCGCCTGCCGCCGGCCGGTAGGGATCCGCCGCGATCATGAAGACGCGTTCGCCCTTACTTTTCAACATGCGAGCCAGCTTGGCAGCTGTAGTGGTCTTCCCCGAGCCCTGCAGACCCACGAGTAGAATCACCCGGGGCTTCGGGCCGTGGAGCCGAAGCGGCTCGGCTGTTCCCAGCTGCTCGGTGAGTTCCTGTTGAATGATCTGAATGACCTGCTGGGCAGGATTCAGCGCACGCGAGACCTCGCGGCCGAGAGCACGCTCCCGCACTCGTGCCAAGAGTTCTTTTACGACCTGGTAATGTACATCGGCCTCAAGCAGTGCCAGCCGGATCTCATGCAGCGTACCGTCGATATCCTCCGGACGGAGTGTCCCCCGCCGGCCAAGCTCCTTAAAAGCCGCCTGCAGTCGCTTTGTCAGGTTCTCGAACACAGATAGTTCTCGCCTTGGACATACAAGCCGCCGAGCGGGCTGCCTGTAAAGGGCGTCCGGCCGGCGGAAGGTGTGCCAGTGAATGGCCTTACAGCAGGTGAATTGTAGCGTGCTGACGTGAATGGGTCAAGGGATAATTATCTCCCGATATCCGCTCAGCAAGGTCCGGCCGATTCTTTCGGCCTGCGCTGGCGTTCCGTTTTCCAACGCTACGGCTACCACTGCCGCTCCCTGCTCACCAGGAATGAAGCCCAGATACCAGGCCATGGTCTCACCGCCCGCTCCGCGGATCGCCGTCGCGCGGTAGCCAAACATGCCATTCGGCCCGCTTCGCATCCAACTCTGAACTTGTTCCTGATCGGATACGCTCAGCGGAATGTCAACCATGCCCTCGCTCGGCAAGCGCATCCAGGTGCCATCTTCCAGGCGTATTGCGTCGACATGCGCAATCCAGGCATGCCCCCCGGTGAAAGCAGGCCGGCAAACGCACGTGCCGCTTGAAGCGGACTGAGTGTCAGATCACCCTGGCCCACCAGTGCCGTCCGAAGATACTCTTCGCTGCCCTCCATCCGCCCTACCGTCCCACCAACGGCTGGAATTC
>JARRJK010000093.1:0-11367 GCA_037379555.1 Anaerolineales bacterium | reverse complement strand
ATGACCCCTGTCAATTTGCCCTTCGGTACGTGCCGATGGCGATGCTGGCGCTGTTCCTGTGCGGCTGCGGCACGGCGCCGGAGATGCCCGCCCCTGCACCGACCGCCCTCCCCACGGCTGCTTCCCTGCCCACGGAGACGCCGGCGCCCTCGCCCACAATGCAGGTACAGACCGACAGGGTCAGCTTTGCCGCCGCGGACGGCGCAGACCTGTCCGGCATGCTGTTCGCCGGCGTGGGGGCGGGGGACATCGGGGTGGTGCTGGCGCACATGGGCGCGCACGGGGCCAATCAGAGCAGCTGGGCTGTGTTCGCCAGGCACGCCGCTCTGCAGGGGTTCGGGGCGCTCACCTTCAACTTCCGCGCCGATCGATCACGGCTGGCCCTTGACGTGCAGGGGGCGATCGAGTTCCTGCGTGAGCAGGGCTACCGGCGCATCGCCTGCGTGGGGGCCAGCATGGGCGGCACCGCCTGCATTAAGGCTGCAGCGGACTCAGACCTGGACGGTTTGGTGGTCATCTCCAGCCTGTGGACGACCGGCAGCGGGCCGACGGGCGGTGCGCTGGTCGTGAGCTCGCAGGAGCTGGCCCAGCTCGCGCTCCCCAAGCTCTTCGTGACCGCCGAAAACGACGGCAGCGGCGTGCCGGCCACGATCAAGCAGATGTACGCGGTGGCGTCGGAGCCGAAAGCGCTCCAGATTTTCCCCGGGTCGATGCACGGCACCGACATCTTCGCCACGGCCCAGGGAGAGGAGCTGCGGGACCTGCTGGTGGATTTCCTGGACCATCTGCGCTGAAGCACAGGGCATCCTCTGGAAGCCCTGACACCCGGCATGCTGATGGGCTGTCAGCTGTTCAGCGGGGTCAGCTGGATCTGCTTCGAAAGATCATAGGCTGTCGACAGGTCGTCCTCGCTGTACACGAGCACACGGCCGGCCACGAGCACTGAGTTGGATGGCGAGGAGATCCGCGTCATGCCGCCCGGCACCTGTCCTGTCCAGTCGGGGCCCGCAATGAGATAGTCGCCCGCCTGCGTGCCGGTAGCACGGGTACCGACGTAGGCGAAGTCGACGTTAAACGGATCCGTGAACTGCACGCTGTAGTAGCGGCCGGAGAAATCCGGCACGTGCAGGATTTGTGGTTCCTTACTGAGGTCCAACCAGCCGATGGTAAGGAGCGTGTCGCGGTTGACGCCGGTGGTCATCAATTTTGAAGCTGAGGCGGGCGGGTGGAGAGGATCTGCAAAAATCGCCTGGGGTTCCGTATAGAGCGTATTGATCGGGATGGGGCCGTCGCCTCCTCCTTGGCCGAGAATCGCTCTCTTGTACAGATTGGTCACCAGGTACGGCCAGAAGTAGACGAGCAGGGACGTACCGAGCGCCCAGGCCACAATCATGACCGAACCGAAGACAAGCAAATGCTGGTTCATATGCCGCCTGAGCCTGCTTCCATCACCGGCGGTACGCTGTATTCGCCGTCGAGGATGGTTTGACCGGGCAGATACGCCCGCAGCCAGAGGTTGAATTTACCCGCGGGCGCGGGCAGCCAGTTGGACTCGTGCCCAGCCGGAGCGTCCTTCTGGATATATATGTCGACTGAACCGTCGACGTTCGGCACGAGCCCGGAGCGGTCGCTCACGCTATAGCGCTGAATCGGGTTCGCCACGAAGCGGTTTTTCGCGTCGCCCATCGTAAGCGACCAGAACGCGGTGTTGGGTGGAAGACCGCCCGGTGGGAAGTGCAGGACGTATTCGCGCGCGCCCCTCAGCGTGTGTCCGGCACCATCTTTGCTCGTCGTCCAATACATCGCCTCTTGCGGCACATTGATCGGGCCAAGGAAGGTGACGTTGCACGCGGCCCGTCTTTGCTCGTCGTCCAATACATCGCCTCTTGCGGCACATTGATCGGGCCAAGGAAGGTGACGTTGCACGCGGCCCGCCGCAAGATGCCAATGCCGGGCTCGCCGCATCCGGACATGGTGGTCCAGCCGTTGACCTTCGTGACGTAGGCGTTCCCGATAATCAGCAGCGTGATGAATGCCAGCCCGATGCCGGCGAGGATGCCCTGCACCACGTCCGTGGTTATCGTTCTCGTACTCGTGTAGTTCGGGTTCAAAATTCGCCGCAAGGAAAAGATGAGCACCGCGAGAATAACAGGGCCGAACACATACGTGAGCACAGTGCGTTTCATAGAGTAAATTATAGTCCTCCGGCTTCGAGTCGTCGTCCATCCCGTCTAAAAATGATAGTCCGCCTGAGCATGCTGATGAACTTGCCTTCACGAGCATCCGTCAAAATGGCGTAGACTACCGGGAATCGAGTCATTAAGGGGGCAGCGCTGCTTTGCCTCCGGCTGGCGGCGACCACTCCCAGCCGCCAGCACCTGAGGTTTGAATCAAAAAAGAGCCTGCTACAAAGCAGGCTCCTTTCGTTGACTACTGGCCGCTGACGGTGAGCGTGTAGGGCGAGCTGGTCCCCGCCACAGCCGCGGCGACGTCGATGTAGTAGGGCCCGGGGGCCGGGTCCTCGATCGTCACCGTGCGCGTCTCGCCCTGGCGTCCCCGGTCCATCCACTGCGCCGGCTGGTCATGGCGCACGAAGATCTCCAAAAACCCGCTCAGGCCGGAGAGCTCGAATGTGGCGCGGCTCAGCCCGTCCGGCAGCATCACGCAGTAGTACTGGCGCGATAACACCTTTTCGTCCCGGTCGGTCAGTTCGCCCTGGACCGCTTCGTCCAGCGCCAGCTCCTGTGCTGGCCCACCGCACTCATCCGGGGAGGGGAGCGCGGCGCCAGTCACGCCGCCCGTTGTCTCGGGCTCGGTCGTCACGCTGAGCGCGAAGGGCGAGGGTTCCTTCGGACCGGCGATGCCGACCTTGATAAAGTAGGGCCCCGGGGTGGGGTTCTCGATGACGAGCGCCTCGGGTGCTGTGCCGCTCTCGCGCGAACTCCAGTACTCACCAAAGATATATTGCAGCACTTCCACATATCCGTAGCCCACGTTCAGGTTGAGGTCGGCGCTCAGCCCATCGAGGTGGAAGGTGACGCTTGACAGCCCTGCGGGGATCTCAACCCAGTAGCACAGTTCCCAGTGCGGATCGGCGATCTCGGCCTCCACCGCCATCCCGATACCGATCTCCTGTGGCGGTGGGTTCTCGCAAATCAGGTTCGATGCCGGCGCCGAGGTCGCCGTGGGCTCTTGCAGCTCAACCGCTGCTGGTTCTTCCAGCGTAGCTTCGGCCTTCGGCTCGGGCCCGGATTAGCCGCAGGCAGCCAGGCTCAAGAACATCAAGACCGCCGGTATCAATATCCATCGCATTTTCCTACCTCCTGGTATGACTGGATGCGTGCGCTCAAAATTCACACTGCACGCATCGATAAATTCGGACCCTTATTGTATGATTAATGGAGAGAAATGAAAGGAGTGTGGCGGAGATGTCCGGAGGTTTGATCTTCGTTGGTACGTACGCAATCCCTGATGGGATCCTGGAAGAGTTCAAAGTCGCGAACCGGGCGATGGGTGATTTCGTGCAGGCGAATGAACCCCGCATCCTGAGCTGGCACACCTACCTGAATGCAGCCGGCGATGAAGCGACGACGATCATGACCTTCCCGGATTCGGCCGCGCTCGAGCAGCACCTGCGGGTCGCGGCCGACAGGGTCCGGCAGGGTACGCAGATGGTCCAGACGAAGCAGGTCGATCTCTACGGAGATGCGAGCGAAGCGGTGATTGCTGCGCTGCAGCAGCTGTCCGCCGCCTCGGGCGAATGGCCGGTCGCGGTCAAGCCGTACTTCTATGGCTTCTCATCCTGAGTCTGGGGCGCTGCGGAGTCTCCATGTCTGATCGAGAGCTTCCGGAAGCGCTCAAACGCCGTTTCAAGGTCGAGACCGTCGATGAGATGTGGAAGAAGAACCTCACCGAGGGCAACGTCCGCATGCGGCGCTACCGTCATCTTTACGGCACACTTCCGGCCAACCCGCGCTGCGTCAACTGCCACCGGCCGTTCGCCGGTCTCGGTGGCTGGCTGCTGCGCCGAATACAGGGTGTGGAGCGCTCACCCAAGAACCCGCGCTACTGTGTCGGCTGCCACGATTTCACCGCCCGCTTTCCGGGTGGAGCGGAGATCGTCCTGACGATGCTCTTTGTCGACGTGCGCGGTTCGACGGCGATCGCGGAAAACATGGACGCCCAGCAGTTCGGCCGCCTGATGAACCGCTTCTACGAAACGGCGATACGCATCCTCGTTCAGGCGGATGCCTTCATCGACAAACTGGTCGGGGACGAAGTGACGGCGCTGTTCATTCCCGGCTTCGCCGGGCGGGAGCATGCGCGCCGGGCGGTGGGCGCAGCCCGGGCGCTGTTGGGCGTCACCGGGCACGGCGACCCTGGCGGACCGTGGATCCCGGTGGGGGTCGGGGTGCACACCGGTGCGGCCTGGGTCGGTTCGATCCACGGCGCCGGTGGAGAAGCGGCTGACTTCACGGCGCTGGGGGACAACGTCAACGTCGCTGCCCGGTTGGCTTCCGAGGCGGGAGCCGGAGAAGTGCTCCTCAGCGATGCGGCGTACATCGCTGCCGGCCTGGATCTGCCCGGGCTCGAACGCCGCCGGCTCACCCTCAAAGGCAGGAGCGAAGCCGTTGCGGTTCGCGTGCTGCCCTCCCGGGCTTCCGGCGGCTGATCCGAAATAAGAGGGTCTGGTCATGAGCTCATCTGAGGCGAACCCCGAGTCGGCGTGACGGAATCGGAACGGCCACGCGCCAAAGCCCATTAACTCTTACGCAGGGGTAGCCATCTCCCGGAGGGCAGGCGCGGATGCGCGTGGAACAAATGCCACGCGCCATTGTGTCTGCGGAATGCAAGAAGGTCCCGAACCCTACCCGGCTGGAGACGGGGAAATCCGGCTTAACGCTGCTGCCGCCTATGCGGGTCAGGATGCGGGCGGGAAGACGTGCAGCCTGTCTACTCGCACGCCGTCCATCTCCACCACCTCAATCCGGTGGCCGGCCCAGGTCAGGCTTTCGCCCTCAGACGGGATACGCCCCAGCCGGTAGAGCACGAAGCCGGCCAGGGTTTGGTAGCGGGCCCTGCCCTCCCCGGGCAATACATTCAACCCGAGCAGATCGCGGAACTCCTGGATCGGCAGCATGCCGTCCAGCAGGTAGCTGCCGTCCTCCAGCCGGACGACCTCCGGCTGGCTCGCTTCCTCCGCCTCGGGCAGTTCACCCACCAGTCCCTCCAGCAGGTCACGCAGCGTGACCAATCCCTGGATCCCGCCGTACTCGTCCATGACGAAAGCGATTTCGGTCCCGGCGCGGCGCATGCGCTCGAGGGCGCGGAAAACGGGGGTGCTCTCCGGGATGTAGAGCGGCTCGAACAGGGAGTCCTCCAGGCTGATCTGCCCCGCTTCGAGCGCCTGTGTGAGCAGGTCGTTGGCCCGGACGTAGCCGAGCAGGTGGTCGAGATCGCCGCGCGCGACCGGGAACTGGGTGTAGGCGGCAGCCTCGATGCGCCGGATTGACTCCTGCTGCGGGTCGTCCAGGTCGAGCCAGACGATCTCCGTGCGCGGCGTGGCCAGGGAGGCAATCAGCCGGTCACCGAGCTGGAAAACCCGGTCCACGATCGTGTCCTCGATCGGCTCGAAGACGCCCAGCTCGGTGCCCTGGTCGATCAGCAGCTTGACCTCCTCCTCGCTCACGGCCGGCTCCTGGCTCGGCCGGGCGCCCAGCAGGCGCAGCACGAGGGCGGTCGAGAGGCTCAGCAGGCGCACGAGCGGCGCGCCGGCGATGGAGAGCAAGCGCACGGGTCGGGCGACGGCGGCGGCGGTGCGCTCTGGATCCAGCAGGGCGAGCTGCTTCGGGGCTAGCTCACCGAACACAAGCGAGAAATAGGTCACGCCCGCAACAACGATCGCCACGCTGGCTGCATCGCTCGCTCCGGGGGACAGGCCCAGGCCGGAGAGGGCTTGTGCCAGACTTTCGGCGATCGTGGCGGTGCCCAGTGCGCCGGCCAGAATACCGGCCAGCGTGATTCCAACCTGCACGCTGGAGAGGAAGCGGCCCGGTTTCCCGGCGAGTTCGAGCGCGGCCTGGTAGCCCGCCCTGCCCTCCGCCATGCCCAATCGCAGGCGGGGCTTGGAGGCCGAGACCAGGGCGATCTCAGACATGGCGAGAAAGCCGTTGAAGAGGATCAGGATCAGGATTGCAGCAATTTCAATCAATGTGTTCATGAACCCATTCTACCCGCCCCTTTCATCTTGCGGATCACCTGAACCATCGTATACTCGTCACAAGCCAAACACAGCTGGAGGAGAGGCCGATGAACGAGCATGCCAAGGTCGCCCAGGTCAAATCGCAGGCGCTGCCGGCGCTGATGAAGAAGCCGAATGTGGTCGGGGTGGGGACCGGCTTCAAGACGCGCGAGGGGCGCCGCACAGGCGACTTGTGCATCGTGGCGATGGTGACGCAGAAAATCCCGCGAGCAGGGCTGGAAAAATCAGCGCTCATCCCGCATGAGATCGACGGCGTGTCGACCGACGTGGTGCAGGTTGGCTTCCTGCGCGCGCACCAGGAGCGCACCGACCGCTGGCGTCCGGCGCTGGGCGGCGTATCGATCGGCCACTACCAGATTACGGCCGGCACGCTCGGTTGCACTGTGCGTGATCGATCCAGCGGCTCACGCCTGATCCTCTCCAACAACCACGTGCTGGCGAACAACAACGACGGTGCGGCCGGCGACCCGATACTGCAACCGGGCGCAGCTGACGGCGGGCGTGCGCCGGGGGACACCTTCGCTCAGCTGGAGCGTTTCTGCCCGATCGCTTTCAGCGACGCGCCCGCCACCTGCGGCCTGGCGCGCTTCTACGCCGACCTGGGCAACACCTTCGCCCGCCTGCTGGGTTCGAAGCACCGCGTGCAGGTCTCCTACTCCGATCCCCAGGCCGTGAATCAGGTCGACGCTGCGCTCGCCCGACCGGTGAACGATGCTGACTTGCTGGACGAGATCCTCGAGATCGGCGCGCCGACCGGAACGGTGGAGGCAGCACTCGGAATGAGCGTGCGCAAATCGGGCCGCACGACCGGACTTACGACCGGCCAGGTCATCGTCATCGACGCCACGCTCGAAATCAGCTACGGGGAGCGCAAGGCGACGTTCGAGAACCAGCTGGTCTCGACGTCGATGTCGCAGCCGGGCGACTCGGGTTCGCTGCTAGTCGCGGGCGATTCGCTGGCCGCGGTCGGCCTGCTCTTCGCCGGTTCAGACCAGGCGACGATCTTCAACCCGATCGGGGCCGTGCTCGACTGCCTGGATATCACAATAGGCTAGTGGCAGCGATGGACGCCGACCGGGACGAACTTATCCAGCGCATTCAGGCGGTGAAACAGGCCCGTGAGGAGGAACTGCTGGCAAAGGCCAATGTGGTCGGCGTCGGCGTCGGCCTGCGGCAGCGTAGAAACGAGCGGCTCGACGAGCCGGCGCTGATCGTGCTGGTCTCGAAGAAAGTGCCGCGTACGCAACTGGCGGAGGCGGATTTCGTGCCGGATATGCTCGACGGGGTGCCGGTCGACGTGCAGGAGATCGGTTTCGTTCGCAGCCATCAGGCGCCGCTGAAGGACAGCGGATCGACCTAGACGGCGATTATTCCCTTTCCAGTACCCAGAAATGCGAGAGGCCCAGCCGCTGGAGCGGCGTGCGTTCGAGCGCCTGCAGCAGCACACGCAGTAGGCGGCCCGGGGCCGGCCAGCGGGCGATCAGGTTGTCGTAGCCGCCGAAGATCTGCGCCCGCGTGACGATCCGCAGCGGCAGTCCCTGGAAGAGCCGCTCGAGATCGCGCCGGGTGTAGGCGCGCACATGCGGCGCCAGCCGGTCGCGCAGGCGGTGGGGCAAGTAGTTGATGAGCGGGATGTTGCCGAAGCGGTAGCGCCCGCGCCAGTACACGCCGTGCGTTTCGAAGGGGTACCCACGGTTGGGAACGAAGAGCACCAGCCGTCCGCCCGGCAGATCACCGGCAGGAGGCCTCAGCACGCGGGCGATCTCGCAGGCTGCGGCGCGGTCGTCAGCGACGTGCTCAAGCACCTCATGCGACAACACCAGATCGAAGGAATGGTCGGGGAAGGGCAGCGCCTCGCCGGCGCCGCGCACAACGTTCGCCAGCCAGCCCCCGGCTGTCCGGGCGTGACCGGGATCGTACTCCAGGCCGAACGCGGCTGAAGCGTTCTCGCCCAGCCGTTTCAGGTACTGGCCGACGCCGCAGCCGTCGTCAAGAACGCGGCCAGCGGCGCGCGGTCCGGCCGCAGCCAGGATCATCGCCAGCCGGCGCGCCTGGCCGGCACGCCAAACGTAGGACGGCTCGCCGCGCCGGGCGGCCCGCTCGAGGTCGCGACCCTCGCTCACCGTTCACCCCCGGCTTCCAACCGGCGCAGCTTTTCCAGCGCCAGCCCGAGAGCAGCCGCTGCGCCGAGCTGGCGGAATGCCCCTGCCGCCCAGGCCTCGCGCACCGTGTCCGCATCAACCCACAGGGCCTGCTGCTCTTCCAGATCCCCCGGGTTGGGTTCGGCCAGGATCCGGCAGCCGGTGGCCAGGAAGATATGCGCCAGACCAGCGCCGTAGTTGCCGCTCAGTACGAAGCTGCCCAGCGGATGCCAGCTCTCAGCCTCCGCCCCCAGTTCCTCCAGCAGCTCACGCCGCGCTGTCTCAAGCGGAGTTTCGCCCTCGTCCAGCACGCCTGCCGGTGGCTGCACGTCGACCGCATCAACGCCGCGCTTGTACGAGCGCACCAGCCCCATCCGTCCCTCGAGGTCCACCGGAACGATCACGGCGTAGCCCGGCGTCTCCAGGTGCAGGTAGCCTTCGACCACGCGCCCGTCCGGCAAGCGTACGTCGTCACGATACAGCCTCATCCACGGCAGCTGTTCGAAGACCAGCTCACGCCGCAGCGTCACCCATTGTTCGAGCGGTTTGCCGCTGATTTCAGGAAAGCGATCCAAGCGAAACCTCATTCTCCTATCGAGCCGGACTATTATAAACGGCAGCCGGAATGCGACGGCAATCGCAGGGCGGGTGTGGCCATGTCGGTGGGAAGGACATCCACTCGGGAAGGTCCTGCTGGGGCGACCGCCCGCGCGGTTATATCCATCCCCGCAGCGCGTAGTACAGCAATCCCATCCATTCGCGCAGCGCTGTGCGGCTGTCATCGAGAGCGCTCAAATTGGGCTGGAGCGGGAAGCCCTGCGGCTGGGTGCTCGAGCGTTTGTTTGCCAGCACCGGGATCGGATCGAGACCGGCCTTTTCAAAACTGAGCAGCGCCCGCAGCATGTGCGTGGGCGAGGTGATGAGCACGAAACGGTCGATGTCGTATGCCGCAAGCAGGGCCGGTATCTTGAGCGCCTGGTCGTGCGTGTCCTGCGAACCCGACTCGACCAGAATGCGGCTGGGCGGCACGCCATTTTCGATCAGCAGGTCGCGCATCGCCTCGCTCTCAGCCGTCGTCAGGCCGGCCTTCTCGTTCGTCCCGCCCGAGACGATCACCCAGGGATCTTCTAACTCCCGGTAGAGCCGCACACCCTCCAGCGTCCGCAGCGCGCTTGATTCGCTCAGTATCTGGGTCGAGACGCCATCGTTGACGATCGACAGCCCGCCGCCCCCAAGCACGACGACGGCTTCCGCCGTCTTCGCGCGGGGATCCAACGCCCCGGGGATGGCGCCGGCGTCGAGCGGTGCGGCGAGAGCTCCAGCCGTGACCGGCAGGCTGAGCAGCAGGTAGAGGATGGCCAGGGCGGTCAACCAGCGCACCCCCCAACGCCTCGCCCGCCGCCCGGCATGAAGCAGGATCACGCCCAGCATCAGCCCGATGAGCAGGAATGAGATCGAGCCCGGGATCAAGTTGGCTTTGACAAGCTCAACCAGTGGGTCCATCGCGGCCTCCTCGGGCATCCGGCCTGAGCCCCCAGTGAATGGCGATCGTACCCAGCATGCGTCGGGTAAACCCTACCCCTTCCAACCCGGCTGTGCGCAGGCGCGCAGCCAGTGTTTCGGCGTCGGCGAAAGCTTCGGTCGAGGCTGGCAGGTAGCGGTAGGCGGCCGCGTTGCCGGCGATCAGCCGGCCCAGCGCCGGGATCACGCGCCGCAGGTGGAAATGAACCAGCGGCGCCAGCGGCCCCGGGGAGGGTGGCGTGGTATCGAGCGCAACGATCCTCCCGCCGGGTTTTAGGACCCGCACCTGCTCCGCCAGCGCCTGATCGAGTCCGGTCACGTTGCGCAGCAGGAACCCTGAGACCACACCGTGAAACGACTGATCGGCGAACGGCAATCTGGTTGCGTCGGCGAGAGCCCAGATGATCACGCCGGCCCTGTCACGGGCTTTGCCCAATGCCATCATTTCGGGTGTGAAATCGCATGCCACCACTTGTGTTTCGGGATGCATTTGCTGGCAGGTGAAAGCCAGGTCGCCGGTGCCGGAGCCGACATCGAGGACATACCCGCCGCCCTTCAGTTGCAGCCGGGCGATGGCTTCCCGCCGCCAGGCGTGGTCGCGGCCGAATGTCATCAAACGGTTGAGCATGTCATAGCGAGAGGCGATGCGCGCAAACATGCTGCGCACCTGCTCCGCATGGAGCTTTGGATCCGCTGCGCTCATCCGCCGCCGAGAGGGACCACAGCCCGCGGGATAAACGGGGTCTCGTCCTCGGTCGAGCCGAGGTACAGCTGCAGTTTGTCGACCGTGAAGGTGAAGCTGGGCACAGGGGGCAGCTCGATCTTCTCCGCCTCCTGCTCGTTCTCCACCTGGGCCAGCGTCAAATGGGGGTGGAGCTCCGAGCCGTGCTGGCCGCCGTAGATCGGGTACTCGGGGAAGGCATCCGCCAGGCGGTGGTACAGCTTCAAGATCTGCTCCGGCTTCGACGGTTCGAGGAATACCGTCCCTTCGAAGTGTCCGTAACGGTCCAGCGTCATCTCGAAGGGCGGGAAATCGGCGCACATCTTCTTCAGTTTGACGACTGTCGATTCGATCTGATCCGGCGGGACAAAGGGGTACAGCAGCGTCAGGTGGGCGGGTACGCTGTTGTCGAACGCCTCGGTGTCGTAGCGCTCACGCAGCGGGAAGCTGAAGATCTGCACCGGTTTCGGTGGAACGATCAGCAGTGCGGTCTCAAGTGCCATCGGTCATCTCACCTGTGCCAGGGATGCTGCCTTACCCGGGGCTATCGAAGAGGTGATCCGGCCTGAGTCCGGGCGAGCGTCCAATGGCGAAGCAAGCGTACGCCCTAGGATACTCGAAAAGCGCGCAGCCCTGTATAGCAATCGTAGCTTAATCCGCGCCGGTTGGCGAGATCGACGATGACGCAGGGTGCCTCGTGCCCGACGGTGCGTCGATTGTTG
>JARRJK010000092.1:0-10355 GCA_037379555.1 Anaerolineales bacterium | reverse complement strand
CGGTGGACTACTTCCCGCTATACTATGACGCGTACATCGCTTTGGTCGACCTGGTAAACGCCGGCGTGCCCGTCAGTGATCTGGATCGCGGTATTGTCGATTACTTTGCCCAACAAGACGACGTCGCACTGGCTGCCTTGAACCGCTACGCTCAGACCATGCCTGCGGAGCATGACGGCGCCGTGCATCATTACCGTGCGCTGACGTTGAGGGCATTGGGCCAGTATCAAGCAGCGATCGACGAGTGGGATGTCCTGCTCACCACCCATCCGGTCGAAGATCCGTACTTTACCGATGGGTGGGAGCAACGGGTTGACACGCTCTGGGCGTATATGGATCAATATACGCGCGCCTCGAGTGACAGCCTGGCCTTTGCCGATCTCTATCCAGATCACCCTCGGGCAGGGGAGTTCATCTTCTACGCGGCGCAGATTGCGGAGCGGGCAAACCAGCTGGTTGAAGCGGCACGCCTGTGGGACCTGCTTGTCTCACGATATCCTCAGGACGAGCTGGCGTTCAGGGCAGCGTTCCTCGCCGGCGTTGCGCGCTTCCGTTTAGGAGAATACAACGCGGCGGTCGATGCCTTCAACAGTGCGCTCGACCTTGCAGGAGAGGTTGAGGACCAGGCAGCCGCATATCTCTGGATCGGAAAAACGCGCACATCTCTCGGGGACCACAGTGGCGCCGAACAGGCGTGGCGTGCAGCCCAGGTTGTTGATCCGGGTGGATATTACGGGCTGCGGGCGGAGGAAATCCTGCGCGGGGGTCATCCGTTTCAAAAGGCTGGCGTCGTTACATTCCCAGACGAGGAAGAGCGCCTCGCCGACCGGCAAGCTGCAGAACAGTGGATGAGGCAGGTCTTTAATCTTGAAGCCGGGGTGGATCTCACCGGTCTCATGCCCGAGCTTGCCGCCGATGAACGCTTGCTCCAAGGCGAAGAGCTGTGGGCACTGGGCGAATTCGGCCAGGCGAAGGAAGAACTCGATGCGCTGCGCGTTGCCGTCCAGGAGGATCCAGTCGCCACGTTCCAGCTGATGCTACGCTTCATCGACATGGGCTTATACCAGCCGGGTATCCGCTGCGCCTTTCAAATCCTCTATCTCGCTGGTTTGGATCAGGTGCCGGCGTCGGATGCCCCTGCCTTTTTGAGCAGCATCCGCTTCGGTCCTTACTTTGGCGAGATTATTCTTCCGGCGGCTGAGGCGCAGCAGTTTGACCCGCTTTTTATCCTCTCCGTCGCCCGCCAGGAGAGCCTCTTTGAAAGCTTCGCGACTTCCTATGCTGCTGCCCGGGGTTTGATGCAGATTGTCCCCAGCACCGGTGAAACGATCGCCGCTACAGAAGGCTGGCCACCGGGTTTCACGCCGGATGATCTTTATCGTCCCATCGTCAGCGTGCGGCTCGGCGTGCGTTATCTTGCAGACCAGCGCTATCTCTTCAATGGGGATCTCTATGCGACTCTCGCCGCCTACAACGCCGGGCCGGGGAATGTCCTTGCCTGGGATGCGCTAGCCGCTGGTGACCCCGACTTATTCCTGGAAGTCATCCGCCTCGATCAACCGCGAGACTACATCCGCAGCATTTACTGGGCGTATCGCCAATACCAGGACCTGTACGCAGCCCCTTGAGACCCAGGAACGAAGCCTGCCCCTCGACTGCATGCGCCTGTTTAAAGAATGAAAAACCAATAGACAGGACTTGACCTATGTGGTAAGATGTGGGATTGCAGTCAGAGGTTCTTGAAGTTTGGCTAAGGGCGTTTTCTCAGCGGTGAAACAATGAAGGCAAGCGGGATCCGATCACGAATCGTGATCGGTTGGACCCCGCTTTTTGCTGTTCCCAGAGATTGAGCGTTCATTCACCAAGGGCTATCAGGAGAGCGTACATGGCATCCAATCCGGGTCAGAAATGGTATTCACGAATTCCGGAAGTTTTCGCACTGCCCAATCTCATCGACGTGCAGCTGGATTCCTTCGTCTGGCTTAAAGAAGAAGGTCTGGCCGAACTGTTCGATGAGATCTCACCGATCGTTTCATACAACGGTGGCATCAAACTCTTCTTCCCTGGCGATACGCCCGAGAGCAAAGAGTTCGATCTGAAGTACTGGTTTGAGGATCCCAAGCACGCCATCGATGAGTGTGTCGAGCGCGATCTGACATACGCAGCTCCACTCTACATCTCGGTCTTGCTGGCTGGCACCGAAGTTCCGGAGCCGATCAAACAGGACATCTTCCTGGGCGATTTCCCGATCATGACCGAGAAAGGCACCTTCATCATCAATGGGACTGAGCGCGTGGTCGTTTCCCAGCTCATCCGGTCCCCCGGTGTCTACTTTGAGGCTCCAGAGGACCGGACAACGGGCCGGCGGCTGGCCGCTGCAAAGCTGATCCCCGATCGCGGTGCCTGGATGGAATTCGAAACGCGCAAGAGTGACTACCTGACGCTCAAGTTCAACCGCAAGCGAACGGTGCCGGTAACGATCCTGTTGCGGGCTCTGTCGGCTGTGGGCGATGGCCTGGGCTCCTCTCCATTAAAAGAAGGCTCGGATGAGGAGCTGCTTGAGCTCTTCGCCGAGGCTGATAACAACCCCGATCATCCCTTCATTGCAACGACCATACGACAGGAGCCGAACTGGGAGCTCAAGGACAGCCGCACCCTGGCTGAGGAAGCGTTGATCGAGTTCTACCGCCGTATGCGTCCGGGCGACCCGGCGACACTGGATAACGCGCGTGAATATCTTCAGGACCAGCTTTTCGAACAACGCCGCTACGATCTCGAACGTGTCGGCCGCTACAAGCTCAACCAGAAACTCGACCTGCACGATATCGTCCCGCTCAAGCACCGCCGGGTAACAACCTGGGACATCGTGCGCCTCGTCGAGCGTCTGATCCTGATTAATAACGGCGTCGTCGAGCCTGATGACATCGACCACCTTGGCAACCGAAGAGTCAAGACTGTTGGTGAGCTGATCCAGGGCAAGCTGCGCGTTGGACTGCGGCGGATGGAACGCGTCATTCTCGAGCGTATGTCAATCCGCGATCAAGATCAGATCTCGCCGATCTCGCTGATCAACATCCGGCCGGTTGTCGCTTCACTGCGTGAATTCTTTGGCTCGAGCCAGCTTTCCCAATTCATGGACCAGACCAATCCACTCGCGGAGCTGCGGCACAAGCGAACTCTTTCTGCCCTGGGGCCAGGCGGGTTGCGGCGTGAGCGTGCTGGTTTTGACGTGCGTGACGTGCACCATTCGCACTACGGCCGCATTTGCCCGATTGAGACACCGGAAGGGCCGAACATCGGCCTGATCGGGCGCCTGGCTTCCTACGCCCGGGTGAACCGCTTCGGCTTCATCGAGACGCCGTACCGCAAGGTCGTACGCGAGCTCAACCCGAAAGACGACCGTCTGATCGGCCGGCGTGCGCGCGGCGACATCATGCTTCCAAACGGTAAATCGCCAACCGTGAAAGACGGAGAGGAAATCTCGGAAGCAGCCTTCAAGAAGCTCAAAAACCACGATGGTCCCGTGACGATCGTGCCGTACGTATCGGACGAGATCGGCTATCTAACAGCCGATGACGAGGATCGCTTCGTCATAGCCCAGGCGAACGCGCCTTTGAATGAGCGCTATGAGTTTATCCGTCAGCGGGCGTCCTGCCGTTATCACGGCGATTTCCAGTTCTACTCGCCGGAGCGGGTGGATTTCATGGATGTCGCTCCACGGCAGATCGTCGGTGTGAGCGCGGCGTTGATCCCGTTCCTCGAGCATGACGACGCCAACCGGGCTCTGATGGGCTCCAACATGCAGACCCAGGCGGTTCCGCTCATCCGGCCGGAAGTGCCGATCGTCTCCACCGGGATGGAGCGTTTCGCGGCCATCGATTCGGGCCAGGTCATCCTGGCTGAAGAAGACGGTGAAGTGGAATCTGTTACCGGCAGCCAGGTTGTCGTCCGTTCAGGGAAGGAACGGCATGTCTACCGGCTTCGCAAATACAACCGCTCCAACCAGAGCACATGCATCGATCAGCGCCCGGCGGTCATCAAAGGCCAGCGGGTGCAGAAGGGGGATGTGATCGCCGATTCCTCCTCGACCGAAAATGGCGAGTTGGCGCTGGGCCAGAACATCCTGTGCGCTTTCATGTCCTGGGAGGGGGGCGATTTCGAAGATGCGATCCTCATCTCAGAACGCCTGGTTCAGGAAGACCTCTACACTTCGGTCCACATTGAGAAGCACGAGGTCGAAGCGCGCGACACGAAACTTGGCCCAGAGGAGATCACTTACGACATTCCGAACGTCGGCGATGACGCGCTGCGCGACCTCAACGAGGACGGCATCATCCGCGTCGGGGCCGAGGTCGGGCCGAACGATATCCTTGTTGGCAAGATCACGCCCAAGGGCGAGAAGGAACTCACGCCGGAGGAGAAGCTCCTGCGGGCTATCTTCGGCGAGAAGGCACGCGAAGTGAAGGATACCTCGCTGCGCATGCCGCATGGCGAGCGCGGCAAGGTCGTCGACGTCAAGGTCTTCACGCGTGAGGAGCATCGCGATCTTCCGGCGGGAGTCGAGAAGATGGTGCGCGTGTCTGTAGCCCAGAAACGCAAGGCCACCGAAGGTGACAAAATGGCGGGACGCCACGGCAACAAAGGTGTGATCTCAAAGGTCGTGCCCGTGGCTGACATGCCGTTCCTGGCGGATGGTACGCCGATTGACCTGATCCTCAATCCACTGGGTGTCCCCGGCCGAATGAACATCGGCCAGATCCTCGAAGCACACCTTGGCTGGGCAGCCGATCGACTCGGCTTCCGGTCTGTGACTCCCGCGTTCGATGGAGCGAAGGAGGAGGAGATCGAGGCCGAACTCGCACGAGCCTGGCTGGTCGATCAAGCCTGGCGGGAGGTGGGCGAGCGTGCGTGGGAATGGGCGAAAGCGGAGGGCTATTACGAGGAGGAAGCCTTCGCCGACGATGATGAGATCCGGCGGATCTACCTTGAGAATTGGCTCTCCGAGAAAGACTTCGATTTCGACCTGATCGCCACCGACGACCGCTATGCAAAGCGTGCAGCGGCGCGAGCCTGGCTTAAAGAAAACGACTTCAACCCCGATCTCGTCATGGTTTACGAAGATACGGAGATGGAGAGCGCGGATCGGGCCAACCACGATGAAGCGGCGATCGAAGCCTGCCTGCGCCTGTGGTGTGAATCGCAAGGGCGCAAAACTGGCAATTTGAAAAACATCGAAACACTGCGCAGCTTCGCTGATGAACTGATGGTTGAGACCAGTTCGCCGGTGCCAATCCTTGGCAAGCAGAAGCTGTACGATGGAAAGACCGGACAGGCCTACGATCAGCCGGTGACAGTCGGCAAGGTATTGATGATGAAGCTCCACCACCTGGTGGAGGACAAGGTCCATGCCCGATCGACCGGCCCTTACTCACTCGTCACGCAGCAACCGCTGGGTGGCAAGGCCCAGTTCGGCGGCCAGCGGTTCGGCGAGATGGAGGTCTGGGCGCTCGAGGCGTATGGCGCGGCGCACACACTGCAGGAAATGCTGACCGTCAAATCCGATGACGTTCAGGGACGCGTGAAAACGTACGAGGCGATCGTCAAAGGTGAGCCGGTCGAAGAGCCCGGCATTCCGGCTTCGTTCCGCGTGCTGGTCAAGGAGCTGCAGAGCCTTGGCCTGTCGGTCGAAGCGATCGCCGATGACGGCGAGATGATCCGTTTCGGCAAGGAAGAAGAGCGTTCCAGGCCGCCGCGATTGGGGCTTGGACTGCTCGATATGAACCCGCGCATCTAAGCGTTTCTTGAAGCTTCCACGGAGCGTTCTTGCCTTGACGCTCCATGGGTGAAATGGTAGAATATCGGTTCACTGTCCGATGAGGACGGGTGGGCTGGAGTGTGCCTGCCCGAATTGAATACTGAGATTGACAGGCGAGGCCATCGTGCACGTCCGATGGCCTCCCTTACTGGCAAGGGACCTGGGGCTCCAGCCCCGCTGCTTTCTGGAGGCAAACGTGCCGACAATCAACCAGCTGGTTCGAAAAGGCCGCAAAGAGAAGCGCTCAAAGAGCAAGGCGCCGGCGCTGCAGTATATTTTCAATTCGATGAATCAGCGTCGAATTCAGCAGCCCAAGGGGGCGCCGCAAAAACGTGGTGTGTGCACCCAGGTGCGTACGCAGACTCCGAAGAAACCGAACTCGGCGCTGCGCAAGGTTGCGCGCGTGCGGCTCTCGAACGGCATCGAAGTGACAGCCTATATCCCCGGCGAAGGCCATTCGCTCCAGGAGCACTCGGTTGTGCTCGTGCGTGGCGGCCGCGTCAAGGACCTTCCGGGCGTGCGCTACCATATCGTGCGCGGAACCCTTGACAGCATGGGCGTGGATGATCGCCGGCAAGGACGTTCGAAGTACGGTGGGAAAAAACCAAAATAATAGCAGCAGCATCAATCGGTCGCCGCAGGCAGGCGACCGATGCTATGAACGCCGATTGATGGAGCAGGGAAGATGAGACGTACAAAACCCGAAAAGCGCAAGCCCGAACCCGACGTCCGCTATCAGAGCAAGGAAGTCGCCGGCTTGATCAACCGCCTGATGTCGCGCGGAAAGCACAGCACGGCACAGGGTATCGTCTATGACGCCTTCGAGATCATGCAGGAGCGCGGCAAACGGCCGGCGCTTGAGATCTTCGAGGACGCGCTGCGAAACGCCTCACCGGTGCTTGAAGTCAAACCCAGGCGAGTCGGCGGGGCAACGTATCAAGTCCCGGTGGAGGTCGCTCCGAACCGCCGCTTCGCGCTGGCGATCCGCTGGCTGCTGCAGGCCGCGCGCGCGCGGCCCGGCAAGTCAATGGCTGAGAAGCTGGCCGCCGAACTGCTTGATGCCTCCAGCAACCAGGGTAGCGCCATCAAGAAACGGGAAGACACCCATCGAATGGCTGAAGCAAACCGGGCTTTCGCCCATTACCGCTGGTAGGAACTACAGGAATTCTCTTAGAGAGTTATCGAGATGTCACGCGAGTATCCGCTAGAGCGCTATCGAAATATCGGCATCATCGCTCACATCGATGCCGGCAAGACGACGACGACCGAGCGCGTGCTTTTTTACACGGGCCGGACTCATCGTCTTGGTTCGGTTGACGAGGGCACGACCGTCACCGATTGGATGGAGCAGGAGCGGGAGCGCGGCATCACGATCGTCTCGGCCGCTGTCACAGCGATGTGGCGAGATCACGTCATCAACATCATCGACACACCGGGGCATATTGATTTCACGGCAGAAGTCCAGCGCTCGTTGCGGGTGCTGGATGGCGGCATCGTCATTTTCGACGCAGTGCAGGGGGTCGAACCCCAATCGGAGACGGTCTGGCGTCAGGCTGATCTCTACAAAGTCCCGCGCATCTGCTTCGTCAACAAGATGGACCGCATCGGCGCCTCGTTTGAACGGACAATCGAAATGATCCGCGAACGCCTGGGGGCGAATCCGATCGCGGTTCAGATGCCGCTCGGGGCCGAATCAAAGTTCAAAGGCATGATCGACCTCGTGGAAGAGACCATGATCACCTTTGAGGATGAGTTAGGCGCCGCACCGATCCGCAGCAATGTGCCAGAGGAACTGCAGGATGATGTCGCCTCCCGCCGGGCCGAGATGATCGAGCAGATCGCCGAGACCGATGAAGCACTGACCGAAAAATTCCTCGAGGGCGAGCAGATCAGCAAGGACGAACTGAAAGCCGCATTGCGCACAGCGGTTCTGAGCGGGCAGGCAACTCCGGTCCTGTGCGGTTCTGCACTGCGCAATAAAGGTGTTCAACTGCTGCTCGATTCGGTCGTCGATTATCTGCCCTCGCCGATCGAGATCCCGGATGTGGTTGGCCTCAAGCCCGGCACGGATGAGGAAGTGAGCCGCCCTCCCAGCGAGGACGCACCTCTCAGCGCGCTGGTGTTCAAGATCGTCACCGATCCCTATGTCGGACGCCTGGCCTACTTCCGGGTGTATTCTGGGAAACTCACCAAGGGCTCGAACGTTTACAACTCGAGCGGTGAAAAACGTGAGCGGGTCGGCCGGCTGCTCCGCATGTATGCCGACCGCCGTGAGGACATCGACGAAGTGCTGGCGGGCGATATTGGCGCCGTGCTTGGCATGAAGAACACGTTCACTGGCGACACATTATGCGATGCGGCCAATCCGATCGTGCTCGAGAAAATCACGTTCCCCGAGCCGGTCATCTACGTCGCCATCGAACCCAAGACGATGGTGGACCAGGACCGCATGGGCGAAGCCCTGCACAAACTCGCCGAGGAAGATCCGACCTTCCGTGTTGGTACCGATGAAAACACGGGCCAGACGCTGATCCGCGGCATGGGCGAGCTGCACCTCGAAGTGTTGCTCGACCGTATGCAGCGTGAGTTTAAAGTGCAGGCCAAGATCGGCAGGCCGCGCGTCGCATACCGCGAATCGATCCGCAACCCGGTGCCAGAAATCGAGTACCGCTACGTCAAGCAGACAGGCGGACGCGGCCAGTACGGTCATGTTGTGATCTCGCTTGAGCCTGGCGCGCCAGGAAGCGGGATCGTCTTTGAGAACAAAATCAGGGGCGGCTCCATCCCCAATGAATTCATTCCAGCCGTTGAGCAGGGTGTACGCGAAGCGGCTGAGGGCGGTGTTCTGGCCGGATACCCGGTGATCAACATCATCGTGTCCCTGATCGACGGGTCCTACCATGAGGTCGATTCAAGCGACATGGCTTTCAAGATGGCAGGCTCGTTCGCTTTCAGGGAAGGCGTGCAGCGCGGCAGCCCGGTTCTGCTCGAGCCCATCATGGATGCCGAAGTGGTTGTGCCGGAAGCGAATATCGGTGACATCACCGGCGATCTGGCTGCCCGCCGGGCTCAGATTGAAGGCATCGAGATGCGGCCGGGGGAAGTGCAAGCCGTGAAGGCCAAGGTCCCGCTGGCAGAGATGTTCGGATACGCCACCGAACTGCGTTCACTGACGCAGGGCCGTGGGGCGTTTACGATGGAATTCGATCATTACGCCGAGGTGGCCGATTCGGTCACGGAGAAGCTCCTGGTCGGCGCGCGCTAGATTGGCTCCCGACCAGGGCGACGCTTGAAAGAGGAGAGACAGAGATGTCCAAGGAGAAATTTGAGCGGACGAAGCCGCACATGAACGTGGGGACGATGGGGCACATCGACCACGGGAAGACGACGCTGACGGCGGCGATCACGAAATACTGTGCGATGCTGGGGAATGCGGACTACCGGCCGTTCGATTCGATCGACAATGCGCCGGAGGAGAAAGAGCGGGGGATCACGATTGCGATTGCGCATGTGGAGTACGAGACGGAAAAGCGGCACTATGCGCATGTGGACATGCCGGGGCACCGTGACTACATCAAGAACATGATCACGGGGGCGGCGCAGGTCGACGGGGCGATTCTGGTGGTGGCGGCGCCGGACGGGCCGATGCCGACGGGGCGATTCTGGTGGTGGCGGCGCCGGACGGGCCGATGCCGCAGACGCGGGAGCACGTGCTGCTGGCGCGGCAGGTGGAAGTGCCGTCGATCGTGGTGTATTTGAACAAAGTGGACATGATGGACGACCCGGAGCTGTTGGAGCTGGTGGAGCTGGAGCTGCGGGAGCTGTTGAACGAGTACGAATTTCCTGGGGACGAGACGCCGATCGTGCGCGGGAGTGCGCTGCAGGCGTTGGAGAGCGACAGCACGGATCCGGATGCGCCGGAGTATGCTTCGATCAAGGAGTTGCTGCGGGTGATCGACGAGTACATTCCGGAGCCGGAGCGTGAGCTGGACAAGCCGTTCATGATGTCGGTGGAGGACGTGTTCTCGATCAAGGGACGTGGGACGGTGGTGACGGGGCGGGTGGACCGTGGGAAGGTGAAGACGGGGGAGAACGTGGACATCGTGGGGTTGCGGGACAAGACGATGAGCACGGTGGTGACCGGGGTGGAGATGTTCCACAAGACGCTGGACGAGGGGCAGGCGGGGGACAACCTGGGCCTGCTGCTGCGGGGCATCGACCGGGACGAGGTAGAGCGCGGGATGGTGATCGCTGCGCCGGGCTCGATCACGCCGCACACGAAGTTCATGAGCGAGGTGTACGTGCTGACGAAGGAAGAGGGGGGGCGGCACAAGGCGTTCTTCACGGGGTATCGGCCGCAGTTCTATGTGCGCACGCTGGACGTGACGGGCACGATCGAGCTGCCGGAGGGGGTGGAGATGGTGATGCCCGGGGACAGCGTGAACCTGAAGGTGGAGCTGATCACGCCGGTGGCGCTTGAGAAGGGATCGAAATTCGCGATCCGCGAAGGCGGCCTGACCGTCGGCGCGGGTGTCATCAC
>JARRJK010000091.1:0-14450 GCA_037379555.1 Anaerolineales bacterium | reverse complement strand
GCAATTTTGCCGTAGGGCTGCAGTTCAGCTCGAGGTTATATGCAATCCGATGTGGCCTGGTCTGGCGGGGGGTGACGATAGCACGAGCTGCACAGTTGGCAAACGGTCCTGGAATGTTTCGTCAATGATCGAAATCCGGGGGTGATCCCAACGCACGGCCGGACAGGTTCCCACTTGCCCTTCGAGGGTTTCCGGTGTTGCCATGTCTCGCCGTACACTTCGGCTCATCGCCTCTGGACGAATCCATCTTGCGGCCTCCATGCAAGTCCTGGTCAATGGTCCGCCTTCCATTCCGGAAGCTTCTCGCCGGCTTCAATCCGGACCGGAAGATGGTTCTCAATCGGCGGCAGCGGGCAGGTTGCATAGGCCGTGAACGCGCAGGGCGGGTTGTACGCCCGGTTGAAATCGAGTTCCACCCTGCCGCCATCAACCGGTCCGGTGGTCAGGTAGCGGCCCGGGGCATACGTCGATTCCCCATTCGTCAGATCCTTGAAGAGGATCCAGAGTCCCGAGTCAGGATCGCCCATCGCTTGCAGCGATAGAGCTTCGCCCTCCAGTTCGAAAGTAAGCTTCCCGGCTGCCCTGACCAGCTCGACATCGCCAATCGTGCTCTCGATCCGCAGCTCCCGGTTGCCATCCTGTGCTGAAAATCCGGCTGTCACGCGGTACTGCGAATCCTCCGCAAACCAGCTTCGCCCGGGGACGGCGTGCATCTCCGGTCGGCTGTTGTCCCACAGCCGGATCCCCAGACGATCCCCCCGTTCGATCGCGACCCACGTCAGCGGCCCGAGATGGACGATGGTTGGCGATTCCGATGTGTCCGGTTCGAGTTCCGCCTGGCTCACGTCCCGGCCATCGATCTTGACGCTGTGCGGCGGCTGAATGCGCATGAACACATGATCTCCGTCCAGCTCCAGGATTCCAAGCTTCGATGGAGCGTGCTCCGCAGGCAGCTGGACTTGTGAGGCCTCGCCGCTGCCGATGGTGTTCACGCCCGGCTTCAGCCAGAACAGGCCGGCCAGCGCCAACCAGCTGTCATGAGTCCGCAGCGCTTCATCCATCATCTGTCGATACGCACTTAATGACTGCGGGGCTTCGGATTTGGACATGCAGCTTCCCTCTCGATGCGTTCAACCGGCGGCAAATTATGCCCGCGAACGCCCTGTATGCAAAATCCGCTGGGGGCACCCAGAGATGATTACGGCCAGGGGATGGTTACCGGCTCGGTGTAGCCATGCTTCTCCACCGCGCGCAGCTGGCCGTTCGACGGCTGGGAGCAGTTCTGCTCGTCCTGCAGCGTGTAGGAGAGGTTGTTCGTGGCGACCGTCACTTCGATCAGATAGCCGCCGCGGCAGACGTAGGCCTGGATGAAGTAGCCTCGGTCGTCATCCAGCGTCATATCGACGCGTGACCAGCTGATCGTGACCTGATCGCCCTGGCGGGTGGCCGTGACCTTATTCGGCGGCCCGTACAATTCCGACCATGGCAGCGGGCTGGTGTAGGTAACGACCGTAAATGGGTCGCCCTCAATGTCGATCACCGAGGCGGAGACCCAGCACGGCCAGGACTGCTTTTCCCATTTCACAAACAGCCAGCTGGCATCGAAATTCCGATTCCAGATCAAGCCGCGATCACCGGGATAAAGATCACCTGCGTGTAAATAAGCCGTCGTGGGGCCATAGCGGCAGTGCGCCTGCATCCGGACAGTCGCATCCGGGAAATCGAACGTCGCCGTCGGTGTGATGGTGGCAGTCGGGCTGGGCGTGGGCGTGAGCGTCTGGGTCGGCGTCTGCGTGATCGTCGCTGTCGGCGTTTTGGTCGGCGTGTTCGTCGGTGTTGGAGTTTCCGTTGGGGTTGGAGTCGAGCTCGGACTCGGTGTCGGGGAAGCCAGGAGCGAACGCGCCATGCTGCAGCCGCTCATCAGCACGAGCGCGACGAGGGCTGCAGCCAATCGCGGCAACCAACCCAGCGAAGAACAGTGAGCGGTAATGCGGCTTATACGTTCTCGTGGCATCGGGCGCATTGTAGGCGATGAGCTGCTTGCGATCAATGGTTCGTTTGGCCTGCAGGCCTTGAATTGCGGGGGGAAATCCTGACGAGCGCAGATCCATCCTGATGGGGCTCCAGCTGTATGGAAGCCACGCCGAATGCCTCGATGATTGGGATCAGCGTTTGCAGGTGGGAGGTGATCTCAGCGGTGATGAACGCCGAAGGCCCATCCGCCATGGAGAGCGGTATCAGCAGCTGATCGGCGAGGAAGCGGTCAACCGTCGCTTCCGTGGATAAAAAGCCAAGCAGGCCTTCAACCGCCAGGTCCGCGACGCGTTCAGCCCGCAAACCCGGTTCACCGAGCCCAAAAGGGACGGCGAGGCCGCCGTCAAACCGAGGCCGCAGAATGATGGCAGTGCCCTTCCCCGCTGCTTGCAATACGGCGCTTGTAATTTCCAACGGCACTCCCCGGCTTGCCAACCGCTGCTCCGCCTGCCGCCTTTGGCGCTCAGCAATGGACAGCGGCAAGTTGCCTGCAAAAGAGAAGCCTTCAATGTGAGATAGCTCGCCGCGCTCCATCAGAAGCAAAGGTCCTGTCCGTTCGGAAACCTCGACGTGGGCCGTGATCAACCCACCCCCGCGCGGATAGAATCCCGCCCGGTCGAGCTTGATCCGCACCACCCAGCCGATGCGCTTGAGGGCCGGCAGCCAGGCCCATTCGAGATAGTGGCTGCATGGACTCCACCTGACATGCGTCCCGCCTGTGATCGTCAGGCTGGACGGCCCTCCCGCCCGGACCAATGCCGGCAGCAGCGTCTGCAAGACAAGGGAGGAAGATCCTGCGCTGCCGATATCGAACGCGTAGCTCCCCGGCCGTACCGGGCCAGGCTCGAACGCGACACGTTTCGATCCCAGTCGGGCGCCCACCGTGTGCGCGCCGCTGATCTCAGCAGCTGCCTTCACTGCAGCGAGATGCTGGGGACGCAATCCCGGATTGGACCGGCGCGCACGGATGCGGATCACGCGCACCGACCTGCCTGTTAAAAGCGAAAGGGTAAGGGAGCTGCGGAGCAACTGCCCTCCACCTTCCCCTATCGAACCATCTATCTCAAGCATGGATTGCCGGGTGAAAATCAGTGCAGAGTACGGTCGTACGCTTCAAGCACGGCCTGCAGCCGCTGCCGTTCGTCGCGTGTGAAAGCGAAGTTATTGACCACGATCCGCTCGCCATCATGGGAGACGATATGAGTATAGCCTCTCCAACACTGCCAGAATCCCGTCGTCAGGCTTTCGTCCATATTGACTGACCGCATGGCGATCGAAGTCGGACGGCCCCACAGGCCTGACAGACCGTTGATCTGCCTGCCATCAATCTGGATGCCGTAGCGCTGGAGATTGAAGAACCGGTCAAGCCCGGCGACGGCGTAGGCGGCGAGGATCAGCCAGGGGAGCAGTCTCCAGCTCCACCATCCGCTGTACAGGGAATACGCGCCGGCTACTGCGCCCCACTGGACCGAGAGACTCAGTCCGCGCAGCAGCCAGAAGCGAGCTCCGTGCGGTTCAAGCGTCCATTGCTGATGACCGGTTCTCACGATGCACTCTCTTCAAACACGGCGTGCAACACCCCGAATGCCACCCCCTGCAGGATGGAGCGCGTATGTAATCATATTCACAAGCGGATTAAAACCAAAATCGTCTTCTCTGAAAAGCTGGCTCGGAATGATCGCTAAATCTGGAAGCGTCATAAGCGGGTTAAAACCAGCCCAGCCGGGCGTGAGAACGGCCGGGCATCACGCTTGAGTGTGAACTCCGCTGGCCCCTCCCAAGACCCGGTGTCCTGTTTTCAAGCAGGGGTCAACGCGTTTCAGCACGTTACCCTTTACACTCTCCCCCTATCCCGGCTCCTGCTCCCGCAACCAGCGGCGCGACCAGAACCATACTCCAAACCACGCGCCAAACCAGCCAAGCAAGTATCCATAACAAATCGCCCGGACCGCATCGAAATGCGCGGTCGGGGCTATCGTGTAAGCATATACGACAATAGCCGCGATGATCACCAGCACCATCGGCGAAAAGATTCGGAATAGGCGCATCTGGAATCTATACAAAGCCATGCTCTTTACACCTCCATGTACCCTGCATGCCATGCTGTGAAAACCGGGCCAGGAAAAACCGGTCAGCATGCAACTCAGCCTTCAACCGAGCCCCGACCGAACCAACCTCTACGCCGGGACAAGCCCTGCCTTGAGGCCTGCATCTCAACACCTTCCTGAACCTCAGGGGACGATCTGCGCATCGATGATTGACCAGGTGCCCCCGCCGTTCGAGCTCCTGACCAGGGCATACTGCGACCCGGCTTGGGCTACAGCCCAGATGTTCTGGATATCAACGACGCTGAACTGGCCATCCCATAACACGGTCGAGATCTGGGTCCAGGTCCCCCCGCCGTCGGTCGTCTGGTAGATATCCTTCCCAAAGGCCCAACCCTTCTGGCTATCGAGGAAAAAGAGGGAACCCCCGGGGTATTCTCCGATCGACCAGCTCGTGCCTTCATCCTGGGTCCGGTACAGGAAATGCAGATCCTGTGGCGGATTGTCGAACGTGCGGCAGTCAGCCGCGACAATCCAGGAGGCCTTCGACAGCAGGATCGGAGAGTGTGCCCCGCAGCCGGCGTTCCCCTCCAGGTTGGCGTAGCTGCTGCCGAACGGCAGCTTCACCTGGGTCCAGGTCAGACCGGCATCTGAACTCCAATCCATGACTGCGGTGTCGTACGGGCACTGGCCGATGCTGGCCAGACAATCAGCGGCATCGAGAGGTTTCCAGTGAGCACTTCGCTGGGGTGGTAAAGCGCCCAGCCCGTCTGGGAATCGAGGAAGTAGGCGCTGACAGCCTGAGGCAGGCCGACAATAGCGTCCTGCGGCGGCGTGACATCATGCCAGGTCTGCCCTCCATCCTGTGTATGAAAGACATGGTCGGACGCGCCGGAGAGGCCGCCAATCCCCCAGCCGTCGTTCAGACTCACCATCGCACCCCGGGTCAAATCAAAGGCAGCGCCCGGAGCGAGATGGGCCACCGGCGTGACGTCCGGTCCGGGGATGTAGTGCGTGGGGGTTGCCGTGGGTATGGGCAGCGTTGGCGTGCTGCTGGGCTGAATGGTTGCCACCGGCTGGGAGGTGTCCGTTGCCTGGCGGGGAAGCGGCGTCGGGCCCTGCCCGTAACCAGGCATGTTGCACCCCACGAGCAGGATGCTGAAGACCAGAAGATAACCGAGTGCAGGAAGATGTCGGTTGGATTTCATCGCGGCCACTCCTTTTTTCGTGTCGACAGCTCAGCGGATGCTCCCGCAACGAAGTATATTTCCGGTTTGCTCGGGCATACCTTATCGTCTGCTTAAGGTCCCTCACCAGCGGCTTGCGGAACCTGCGATATACTTACGCCTTGTTCGTGTCTCATTCTAGCTCGAATCGCCGCACGGATCAGACAATGTTGAAACAATTCAACACAACCTACAAACGCTTCCCGCGCGAGTTCTGGGTCCTGGTGGGAGCTTCCTTTATTGACCGGCTGGGCGGGACGCTGATCTTCCCCTTCTTCGCGCTCTACATCACGCAGAAATTCAACGTCGGGATGACTCAGGCCGGAGCGCTGCTGGGGCTGTTTTCCATCGCGGGCCTGGTCGGAAGCACGATCGGTGGCGCGCTGACCGACCGCTTCGGCCGGCGCAGCATGGTGCTCTTCGGGCTGATCACCAGCGCATTCACCAGCATCCTGCTCGGCCTGATCAACGACCTGGCCCTGTTCTACCCGGTCGCTGTCGTTGTCGGTTTGTTGTCGAATGTCGCCGGACCCGCGCATCAGGCGATGGTGGCGGACATGCTGCCGGAGGAGAAACGCGCCGAGGGATTTGGCATCCTGCGTGTCGTGGCCAACCTGGCCTGGATTTTCGGCCCGACCATCGGGGGCTTCGTTGCCGCCCGCTCTTACTTGCTCTTGTTCATCCTGGACGCGGTCTCAAGCACGATCACCGCGCTGATCGTCTTCCGATTCATCCCCGAGACGAAACCCGCGCTGGCCGAAGGGCAGGAACCGGAGACGCTGACACAGACCTTCAGCGGTTATCGCAAAGTCGCCTCCGACAGGCCGTTCATCGGCTTCCTCGTCACCTCGATCATCATGCTGATCGTCTACCAGCAGATGTACAACACGCTATCGGTCTACCTGCGGGATGTGCACGGCATTCCCACCCAGGGCTATGGGATGATGATGAGCATCAACGCGCTGGCCGTCGTGGCATTCCAGTTCTGGGTCACCCGGCGGACCTCAACACATCCACCGCTGCTGATGATGGCGCTTGGGACTGCGTTCTATCTGGTGGGTTTCACGATGTACGGCTTCGTGAGCGGCTATGCGTTGTTCATCCTGGCGATGGTGATCATCACGACAGGCGAGATGATTGTGATCCCGGTCAGCCAGGCCCTCGCCGCTCGTTTTGCTCCGGAAGCGATGCGCGGCCGCTACATGGCCTTCTTCTCGCTCTCCTGGGCTCTGCCGGCAACAGTCGGTCCGCTCGCAGCCGGTCTGATCATGGACAATTACAATCCGAACTGGGTGTGGTACGCAGGAGGCATCCTGTGCACCATCTCGATCATCGGTTTTCTGTTCCTGCAGCGCGCGGCAGGTGATCGCCTGAGCACCCACCCCAGGCAAGTGGCAGAAGTTCCGCTGCCGGTGCACGTCGCTGAATAACATCATGAATTTAGGACCGGGAAATCCGGGGGATCGTAGCGAGGAGAAATATCATGGCCGATGAACGATTGAAGAAATTCGCCCGTCTGTTGATCCAATACAGCACTCGCGTCCAGCCTGGAGATCGGGTGGCAGTCCATGGCTACCCCCTCACGGCGGCTGCCGAACCGCTGCTGGTCGAGCTTGTCCGGGAGATTCTCGCGGCGGGAGGCTTGCCGCATGTGCTGATCGATTCAGAGGCGGTACAGGCTTTGTATATGCGAGATGCGAGTGAAACTCAACTCTCCTATGTGAATCCCCTGTTGCGCATGGTAGCGGAGGAATTTGAAGTCGACATCCGCTTGAGCAGCGCTGGCAACACCCGCACACTGGCGACGCTCGACCCGGCGCAGCTGAACCGGGTGCGTGAAGCCTCAAAGTCCATCGTCGACACCTGGTTTCAGCGCTCGGCAACCAAGAAATTGCGCTGGATGGCCACACGCTTCCCGACAAACGCCTATGCGCAGGATGCCGAGATGAGCCTGGCCGAGTTCGAGGACTTCTTCTACTCCAGCTGCTTGCTCGATCTGGACGACCCTATTCAAGGCTGGAAACACCTGGCGGCAGAGCAAGCACGGCAGGCAGACATCCTGAACCAGGCTTCCAATCTGCATTTGCGCGGCCCCGATATCGACCTCAAACTCAGCGTGGCCGGTCGGAAGTTCATCCCCTGCTCGGGAGAGACCAACATGCCCGCCGGCGAGATCTTCACCGGACCCGTTGAGGATTCGGCCCAGGGATGGGTCCACTTCAGTTACCCCTGCATCCACAATCAAATCGAGACAGACGACGTGGAGCTCACTTTCGAGGATGGACGGGTGGTTAAAGCGAGCGCCGCGAAGGGCGACGCCTACCTGCAGGCCACACTGGAGGCAGACGCCGGTGCCCGTTATCTGGGCGAACTCGGTATCGGCACAAACAAGAACATCCAGCGCTTCACCCGCTCGATGCTCTTCGATGAGAAAATCGCCGGCACCATCCACCTCGCTTTAGGCGGCGGGTATCCGGAAACGGGTTCAACGAACCGCAGCGCGATCCATTGGGATATGCTGGTTGACATGCGTGCAGGTGAGATCATCGCTGATGGGGAATTGATCTACAAGAACGGAGACTTTATCCAGGAGTAAACCCCGCGAATACGGACGCAAGATCACCGCGCTCTGCGTAGATGCTACTTTTCCAGCAGGCAGCTGCTAACCGGGATCTCCAGCGTGCCACGCGCACCGCACCAGGCCACTTCTGCGAAAGGCCCGCTCTCCAAGCGCCCTTTGAATCGGTATCCCGCCGTCATTTGCTCCAGGAAGAAGACCGCGCCGTCGCTCCAGGGTTCCCCAACGGCTCCTTCCACCCGCTTGCCATCCAGCGAGACGGCCCCCTCGATCAACTGCGGAACACCATCCTGCCGGTAAAAATATCCACGCAACAATCGATCTTGCTGCTGCAGGGCTAATTCACTTTCAACCGCGCCCTGCTCCGGCGGCAGATGCCTCCACAGTCCGGACCATGATTCAGGTGTGAACTCATAGCTCGACCGGACACGGATATAAAGGTAGACCTGGCCCAGCGGCTGGCCTTCCGGGCCCGTCAACTGCCACAAGCTGCGGTACTCGCCTTCCAGATCAGGAGCCCGGAAAAAGGCAACCAGATCAACCTGCTGACCTGCACCCACACGGATCAACCGCAGGTCAGCCCAATTGAGCTCATCCAAACGTGGCTCGAGCTGCGCACCAACCTGATAGAACATGGCCGGCAGGTCGGTGGGGCGTGCCAGGCGATCTCCCGCAAGAAAGTGTAAGGTAATGTCTCCGTGCCAGTCACATGTGCCGCTGTTCTGAATCCGCCAGGTTTTGAAGAGAATGTCCCCCGGATCGAAGCGGGTACCATCGATGATGCGAACGTCCTGCAAGAAGTCCGCCCGGTAGCATGGCGTCGTGGGAGTCGGCCAGGGGGTTTTCGTGGGGGTTCCTGCCGGCGTCTCCTCCGGCGTCCGGGTCAGGCTGGCCATCGTTTGCGTCGGCGAGGGGACCCTCTCGTCATGCCGCGATTCCGACGCAGGCTCGACTGGTTCGATCGGGGTAGATTGAGTGGCGGGCGGCAGGCGCAAGGTTGGCGTGGACACCGGCAGCGCTCCGACGACGTCACAGCCCGCGAGCACTATCCCGAAGAGCATGATCAGGCCGATCCGGATGCCTTTCCAGCCAGTCGCGATGCCCGGAGCGTGCACGTTTCCAGCCCTACGCCCAACGGTTGGCATTGTCAATGAACTGACCCGGCCTTCAAGCTCCAGCCATCAAGGAATTCACGGCAACCATTGGATCCTGCCCGACAGCTCCCGACGGCGTGCTATCGGTGTAAAGAACAGCAGCAGCAGGACCGCGATGAGTGCACCAATCGCCCAACCGATCATCGCCAAGGTCTGCGTATGTCCGAGCGTCGTGAGCGCTTCATCCAACCTGCCGCCAGAGATCACAACCTCTCCGACGCCGTAGGCGAAAATCCAAGCGGAAAATGTCAGCACGACCCATTCGATACGCGTCCACGTCATGGAGCGCAACATCGTGACCTGAAGCACAGCCGGGAGCATCGCGCCTGCCGTGCCTGCCAGGATGGCCATAAAGAAGTCAACCGAACCCTCGAGGATCAATGCTGACAGCCAGCTTCCGAGGGTGACACCGACAGCAGTCAGCAGTATCCACCATTCGCTGCCCACCGTCTGACGCCGCAGAAGCAGCAGCTGAGCCACTGCGATCAGAACACCGGATACAAAGCCTGTCAGCAGCAGATAGCCGGTCGATTCGGGTTCTACGCCGAGCGGTAGTGCGATCGCCGCTCCGGCCAGGGCGCCCACCGGGTAGGCGATGGCGGTGAGGATGAACCACTGAAGATAGATGATGGCATTTTCAAGTGCTCGGTCCATGGATCAACTCCTCCCAACAGTGAAGGCGCGGATACCTAATCATACAACAGGCCGTATATTCGATATGCCTCTCCCCTGGATGGGATTCGTCTGTCCCTGCCAGGCGGATTCCCTGCAGAGCAGGAAATGACCGTGACGTTCCTGTGACAGGCATATGGCGCGGCTGAGCGGATCCAGCCTGAGCTCCACTTAAACAACAAGTCCCTCGAAATAGGAAAAGCCCCCGCTCCGCGGGGGCTTTTTTTGGTCAGGTCTTGAGGAGTTAGAGGACGACGACGTTAGCGGCCTGAAGACCCTTGGGGCCTTGCTCGATGGAGAACTCCACGCGCTGGCCCTCTTCCAGATTGCGGAAGCCATCGGCCTGAATGGCAGTGTAATGTACGAAGACATCATCACCATCTTCACGCTCGATGAAGCCGTAGCCCTTGCTTCCATTGAACCACTTGACCGTACCCAGAACTCGTTCCGACATGTTCGATTGCCTCCTTAAGGCATGTTGTCTTGGAGGTGCGTGTCTCGTTCCCGGCGGTCGGGTTCAATGAACCGACTCGGCCTGAGCATGTTCAGCTCAGGCCCAGGTCTTTCGACTTCCAGACAGAACGTGCATGCAACCTTCACGCTGCGATCATATCAGTTTTTTTCCTGGATGAAAAGGGGCAATTTTCCTATAAATTATGTCCAATTTCCCCACAGCGCCTCAAGCCCACCCCCAGGCGCTATCTCACGCTTGAGCGATGCGGGGCTGAACCCGCCTACGGACAGCCCGGAGTGGACTAGGTGACCTCATAGCCCCCGTACATCTGATCCGGGCACAGGATCGCAGGGAATTTTTCCCGCAGCTGCAGCCGCGCTTCATAGCACAGGTGGCAGGCATCCGCGTACATGTCCAGGTGTTTGAGCTGGTAGGTCCTGACCAGCCCGGCCGGGCCTTCCGCCAGCAGCGGTCCAGCGACGGGGTGGCTCCGCGGATCATAGCGCTCGATGATCTCGCGCAGTGGATCTTCGAACAGGTTGCCGATGACGATCCCCTGGCAGAGATGCAAGTTGCCCAGTGGATCGAGGTGCAGGCGGCCGGGGTCGACCAGATCTTCGTATGGGCATTCGGTGAATGTCTCCCAAGCACGCCCGATCGCTTGCGGCGCTAATTTCTGAACCGCCCGGCCGCGGTGCATGACGCCCGAATCGCCGTCGGGCAGCTGCCCCAACGGTGCCTCGCCCGCTTGCGCTGCTGATGTCTCGATCGTGATCATCCCGGTTGCCAGGCCGAGCTGCTCAGCCGCCCTGCTTGCGTTCTTCGCCTGCCGGCTGATGCGCTCGCTGTAATGATAAAGATCGCTGCTCACGGTCAGATCGTCGATGAAATCGGCAAGGGGTGCCAGCCAGGCTTGAGCATCCTCGACGGTTGTAGCCCAGTAGGCGTTCGTTACCAGGCCGACGCTGAAGCCGCGCTGCGCTGCCATGCGCGCCCCTTCGACCAGAATCGGATAGTAGAGGAATGGTTCTCCCCCTTCAAAGTAAATCGAACTCAAGCCCAGCTCGTGTGCCTGATCGAGCACCTGCTCTATCCCCGCCAGCGTGAACACGCCCGTCTGCCACGGGCTGCCCCATACGAAGCAGTGATCACATTCGAAAGTACACTGATATGTCAGCAGGATGTGCAATCCGGAGAGGTGCATGGCCAGGCCTCCAGGGCGTCTGGTTCGCGCTGCGACAGATGAGACGTCGAATGCAGCGGGCGAACTGCTGTGTCCCTCACATCTCTATTCTCGCACAACCTGCGGATGCGCGTAAGGGCCTCTGCTGCTCGACGAGATAAAATTCTGCCCTGTGTGCCCTCCAGCGCGATCGTGCAGCTGGATGAAGGCTGGGTGCAATTCAATCCTTCATCAGGAACAGGAGCTGCGTCTGCAGCTCCCCAGGGGGTGTGCTCGCTGGATCGTTCAGGTACAGCTCGTAGGCGATCCCACCTGGCTCAAGCCCTTGATCTTCCATCCATGAGGTGAGCGTCTCGTAACCAGCCGAAATGCGGTCGTACGGTCCGATATACATGCAGCTAGCGAAGCGGCCGGCAGGAATTCGGCCCGGGCGGATATCTCCCACGCCTTCCTGGGGAGAAGCGACCGGGATGCCGATCTCGAGGTCGAGATCCTGCATGTCCATGTTGTAATAGGCCGCGAACGGCGGGCCGGAGGGATAGCCGCGCCTCTTGTCCAGAAGGGTCATGATCTCGCCGTAAATCCTGCCCATGACCTGTGGCAATTGGTCCACCGCAGCGCGGGTGCGGACAGATAGCACGGGTTCCGCCTCACGTTCGATCAGTTCGCATGCATAGTCCATGACATTCTCTCCTGAGGTCGTCCTCTCCGGAACAGAACATATGTTCTATTGTAAGAACAATACCTCGCTTTGTCAACTGCTCTTGAGGAATCTGTCTTGCTGATCCGTGTATAGTTATAGCCGAGGACGCACGATGGAGGGTTCCAAGATGCGCAGACTCTCGCTCAGCCTGTTTCTCCTGGCCCTACTGGCCTCCTGCCGGGCGAACGAACCGCCTCCGGCACCGGCGGCCCCGCCCGAGGTAGCTGCCGAAAGCTATCTGCGGGTCGATGGCTCGACCTCGACATTGCCGCTGCAGGTGACAATTGCCTGCCAGCTGCTCGAGGTTAGTTGCACCTGGCAGGAGGGAGACCTCTTCACGACGACCTGGCATATCGTCCCCGAGTTGAACTCTGGCGGTTCCCAGGTGGCGATCGAGGCAATCTTCCAGCTGTGGCATAGCGGGACCCACAGCGCCTATGTGAACCTGATCCACGGTCAAGCGGATGTGATCCTCGTCGCCCGTCAGCCTTCCTCGGATGAACTGGATGAAGCGCGGCGGAACGAGGTGCAGCTCGAAGCCGTGCCCGTAGCGCGCGACGCCTTCGTCTTCATCGTGCACCAGGATTACCCGGTACAGAGTTTGACGCTGGACCAGATCCGGTCGATCTACACCGGCGCATCGACGAACTGGTCCCAGGTCGGCGGACCCGACCAGCCGATCAGCCCTTACCAGCGCAACCGCAACTCAGGCAGCCAGGAACTGATGGAAGAACTCGTGATGCGCGGCGCGCCGATGATCGACTCTCCGGACATGATCCTGGAGGGGATGATGGGGCCTATTCACGCGATCCTCAGCGATCCAGCCGGGATCGGCTACTCCGTCTACTACTACGCCACCCGCATCTTCCCTCAAGCCGATTTGAGACTACTGGGGATCGACGGCACCGAACCCACATTCGATACCCTGTCCGCTGGCAGCTACCCCCTGACGACGGACGTCTATGCCGTCTTGCGGCACAACCTGCCGCAAGGGCATCCCGCACGCCAATTAGTGAATTGGTTGTTAACGCCGGAAGGCCAGGCCGCGGTGCTTGAAAGCGGCTACGTCCCCCTGACGCCGGGTGGCGGTTAAGCGATCGCTCCGCGCATGAAAAGCAGCCTCCCACCATATGGGGAGGCTGCTGCTTCTTCTGTCCTGGCTTGATGTCGGTTTAGACCGGGGCCAGCGTGCCGGCGAAGATCTGCCAGGCCAGCGCGGTCTTCGCGGCCAGGCTCAGGATGATGTACACCCGCTCGCCGAACAGGTAGTCCGCCCAGCGCCCCACCTTCTTGTACTGCAGGACCATATTGACAGCGAAGATGTTGAAGAAGACGAAGATCGTGGGGATGATGGCGTACACAAACGCCGGCGGTTTGGCATCGGATGAGTTGATCGCGCCCAGGAAGTAGAGCATGATCACGATCCAGGGGATGATCCCCGCGATCGAACCAAAGATGAAAGCCGTCCAGTTCGTGCGCTCGGTTTTCTGGTTGTGCAGCTCCATCATGATGCCGAACAGGTTCATCATGGCGTTCAAGCCGAAGATCAGGATCAGGCTGCCCAGGTCCCACATTCCCACCAGCATACCGATCAAGACGATCATCAGCGACGAGCTTAGCGCGTACTCGTAGAAGCGGACCGGGTTCATCCCGAGCTTGAGATTGCCAACATAAGACCTGTAGCCGATCGTGCTCAGGTAGAAGTGCGCCACGGCCGAGAGCAGCAGGAAGACCGCCACCGCCGGGCCGAACGGCAGCTCGTATAGCAGCTGCGGATCAGGCACCAGCGACCGTGTTTCTGGATTGAAGGTCAGGTAGTTGGTGAAGATCGGATAGGTGCGGTCGTTGCTGATCACGATCATGAAGATGCCCTGCACGAGATGCAGCGCGCCCATGAACAGGTTGAACCGCCGTAAACCAGTGAACATGCGTTCTTCAGACATGTTGCCTCCAGGCATGATTTGGTTTCGTATCTTTACAATTACTTTGCAAATTATAGATATTTTACGTTCGTCTGTCAAGGGCCAATTTTCGATCCGCCCCACCGGCGCGCAACGGGATGGACGCCTGGGCAGCTGATTGCCAGCCACCCAGGCGTACCGGGGTATGCAGCCAGCAGGCGGACAGGTTAACTCAAGGCTGCGAGGAGCTCCGCAGGGGACAACCCGTTTGACAGCAGGATGACCGCACCAATCGAGAGCAGGACCAACAGGAAGCTGGACAGCACGGCCAGAGCCGGCCAGAATCGCGCTGGTTTCGTCCCTCCGAGGGGTTCGTCCGAAGCCCAATGGATCCATCCCGTTTTCTGGATCTGATCAACGAGGGGGACCGCGACCAGCCATCCGACCAGGCCGCCGGAAGCCAGAACCCACCAGAGACGCGGATCGAGGTCAGTCGTCAT
>JARRJK010000090.1:0-9878 GCA_037379555.1 Anaerolineales bacterium | reverse complement strand
CCCTCAACCGCTGGCCGCAGTCCATGCAGCCAGCGCTGGCCAGCGCCGGGCAGGATCAAGCCCGCCCGCCAGAGAATGAGGCCCCACAGCGAGAGCCCCAGGCGCCAGACCCCCCACAACTTAAGGGCATCGAGCAGAGAATGAGTCCAGGCTTTTCGCTCACTCGTGTCGCTGGTGGCAGATGAAGGTGGTGGGATGGTGTTCATGTCTCCATCCAATGCGGTCTATTGATACTGATCAAGGTTTTCAAGCATTCATCCTGCGAAGGATCGATAGTGCGAGGAGCAAACACGATTCTATGTACCTGCATAGGGAGGCGCCAATCACCCCCTGGTCCCACGCTGGGGTACAATGGGGCCTCTGACGACTGTACCTCTCACTCCCCTAAGGAGCCCCGATGAACGACCCGCGCGTTGACCGCATGGCCACCGTCCTCGTCCACCACTCGGCCCGCATCCAGCCCGGCGACAGGGTGCTGATCGAAGCCGAACCGCCGGCTGAGCCGCTCGTGCGCGCCCTGTTCCGCGAGATCCTGCTCGCCGGCGGGCACCCTCACCTGCTGGTCTCGCTCGCTGGCCAGACGACGATGACCGGTGTGGACGATGTCTTCCTAGAGCACGCCAACAACGAGCAGCTCGACTACCAGGCCACGTTCTACAGTCTGGCCTACGAACAATTCGAATCGCGTATCCGTATCCACGCGGTCTCGAACTCGAAGTTGTTGATGGGCTGCGACAAGGGCAAGCTCGCCCGGCGCGAGCAGGCCACCGGGGCAGTGACGGCGGTTCAATTCAAGCGCGGCGCCGACGACAGCTTCAAGTGGGTGACAACGCTCTTTCCTACTCAGGCTTATGCCCAGGACACCGGCATGAACCTGGACCAGTTCGAACGCTTCGCCTTCTCAGCCTGCCACGTCGAGGATCCTGAGGAAGACCCGCTTGCATACTGGGCCGGCCTGAAAGCGCAGCAGCAAGGCATCGTCGACGCGCTGGCTGGTCACGACCTGGTCGAAGTGAAAGGTCCGACAGTCGACCTGAAGCTGTCGATCAAGGACCGCATCTTCAAAAACGCCGCCGGCCTGAACAACATGCCCGATGGCGAGGTCTACACCGGCCCGGTCGAGAACTCGATCGAGGGACACGTGGCCTTCTCCTACCCGGCTGTCTACCGCGGCAATGAGGTGGAAGGCGTGGAACTGACCTTCAGCCAGGGCAAGGTCGTCGAGGCTAAAGCAGCCCGCAATCTGTCTTTCTTGCAGGCGATGCTCGATACGGATGAAGGCGCCCGCTATGTGGGCGAGTTCGCCGTCGGCCTTAACTACGGTGTCCAGAACTACACCAAGAATATCCTCTTCGACGAGAAGATCGGCGGCACGTTCCACATGGCGCTCGGAGCCGGTTACCCTGAGACCGGCTCGAAGGCTAAATCCGCCATCCATTGGGACATGATCTGCGACATGTCGCATGATTCCGAGATCCGCGTCGACGGTGAGGTGCTCTACAAAGACGGCAAGTTTGTCATCTGACCCGGAGAACCCCATGCGCCGCATTCCCTGTTTGCTGCCTCTTGCCATGCTCCTGACCCTGGCCGCCTGCGGCAGCCCGACGCCGCAAGCCACGCCGCGCCCGACGGACACAGCCCGCCTGCGCCCGACCAACACACCCCCACCGACAGCGACGGCTTATGCCAGCGCCACGCCGGCCGAGGAACAGGCCGGCCGTGAAGGAGAACCGCTGGCGGCCAAAGTGGGCGAGTTCTTCTCGACCTCTGGTGCCTGCGCAGTCTGCCACATGAACCAGACCGACGACGCCGGAAACGACGTCTCCATCGACGCCGCCTGGCGCGCGTCGGTCATGGCCAACTCAGCCCGCGACCCATACTGGCAAGCCACGGTAAGAGCCGAGGTGAGCGAGATGCCCGACCTGGCGGAGACGATTCAGAACACCTGCACCCGCTGCCACATGCCGATGGCGCAGTTCACGGCCGAGCAGCAAGGCGCGGGCACTGCCGTTTTCGGCGAGAACGCCTTCACCGATTCCGAGAACGAGCTGCACGCCTTCGCCATGGACGGCGTGTCGTGCACCGTGTGCCACCAGATCCGCAGTGACAACCTGGGCACGCAGGCTTCCTACAGCGGCGGCTTCCAGATCGACACCCAACTCAGGCGCCCCGACCGGGTGATCTTCGGCCCCTTCACGATCGCCCCGGACCAGGCGCAGATCATGGCCGGCGCCTCCGGCTACCAGCCGGCGCAGTCGGCCCATCTCTCGAAGTCCGAGCTGTGCGCCACCTGCCACGTGCTTTATACGCCCTATGTCGATGCCCACGGTCAGGTGGCGGGGGATTTCCCCGAGCAGATGACCTATTTCGAGTACTACTACTCCAGCTTCCGCAACCGGAACACATGCCAGGAATGCCACATGCCCGAGGCCGAGGGTGGGGTGAAAATCTCCCTGACCTCCGAGACGCTGCGCAGTCCGTTCTCCCAGCACACCTTTGTCGGCGGAAACGCCTTCATGCTGAAAATGCTCGACCAGTACGGCGAAGAACTGGACGTGACCGCCTCATCCGGGCAGTTCGCAGCCGGGATCGCCCACACCGTCGATCAGCTGCAGAACGACACCGCCATACTGGCGCTCGATAACGCCCAGCGGGTCGGGGCGCGCGTCTCGGCCGAAGCGGCGCTTACGATCCTGACCGGGCACAAGTTCCCGACCGGCTTCCCATCGAGACGGGCCTGGCTGCACATCACGCTCACCGACGGCGCCGGTGAGCTGGTCTTTGAGTCAGGTGCGGTAAATCCCGATGGTTCGATCGCTGGCAACGATAACGATGCAGACCCTACCCAGTTTGAGCAGCACTACCAGGCGATTGTGCAACCGGAACAGGTGCAGATCTACGAGGCGATCCTGCGCGATACCGAAAACCATGTCACGACCGACCTGCTGCGCGCCGCCGGCTACCTGAAGGACAGCCGGCTGTTGCCGGAAGGCTTTGAGAAGGCTGCTCCCTATGAGGACTTTGCCGTGCGCGGCGGGGCGCGTGAGGATGTCGACTTCGACGGCGGCGGCGACCGGGTGCTGATCGCCATCAACACCGGCGGGGCGAGCGGACCGTTCACGCTCACCGTCGAGTTGCTCTATCAATCGATTGGCTTCCGCTGGATGGAAAACCTTAAAGCCTACGCCGACCAGGCCGAGGTGGCCGATTTCGTGCGCTTCACGCAGGGCCTGCCGAATCTCCCGGTCGTGATCGCCTCCGACAGCGTGACGCTGGAGTAGGTGCAGGGCGGGGAATGTACATCGTCATGAGGGCGCACGACTGTACATCCCCCTGGCGTCAAGCTCTGTCCCCGGCCGTCGGCCAGGCCGATGGATCCTATAAATCTTCCAACCTGCTCTAAGTTTCGCTTAAGCTGACCACTAGCCTCGTTTAAAGCTCGCCAAGCATCTCCCGGTGTACGATTTCAACGGTTGGTGGGACAAGGGTCTCCCTTCGGGGCGTACCCGGGGGAGACCCCCTCCTCAAAACCAAGGTTCAAGGGTGGTACGGACAAAGCGGGGAAGTCCTCTTCAAGCATCTTCTCCTCACTTCCCCCGAATGGGCTGCGAAAACGCAGCCCGTTCTCTTTATGCCAGGTGGTCGGCGCTTGCCTTCCATGAACGAGGATGAATGTCACATGCGACCGTTTGTGAATTCCTGTACTATAGTAAACACGAGCAAATGATAGCAAACGATAGCAAGGTTGACCCGTGTCCGACCTGTTGACGATCCGCCAGCTGCAGGACCTGCTGCAGCTGGATCGCACCACGATCTACCGCATGCTGAAGGATGGACGCCTGCAGGGCATCAAGGTCGGCGGGCGCTGGCGTTTTGAGCGTTCGGCGATTGAAGCCTGGCTTCGAGCTGCGGATTCATCCATTGCTCGTGCCGGCGGGACCACAGGCGGCGGCCAGGAGGCTGCGCTGCCGCTGCACTGCATTCAGATTATCCAGGATGTGTTTGCCGAAATTATAGGTGTGGGGGCAGTGACGACCGGCATCGATGGCGAGCCGCTGACCGAGATCAGCAACCCGCAGCCGTTCTGCCAGGAGATCCTGAGCACTGAGCGCGGCCGCCTGGCGTGTGTCCAATCGTGGCGTGAGCTGGCTGAGGCCCAGGGTCATCCCGGTGCGTTCTACCGCTGTCATGCCGGATTGGAGTACGGCTGTGCGCACATACAGGTGCGTGAGCGGGATACCAACCTGATCATCGCCGGTCAGTTCTACAGTGAGCCGCCCGACGGAGAAGAACAGGCCCGCCGGCTTGAGCATGTTGAAGATGAGCTGGGACTCGAGCCCGGGCGGTTGCACCTGCTGGCGGAGACGATCCCGGTGCTCGAACCGCGCGTACGGGGAAAGCTCGGTATCTGGCTCGAGCGGGTGGCGAATTCTTTCTGCCAGATCGGCCAGGAACGGCTGGACTTGATAAGCCGGCTGCGGCAGATTGCCAAAATGACAGCCATCGAATGATGCACACCTAAGGTGCGCTTAAGCTGAGCTTGGACGGAGATTAAGGATCGCGTTTTCTGCATGTGATACGTTCTAACTGCCGGGAATGGATTGCACGCACAATCGGTTTCATGGCGTGTTTAGAGAATGGGATGCAGTGAGTGGTAGTCATCATGACCGGACTTGCTCCGGGGAAAAGACCGGCTGGAAAGACGGGAGACCGCAAAGATGCGGTCTCCTTGCTTTTATGTGGTGCTAAAAGAGGAAGATAGTCCTATTCCACCAAACGAGCCCGCGCAGACCAAGAGACCCAGATCAAAGGAGCGAACCATGAGCGAGAAATTTGACCAGACGTTGGATTGCAGTGGCTTGAACTGCCCGATGCCGATCCTTAAAACGAAGAAGGCGGTTGACGGCATGCAGGTCGGCCAGGTGCTGAAGATGATCGCCACCGATCCCGGCTCGGTGCCGGATATTAACGCCTGGACGAACAAGACCGGCCACGAACTGCTCAGCCATGAGCAGGACGGCGACAAGTACATCTTTTACGTGAAAAAGACAAAGTAGCCTCCCGGTGTGAGTTCCGGTTGCAGGCCATCCAAGGAGAAACCTATGACTGAGAACACCGCATCCCGCATGGCGATCATCGCCGCTCACGGCACGCTCGACGCGGCTTACCCACCGCTGATCGTCGGCACTACCGCCGCAGCGCTCGAAATGGAGGTCGCCATCTTCTTCACCTTCTATGGGCTGGAGATGCTCAAAAAGGGCAAGATCGACAAGCTGCAGGTGGCGCCAATCGCCAATCCGGCGATGCCGATGCCAGTACCGAACATCATCGGCATGCTGCCCGGCATGACCGCGATGGCGACGATGATGATGAACAACATGATGAAGAAGGATAACGTCAGCAAGCTGAGCGAGCTGCTCGACGCGGCGCTGGAGATGAATATCCGGCTGATCGCCTGCCAGATGACGATGGGCGTGATGGGCGTCAAGAAAGAGGATCTGATCGACGGCATCGAAGTCGGCGGTGCGGCGACCTTTGTTGAGTTCGCCTCGCATAACGCGATCGCGCTTGCATTCTGATGGAAGGGAGGAAATCTGCATGGATGAAGAGCAGGTATTGATCGTGATGACCAGCGGCACGGACACACCGCGCCGCTGCGCAACCCCGTTTTTTATGGCGACCCTGGCTGCTGCGATGGACTACGAGGTGAATATGTTCTTCACCATCGACGGCGCTCAGCTGCTGGTGAAAGGCGCCGCTGAGAAGGTCTTTCCCAAGGAAGGCGGGCGCGCCGCCGGCGGCTATCTGCAGGATGCACTCGATGCCGGCGTGCATTTCAAAGCCTGCACAGCTTCCATGGAGTTGCATGACCTGAAGAAGGAAGACCTGATCGACGGAGTCGAGATGGTCGGCGGCGCTTCGATGTGGGAGATGGCCGACGAGGCCAAAATCGTACTGAGTTTCTAGGGAGGACCTTACATGGCAACCATCAACGGCTGCGAGCTGCCGGATGATCTGTACTACCTGATCGAAAAACATGTCTGGGCCAAGGAGCTTGACAGTGGTGACCTGCGGGTCGGCATGACCGCGCCGGCTGTCAAACTTGCCGGCGGCAAGTTCATCGCCGTCACGCCCAAGCGCAAGGCGGTAGGCCAGGATCTGGCTCAGGGCAAGAGCATGGCGACCGTCGAGAGCAGCAAGTTCGTTGGTCCGGTCCCAGCCCCGGTATCGGGGAAGCTTGTCAAGGTGAACGACGCTGTGGCTGAGAACCCCGACCTGGCAGCCAGCGATCCCTACGGGGAGGGCTGGATCGCTGAGATCACGCCCTCCGATTGGGAGGGTGAGAAGGGCAAGCTGGCGCATGGTTCCGAGGGGCTCGATGCGTATCGCGCCAAACTTGACGAGGACGACGTCGACTGCAGTTCGTGAACGGACTGAGGACCGGGGAGGCGAATATGACAGAGCGTGAAACGATTCAAGAGCGGTTGGCCAGGCAGGGCGTGGGCCGGCGGGAGTTTCTTAAATTGAGCAGTGCGCTGGCGGCGTTCCTCAGCCTGCCGGTTCACGACGGGATACAGGCGTTGGGCGTGGAATCGATCACTCCCAAGCCATCACTCGTGCGCAAGGTGCGGCATGCGCTGGAGACCAAGCCGCGCGTGCCGGTCATCTGGCTCGAGTTCCAGGACTGCGCAGGGTGCACCGAGTCGATTTCGCGCTCGCTGTCACCGACGCTGACCGACCTGGTGCTGAATACGCTTGACATCGAGTACCAGGAGACGCTGATGGCCGCCGCCGGGAGTCAGGCTGAGGCGGCTAAACAGGCAGCGATGAAGAAGTACGCCGGCCAGTATTTACTGGTGGTCGAGGGCAGCATCACGACCAAGGATGGCGGCGTGTACTGCACCGTCGCAGGCAAAGCCAATGATGCGCTGCTGCGCGAAGCGGCTGACGGCGCAGCGGCGATCATCGCCGTTGGGAACTGCGCCGCCTTCGGCGGCATCCTGCTGCCGCGCCGGCACCGACCGCCGGGCTGGGGGTCGATCAGGTTATCACCGACAAGCCGGTCATCAACCTGCCCGGCTGCCCCGGAATCCCGGAGGTGTACACCAACACGGTCGTGCACTACCTGGTCTTCGGCGCGCTGCCCGAGCTGGATGAGCTAAAGCGCCCGAAATCGTTTTACGGCGTGGCGATTCATGACCGCTGCCTGCGGCGCCCGTTCTATGAGGCGGGCAAATTCGCTGACAGCTTTGATGATGAGGGATATCGCAAAGGCTACTGTCTGTACAAACTGGGCTGCAAAGGTCCGACGACCTACAACGCGTGCGCTTCCCTGCGCTGGATGAATGGGCTGAGCTTCCCGATTCAATCCGGCCACCCCTGCCTGGGCTGCTCGCAGCCGGGCTTCTGGGATGGCGGCGGATTCTACCAGGGCCAGTCCGCTCCATTGGACCGGCCGGATGTGCTCGCCGTGGGCGCGGCCGCCGGCGCTGGCCTGGCGCTGGGCGCTGCGGCAGCTGCCGCCAACCGGGCGCAGAAGAAACGCGCCCGTTCTGAGAGCGAAAAGTCGGGAGGCTGAGATGACCTGGGATGAAGTACTGCGTTTCGCGCGCGGACCACTGTTTCAAGCCGCATTGATCGTCTTTGTCGGCGGCATGGCGTACCGCTTGATGCGGGTGCTGTTGCTCGGGTGGGGACGCGATCGGGTGCCGGCCATGGGCAGCAAAACCGCCGGAGTGGTGAAGTCTTACCTGAAGGGGATTCTGATCTGGCCCTTCATCCCGTGGGTGAAGGACACCTTCCGGCGCAACCCACTGACCTATTTAGCAGGCGGGCTGTTCCACCTCGGGCTGTTCATCGTCATCTTTCTCGGTACAGCCCATATGCTGGTCTGGAAAAGCCTGCTGGGCTTCGGCTGGCCGACGCTCTCGCTGCCGATCGTCGATTGGATGGCAGCGGTGGCGATCGTCGCCATGCTGGCGCTGTTCATCAACCGCCTGGTCAACCCGGTGCTGCGCATGATCAGCGGGCCGGCCGAGTGGGTGAACTGGGGTGTGGTCTTCCTGCCAATGGTCACGGGCTATATCATGACCCACCATCTCTGGTTTGGGTATACGACGCTCTTCAGCCTGCACATGCTGGCGGTCGACCTGCTGCTGATCTACATCCCGCTCAGCCGCATCTCGCATTTCATGTTCTATTTCTTCTCACGCACGATCCACGGAACCGAATACGGTAAACGTGGCGTGATGCCTTAGGAGGCCGCCATGCTCGCGACACAGGAAGCACTGAACCAGTTTGTCGAAGAGACGGGCGGCTGGATTGCCTCCCAGCTGGAGGCCTGCACGCGCTGCGGCATGTGCACCGAAGCCTGTCATTTCTATCTCACCAGCGGCAACCCAGCCTACAGCCCGGTGTGGAAGATGGAGCTGCTGCGCCGTGCCTACGAAGGGCGCTTCACGCTCAGTGGCCGCCTGAAGCTGGCCCTGGGCATCGAAAAGCCCATTACACAGGCTGAGCTCGAGACATGGCGCACGATCGACTACGAAGCCTGCACGCTTTGCAACCGCTGCTCGCTGGTCTGTCCGATGGGCATTGACCTCGGTTCCCTGATCCATGGAGTGCGCGGCGCACTGGCAGCAGCAGGTGAGGTTCCTGCCGATCTGGAGCAGGCCACGCAGAAGCAGATCGAGGACGGCAGCCCGCTGGGCGTCGACCTCGACGCCTGGCGCGACCGCATCGACTGGATCCAGGACGAATGGGAGGTGGAGCTGCCGATCGACGTGCAGGGGGCTGATACGATGGCGGTCTTCACCTCGATCGAGCTGATGAAGTTCCCCAGCAACATCGCCTACATCGCCAAGATCATGCAGGCCGCCGGCGAGAGCTGGACCATCAGCAGCAAGGGCCGCGAGGTGGTCAATTTTGGATTGTTCGAAGGGAACACCGAGCACACCGTCCTCTTCTTGAAGCGCGTCTTCGATGCCGCTACAGAGCTGGGTGTGAAGCGCGTGATGGTCACCGAGTGCGGCCACGCCTATGAAGCCCTGCGCTGGACCTCGTTCAATCTGATGGATGTTCCGGAGGGCCTGGAAGTGACGCACATCGCCGGTGTGCTGGGCGAGTTCATCGAGCAGGGCCGGATCAAACTCAAATCGGGTGCAATGGATGACGGCACGATCACCTTCCACGATGCCTGCAAGATCCAGCGCAAGGGCGGTCACATCCGCGAGCCGCGCATGATCCTGAACATCCTGGCGCCGGATACCTTCGTCGAGATGACCCCCAACAGGGAGGAGGGCATCTGCTGCGGCGCGGGCGGCGGCGTGATCTCGATCGGGGAAGCCGACCAGAAGCGCTACGACGCCTTCGAGTTGAAGATCGACCAGATGAATCAGATCGGCGCCAAACGAGTGGCGATGCTGTGTTCCAACTGCCGCCTGCAGTTCGTTGACTGCGTGCAGCACTTTGGGCTCGATTGGAAAGTCTATGGAATTTCCCAGATGGTCGCCGAATCTCTCGCAGATGATGGGAATGCGGGCGGATCTGCTGAAGCATGAGTACGAACGGGAGGGATGAATGATGGCCTCGTTTTCATTGAGCCCCGTCGAACGCGGGGTAATGCGCTGCAAGCACATCGGCACTTTCACACCGGAGGACATCCGGTCGCTGGCACAATTCTTTGAGGATTACCGCGGCAAGCTGCTGATTGATCTGACCGATACGACAGCCGAAGAGTGTGCGCGACATCTAAAGCATATGCGTCCCATGCTCCCGACCAGTGCCATCTTCGGGGCGGACCTCGACCCGGAGCTGCTGGATGTGCCGGAAAGCTACTACCTGCATGAGGTGCGCTACTTCGAGACCGAGGAAGAAGC
>JARRJK010000089.1:0-9892 GCA_037379555.1 Anaerolineales bacterium | reverse complement strand
AAGATGCCGCCTTGCGAGCGCGACGCCTGGCGGCCCATCCAGACCAGGACGACGATCAGCAATACGAACGGCAGGGCGTCCGTCAGGAGCACAGTGAACCAGGGCGTTGCCTGCGGCTTGGCGACAACGGTGACGTTATGCGATTCGAGTAAGGCCAGCAGCCGTGGATCGCCGACCGCTTCCGGCAGCATGGTCTCGAAATGTGTGTAGGTCTGCAGGGAAGTGCTCCCGGATGAAGTGGTGGAAGGCGCGGAGGTGGTTGTCGGTGATGCCGCCGTTGCGGTCGCTACGGCGGCCGGATCGGCGATCGGCTGCGCCAGGTCGCCCGTGATCTGGCTGCCCTGGAAAACGACCTGCGTTATGTTTCCATCATTTAACTGTGTCAGGAAATCGGTGTAGGAAAGCGAAACCTGCTGTGGGGCTCGAGGCCAAAAGAGGATCAGGTTCCACAGGATCAGCAGCGCCAGCAGCCACCACCAGTAGCGCGGCAAATGAGGGCGCGGCTGTCCTTCTTGCTGACTGTCCTGGCCGGGATCTACCATTGCTAAATCCTCTCATTTCCGCACCTGGCAGAAAGCCCCCTTCCCTTTCAGCTTGGATCCGGTTTCCAATGCGCCGGTGCGGGTAACTCGCTCACTTCAATCTTCCCACGTGAGCCAGCGGGTGTCTTTAAGCGCGGTTGGAAGACAGCTAAAGTTTGGATTAAGAGCCGCTGCGGAGGGGATGTGGGTTTTGCGTTTCCTGAGGCGCTGGATAGGAGCACTAGTATGATCCTCCCGCCCCCGATGAACTCACAGCTCTGGTGATCGGTTGTCCGCCCGGTCCGATCACATACCAGGTTCCACCGTAGCTCTGGATGCCCTGGCCGTTGACATTTCCCGCGGCCGAGTCGCCGCTGAACGTGTACAGCGCGTGACCCTCATAGGTCAACTGCTGGCTGCCGTCCGGCCGCGTGATCGCACCAAGCAGGGACGGGTCGATTCCCTGGCCCGCCACCGGCTGTCCGGCGATCGTGTATGGCGGCCAGACCGCGGCGCAGCTGTCGCTGCAAGTCGATTGGTCCTTGGGATCTGAGGTCAGAATGTAAAGCGTCATCCCATCCGGCGTGACCAGAGCGTCGCCGAGGGAGAGCGAAGCCACTTTCACACTGGCGTTTGAGGATGCAGCGGGAGCCTGGGTGGCTGTCGATTCCGCATTCGCCGTGCCGGCAGAAGTCGAAGCACAGCTTGCCATGAAAAACGCGAGCGCGAAGATGCTCATGCCTCGCAAGATTTCCTTCCCATTCCGTCTCATCTCAGCCTCCATAACATGCCGATATCGTTATCTTTCCTGTGATCTTCCAACCGTGAAGCCGGGGCGGATATCCTGGACCCAGGGCGGCGGTCGTTCGAGTGCTCCGACCGGGCAACCTGGGAGCGAATTGATCTATCCATCGTCATGACCCGGACCCGTCATTGACATGCGCTCCGCAGCATGCCGCAATACCCATTCTGACAGGCTTCGTATTGTGCGTCTTTAAGTGCTGCCGGATACGAGTTAAAGCTAGGATTAAGTGGAGTTTGTGCCGGGCGGAGTGATCTCGTGCGAGGGGGGCAGCGGCAGGCAGATGGTGAAGGTGCTGCCCTTTCCCATTTCGGATCGGAATTCGATGTAGCCGCCGTGGGCGCGCACGAGCTCGTCGGCGATGCTCAGACCCAGGCCCATGCCATTTGGGAAGCGGCGGTCGCGGTTGGAACGGAAGAAGGGCAGGAAGAGCATCTGCTGCTCTTCAGACGACACCCCCAGGCCGCTGTCCGCGACATGCAGTCGGACTTCGTTGCCGGCGACCTCTGAGGAGACGGAGATCAAACCGCCGGCCGGCGTAAACTTGACCGCATTGCTGAGCAGGTTGCCCCACGCCTGTCCCAGGCGCAGCGGGTCGATCTCATGGACAGGCAGAGTGCCAGCCGTGAGCATCCAGGTGATGCCCTTCTCTTTGGCTAGTGTTTCCCAGGTCTGAGTTGATGACAGGAACCACTCGGAGAGGTTGGTGGGCACTCGTTTGATAGTAAGGGCGCCGCGCTCGCGGTCATAGAACCGGGTCAGATCCTCGACCAGCTGCTGCAGGTCGCGTGTCTGCATGTCCATGCCTTCGAGCAGTTCCGCTTTCAACTCGGGATTCCTGTCGGCGCCGCCGGAAAGGGCCTGGATTGCCGATCGCAGGGCGCCCAGCGGCCGGCCGAGTTCATGCACCAGGTTTGCAAGCAGGTGCTTGCGCATCGAGGCTTCATGCTGCAGGCGTTCGACGAGCGAGTTGAATGAACGTGCCACCTGCTGCAGTTCCTCCGGGCCGGAGGTCTCGACCACTTCGGGTTCTTCCCCGCTTGACATGACCTCCATCGCCTCGATCAATTTGATCAGCGGTCGTTCGATGGCCGAGGCAAGCCCGAAACCTATGAACGCAGCCAGACCCAGGCCGGCGAACAGGATGGCGATGATGGTAGTGCGCAGATTGGCGAAGGTATCGAGCAGGTCGACCAGCGGCTGCGAAATGCGCATGATGCCCTGCACCTGTTCTCCGTTGTGGATCGGAACCCAGTAATCGATCACCCGCTGTTTGAGTGAGAGACTGTAGTCGACGTGCAGGTTTGCCTCTCCCGCGAGCACGGCGTTCACTTGCGGCATGTAGGTCGTCAGGCTGCCGATCTGCGAGTTATTCGATTCTCGATTGGAGGCCAGCACGTGACCTTCAGTATCGAGCAGCATCAGGCGCCAGGGAGCATCGAATGCGAATCTGTCGACGAAAGTCTGTGCGTTGGCGCGGGAATCCCAGGCCTGGGACGAGTCGGACAACAGCCGTGAGATCAGCTGGCCGCTTTCCTCGACCTGGGCGGTCAGGTTGGGGATGATGATGCGTTCTTCGATGGCCGAGATGAGCAGCAGACCGATCAGCGGGATGCTGAATAGCAGCGGCAGGATATGACTGAGCAGCAGCTGGCGGCGCAGGTTCACAGGGTTCAGTCCTCGCGCGTCTGCAGTTTATACCCGACTCCGCGTACGGTCAGGATGCGCTTGGGAGAATGGGGGTCATCCTCGATCTTCTCGCGCAGCCAGCGGATGTGGACGTAAACGACCTGCGGTTCGCCGACATATTCCGCCCCCCACACGCGCGCCAGCAGGTCGTCGGTCGAGATCACGTTGCCAGCCTCGAGGGCCAGCGTGTGCAGCAGGTCGAACTCGCGTGGCGGCAGGTCGATATCCTTCCCATCGACCGTCAGCGTATGGGCAGCAGGATTGATGTAGATGTCGCCGATCTCGACCGGCTCGCTTTCGGTGAGCGGATGAACCGGGGCCTGGGTGCGGCGCAGGATGGCCTTGATGCGGGCCAGGAGCACATCCTGATCGAAAGGTTTGGTGATGTAGTCCTCGGCGCCGAGTTCGAGCCCGAGCACTTCGTCCAGCTCACGGCGGCGGGCGGTGAGGAAGATCACCGGCGAGCCGATCTTGTCCTGAAACACGCGCAGTGCGTCGAGACCGTCCATGCCCGGCAGGCCGATGTCCAGCAGGACGAGGTCGGGAGGCTCGCGGCGGGCGATGGCCAGTGCATCCTCGGCCGTGCCGGAGGCCATCACGGCGTAACCGGCCTGCTCCAGGTTGAAGGTCAGGCTGCGGCGCAGCAGGTCGTCATCGTCAACAAGTAGCAGTTTGGCAGCACTCATACTGCTCTCCAGTTAGGGTTTCTCGGGTTCGCTGGAATCATGCGGTTTACTGAAGTCTACCGCATCTCGGGGACTTATGGGAAAAGGAGCGAAGCAGCGCTTTATGTTGACTTAAGCATGCGTCAAGCGATCGATAAGGCACAGTGAATGAGTTCATGATAATGTTAAGGAAGGCGAGGCGAAGGAAAAGGAGAGGATATGGTCATGAATGAAGACGAGGCGATGCGAATTCTGCACGATGACTCGGAGAGCATCGCCCGCCGAGAAGAAGCAGCCAGCTATCTTGAAGAGAACCCGAGCGTCACCGGGATCGATGGTCTGGTTTCGGGCATGGACGATGACGATCCCGGCGTGCGCTGGGCGACGAGCAACGCCCTGGCCGAACTGGGCGAGGCGGCGCTTCCGGCCGTGCTGCAGGCGCTGATCCAGGGCTACAACAGCCGCATGCGCGACAGCGCCTACCACTTCCTGCGCGGCAACAGCAGCCCCTGGGTGCGCATGCATGCCGAGCCGGTGCGCCAGGCGCTGCGCTCGGTGGCTCCGGAAGTAACCGCGCCGAAGGCTGCTGCCGAGCTGCTGGTCGAGTTCAAGACCCACAGGTTGTAGGTCCCGAACGACTCCCCCCCATATCGATATCCCCTAAATTGGACATTTAATGTCTGGTTAATCTAATCACAAACCAGCGTTAAGGCGCTGGAGCTCTGCTGTCCTGTACGCTCTTGTCATTCGCCTGACTGCCATACCGCTGCAATGCCCCGGCAGCCCAAGCATTCTTCACGAACCAGCCCGGCGGATGCATCGAAGCCCACCACGAAACACCAGACGAAATTGTCCAACAAAAGGAGAGCTAGGATATGAGCGCTGCGACGGAACGCTGGGACCGCCTTATGCGGCGATTTGGATCGCCGCGTGACCGGGCGACGAATGTCGGCCAGGCCGTGCAGGAGCATGCGGATTCAGCCGTCAAGATCTGGCTGTACAGCTCCATCGTCTGGCTGACGATCGTAGATCTATTCGGCCTGACGCTGGCGATTGAATTGATCAGCCCGAACTTCTTTGCCGGCATCCCCTATCTGCTTTTCAGCCGCATACGGCCGCTGCACGTGAACGGAGTCATCTTCGCATGGCTCTCGATGATGTACTGGGGCATGATTTTTTATGCCCTACCGCGTCTGACCGGGTTGAAGAGCATGTGGAGCGAGAAGCTGGCGCGCTGGACGGCCTTTGGTTGGAACCTGTGGTTCCTGCTGGGCATCATCACCGTCGCCAACGGCATGACACAGGGGCGTGAGTACGCCGAGTTCATCTGGCCGCTTGACATCTTCCTGATCGTGTTATGGGGCAGCAACATCTTCAACGTGCTGATGACAGTCATGCGCCGGCGGGTGAAGCCGCTCTACGTCTTCACCTGGTGGGCGATCGGCTCGCCGCTCTGGCTGGGCGCCGATTACATCATCGGCAACGTCATCTGGCGCCCGGGGGCTGTATTTGGCAACGGAGTGAGCGGAGCGCTCTCGACCAGCATGGCCGACGGCATACTCAACTGGTGGTACGCCCATAACCTGTTCGGCCTATGGCTGACACCGATGCTGCTGGCAGGCTGCTATTACCTTGTACCGCGCATCACCAAGACCCCGCTCTACAGCCATACGCTGAGCCTGATCTCGTTCTGGGGTATGGCCTTCTTCTACACTGGCGTCGGGCATCACCACCTGCTGCAAACCCCCACGCCTGGCTGGCTGAAGACGATCGCCATTCTCTCCAGCATGAGCCTGCTCATCCCGGTCTTCGCCTTCACGGTCAATATCCTGATGACGATGCGCGGCAGCTGGGAGAAGTTCTTCACCAACCTGCCGCTGCGCTTCGCGCTGACCGGCTTCGTCTTCTACTTCCTGGTCAACATCCAGGGCAGCTTCGAGGCGATCCAGTCCTTCAACCGCCTGACGCACTTCACGAACTTCGTCGTCGCCCACGCCCACCTGGCGCTGCTGGGGGCCTTCACTTTCCTCGGCATGGGCATCATCGACTACGTGGTGCCGCAGGTCCTGAAGAAGCCGCTCTTCAGCCGCAAGCTGGGCGAGTGGCAGTATTGGACGATCGTGACCGGCTTCCTTGGATTTTTCTGGGCCTTGACCATTGCCGGCTTTGTCCAGGGGCAGGCTTGGTTGCGCGGGATCCCGGAGGTCAACGTGCTTCCGATGCTGCGCCCATACTACATGGCGCGGGCGATTTTCGGCGCCATGATCGTCGTCTCCGGACTGATCCAGGCTTTCAACATCTACAAGACCGTGACAACCGACACCGAGCGCGAGAGCTACAACGAGCTCGCTGAAGCTCTCCCGAACATGGAGGTGGCCCAATGAGCGAGAAAAAACCGATTCCGAGCGAGCCGGCCCATCCCGAGAATTGGCCGCCGCATCCAAAGAAGAAAATGATCATGACGCCGCTGATGGCTTCCGTCGGCGCAATGCTGGCCTTCTTCACCGTCGTGGCGATGGTTGTTGTGCTCCCCACAACAACTTTCGAACCGCCGCAGTCCGACAACTGGCGGCCGCTGACCGAGCAAGAGCTCCAGGGGCGCAACGTCTTCCTGGCCAACGGCTGCATCTACTGCCACTCCGGCTTCACCCGCCCGCAGGATGAGCTGGCCAGCCAGTACTACACCTACCCAAGGGTGTCCGAACCGGGCGACTACACCGGACCGGGCGAGACGCCCAACCTGTTCGGCACGATCCGCACCGGCCCCGATCTCTCCCAGGCCGGCGGCTTTCACCCGGACGACTGGCATTATGCGCACTATTTCAACGCCCGCTACACCACCCCGCTCTCCATCATGCCGTCGTTCAAGTTCCTATCGGCAGATGAAGCTCAAGCGCTGATCGCCTTCACCCAGGCCCGGGGTGGTAAGGCGGCCGATATCCGCTCCAATCACCAGGCTGCCCTGAAAACACTCGAGATCAGTTCCGGGGATGTGGCAGCACAAGGTGAGAATGGTGACCGCAGCGATGGCTATCCCGCCGCCAGCGCCATCAAGAATCTGGCCGAGATTGATCGCGGCTACTGGTTCGCCGATAATCCGCTGCCGGTCACGACCGCGAATCTGCTGCGTGGGCGCCAGGTCTATCAGGAGCGCTGCCTGGGCTGCCATGGCAGCCAGGGCGATGGGAACGGCCCGGCTGGTGTGTACTTCAATCCTGCTCCCGCAGCTTTTGATGTGGCTGATGACCAGGCTACCGGCTCCGATACCTCCCCGGGTGCGTACTACTGGCGCATCCTGCGCGGCTTGCCCGGCACGGCGATGGAGAACTTCGGCACGCGCCTGTCGGTTGACGACATCTGGAAGGTCGTGCTCTTCCTGAAGACGATCCCCAACGGCGGCCTGACCGTCGACGTGCCAACACCCGACCTCTACATCCAGTGGCAGGGCTACCCCGGATTGTTCGACTGGGCGAACTGCTTCTATCCCGAGAGCCTGCAGTTCCCCGAGGGGCTCTATGGACACATCCCCTCCGAGTACGGCGACGTGCCGGCGCTGGTGAATGAGGGCGAGGTCAATCCGGCTTATGCCGTCACGCTATGGGAGCTGAACCAGAACGCCCGCCCATGTGGCACGACCGGCTTCGAGAACGTCAGCTTGATGGACATCTTAAATGAAGCCAAGGCGCGCAATGATGGCTACGCCCGGCAGAACGTCGACCAGACGCAGTTCATCCCGCCCGATATGCGCCACACAGACCAGCTCCCGCCACACCTGCTCGAGATGGTCTGGACGGCGCCCAACCCGAACATCAGCTCCGCCAGCGGAAACCGCTAGCGGATGGACGAAGGAGGACGCGAGATGAAAACTATAAAGCGAAACGCACGCTGGCTCGTGCTGATGGTGATGCTGGTTGTGATCGGGTTCAGCGCACAACCGGCACTGGCGGCGCCGCTGGCGCACGAAGCACCGCGGGGCAGCGAATGGATCATGGCCGACTGGATGTTCCTCAGCTTCGGCATTTTCGCCGGCGTGGCATTCCTGGCCTTCCTGGCGGCGCTCAAGCGCGGGTTGTTGACCAACCTCGAGGACGCCAAGTACTACGTGCTCGAGATCGATGAAGAGGATTACTACACGCCGGACTGGGCGCGTGAAGGAGGTCGATCATGAACCCCAACGTACCGACAGGGAGCACGACCGAAGCGGTTCAGAAGTACTACAACTACCTGTACCAGATCTGGCTCAACCGCATCGGTGGGCAGCAGTTCACCATTCACTGGGACACGATCGCCTGGGTAGCGCTCTGGATCTTCGTCCTGGTCGGTTTCTTCTACATCTACACCCGCTGGCAGCGGCACACTAGGTCGGAAAAGGAACCCTACCCGGTCGAGTCCTACAACGGCTACATCCAGGAATCGAACGGCCCGGTGGGGCCCTTCCTGAAGCTCTTTTACGTCGGGATGTTCTTCTGGGTGTTGATCATGACCATACTCAACCTGGCCAACGGCCAGATCTACTAGGAGGTCCCTGAAATGAGCGGAACGATTGCCTATGCACAGGTTGTCGAAGCGGTGATCCCGCGCGACGCCTGGGATGAGACCTACTTTTCGTTGATCTCGCTGAAGTCGCACATCCAGTCGCTTCCCGGATGGCAGCGCTTCGATCTGTGGGCCCGCAATCTTGAGGACGGCGATGTCAAGCTGGTCGTCGTCACCAATTGGGATCACGCCCATCAGCTCGAACAGTGGCTGAAGAAAGGCATCACGCCGGAAGCGGTGCTGCGCACGATGAAGCCTGAGTTGAGGAGCATCAACGTCGATGTCTACGAGGAAATAGCCTGAACAGTCAGCGATCCGGAAAGGAAACGTCATGGACGACACGCGCGATATCAAATCAATGCCTGAACCCGGTCAGCCCATGCAGGACGAACATCCTGATACGCACCTGGAGCGCAGCGATGAGCGCTTCTCCAAGGGACGCGCTAAGGATTGGCTCACGCTCCTGCTCATGATGGCCATCTATCTGGTCTGGACCGGGATCATTTACTTTTTTGAACCCGGCATCCGCTAAAACGAGGGGGGCAAATTATGTTTCTACTTGAATGGACGGCCAGCGATCTGCTGATGATCCTGCTCGCAGGAGCGGCGATGATCGGCGCGGTTCTGTGGATCGTGCCCAGCGCACGCATTCCGCTCAAGCGGCGCTACAGCGAGCAGGAGATCACCTCCTACGACGGCCAGATCCCGCGCTACTTCCTGGCAGCCGCACTGGCCCTGGCCATCGGGGGAGCACACATCATCATCAAGAACATCCCCGGCTTTTGGAACTGGCTGTGGGAGGCCGGATACGGCGGGCACCTGTTCCGCGACCTGTCGAACTCGCACATCATCATCGTCGGTGGCGGCACGGTGCTGCTCACGGGCCTGACCTGGTACCTGCTGCCGCGGCTGGCTAACCGGCCGCTGTACAGCAATACGCTGGCGGGCGCCTCCTTCTGGTTCACGCTGATCGGCGTGTTCGGCTTCTACCTGGCCTGGCTGGTCCTGGGCCTGGTGGAGGGCAGCCTGGTGCGGGGCGGCATGGATTACATGGCCGCCAAGGAACTGATCGGCGCCGCACACCGCGTGCCGACCCGCATGACGGCCAGCATCATGGGCGTCGGGTACTGGACCTACGTGCTGAACGTTTTCCTGACGATCACCGCCGCCCGCAACGTCGAGCACAAGCCGCATGGCCACCTGCTCAAGTTCGTGGGCGTTTCGGCCGCGGCGCTGTTCGTCGGGACGGTGCAGGGCGTGATCCAGGTGCTGCCAGCCAATGCCGACTGGATCCACGCCGCCGGTAAATTCGGCGAGTACGTCGATCCGATCAGCCATGCGCATATCAACCTGGTCACCGGCATGATGGTCTCGCTGGCGGCGCTGCTGGCGTATTATTCGCCCCGGCTGGGCGGAAAACCGATCGGCCGCCGGGCGGCGAACCGCATGTTCTGGTCGATCGTGCCCGGTTCGCTGGTCTTTTATCTGACCTTCCTGCTATCGGGGCTGGTGCTGGGCAACGCAGCCAACGGCTACGGCGGGATCCATTCTCCGGCATTGGTGACGTTCTTCAGCCGGTACCTGGGCGTCCTGCTGGCTGCAGCGGGATCGCTGATGCTGGTCGGTTTCTGGGTCTACTTTGTCACCCTGTGGCAGGCGCTCGGATTGCGTTCGCTCGG
>JARRJK010000088.1:0-11658 GCA_037379555.1 Anaerolineales bacterium | reverse complement strand
TGCCATCCTGCGGATCCCAGTGCTCGACCTGCGGCGCCAGGTACTGGTTCGGAATCCAGCCATGATACGTCTTGCCGTTGAAATCCCACGACACATAGTAGTAAACGACCTGCGCTCCGCTTGAATCCAGCCCCACCTGATAAGTCCCGTCCCACTCGACCTGCTCGCCGCCCGGGACGCCCAGGAAAGCCTGCGACACGTTCACTCCATCGGGTGAAGGCTCGTTCAGCAGGTAATGCCCATACCGGCGGGTGACGAACAGCGTGAGCGGATACTCGCCGACGGTCGTCGCCGATTCCGGCTCCCATGAAACCTGGCTCAGGACGTGGGTCTTGAGATCGGCGCTGCTCACGTGATAGGCGGAGGCGAGGACCTGCCAGGTGTGCTCGGTCACCTCGCCGCTCAGGCTCTCCGGGTGCATCAGGATCAGTCGCAGGGTCTCGACGATCTCATCCGTCAGCAGGTTCCCCCGGCTGAACGAATCAGGAATGCCGCCATTCAGGTACCATTCGGGCGGCTGCAGCAGGAGCGCCTTCTCCTCTTGAAGGACAAGCGTGGAATAGCCTTTCTCGAGGCCTCCGCCGGGCCGTGTGAGCCGCAGAATCTCGCTCCACAAAGCTTCGAGTTTTTGCCGTTCCAGTTCGATATACAAACGCCGCTCTTCTTCGGACAGCAGATTGAGCCAGTAGCGTTCCATGTCGTCCGGATCATCTGGAGTATTCTCCGGCTGCGGTGGTGCGGATTCAGACGGCAAAGGAACGAGATAGCCGCTGTGAACCCAGCCCGAGACGACCCCCCTGGCCGGGTCACAGTTTCTGACCTCGTACCATTCGGCGCCGTTGACAGAACTCACCTCCCCGGTCCAGATGAGCATGTCCCCCTCGGCCGCGATCGTCAGGGCGGGGTTGTCCGCGCCGGGTGCCTGGCGGATGCGCAGCGGCGCGCTGGTCAGCATGATGCGCTGTGCCCCGATTGCCTTGTGCAGCTCGCGCAGTTCCCGCAGCAGGTCATCCTCGGTTGGCATTTCGGGATCGGAAGCTTTAAGCGTGGGCTGGAGCTCCCACAGGTAGCCGAGCGGCACCTGCTCCTCGATGCGCACTTCCTCCGGCACGCGCTCGACGCCCACCTGCACCAGCCGGTTCTCATAGACCGGCTTCTCGATCGTTTTATAGTCGGTGAACTCCTCGTAGACCCACTCCGATTCCCAATGCCTGCCTGCCTCCACCTGGCGGTGCCCGTAGACCGGGATCCAGCGCGTGCCGTACACCGGCACCGAGCGGTAGCCATACACCGGAACCGGCAGCAGGTCATAGCCGCGGCCGAAGGGGCGCGGAAGGCGCTTCATGCGGTAGTACCGGACATACCGCTCCTGGCGGTAGGACTTGAGGTAGGTCTCCTTGCGGTAGGAGCGAATGTACTTCTCGATGCGGTAATCGGTCACCCAGTGGCCGTTGTCGACCAGGATGCGTTTGGTGTAGGGTATCTTTTCAAGCTCAGTGCCGACCTGGACCTGCTGCAGCTCCATGCGCGGGATCTCGGTGTAGACGATCTCGCTGCGGACGCTGGTCCTGTACTGCATGCCCCTGTTTACCCAGACCATGCCGGGCGGCGGGTCGTAGGGCGGTTGATGCCCGACGAATGTGTCCCCATACGCACCCGGGCCGCTGCCTTCGACCGCTCCCCCGACACCCGGACCCCTCCGCCGGCGCAGGAAGTCCGGCGCCAGCGCCAGTGTGGCCATCACTCGTCCAGCGTAGCCGAGGGCATGACCTGCTCGCCGGAAATGGGATCGTTGAAGCTGATCCAAGTGCCGTCGCTGGAGATCCCCGTTACGGTGACGAAGTGCCCCGGCACATCCCCGCCGCTGCGGCCCAGGTCAACCACGACCGGCCGCCCCGCTGCAAGCTCCTTGCGCAGCTCGCTGAGCGTCCAATCGTAAAAGGGATATGAGCCGGAGTATCCGAAATAACGCGCGGCTGCGGTCAGCTCCTCCACGCCGGTGCCGAACTCATACATGTAACCCTGGCTCGTTAGATAATCGAGCAGCGCTTCTGAGCTTGGTGGACTCCCATCCAGCCCATCCAGCGCCATGCCGAGCGCCTGCACGCCGCAGGAGGTATCGCCCGGCGCCTGCAGCCGCAAGCGGACGTCGATCGCATCGATCGCAGAGGCCGACTGTTCAACGTCTGCTGCTGGATCGCCTGCATGGAGGACAAATGGCGGCGGCGGCACGTCGAGCGCTTGCAGTGAATTGACCTGGCCGGCGCTGAGCGTGTCCAGCTCACTAACAGTGTCGTCATTCGTCGTGATCTCACGCGATTGGGGAGGGATAAGGGGACAGCCTTCGCCGCCCTGTTCGCACTGGGCGAATACCGGCTGTGCGAGGGTAAACAAAATGCCGGCAAGTGCCAGCAGGAGGACGTTCCGGATCCGCTTCATATCGATCCCCCTGGGAGTACCGCGGTCCTATCTTCTAAAGATCACTGTAGCATGGTTCGGCTGCCGGGGTCAAGAAATTCGGACCACCGGCCAACCTCGGCCTGCGACCGTAGATTCTAGGCGCAGGCCCGTGCTGGCTGGCGCGCCGGTCCGGAAGGCAAGCCGCCTCTATTTTCGCTGCAGCCTTGTGCCGTCTGTGCTCCTATTCAGTCATCTGGAACGTGTCGAACGAGTCAGCGATCTCCGGCTCCAGTGCGGAAAAATCCGCCTCGAGCGTAAGGTAGGTGGCGTTGAAGCCGACGCTGTCCTGGTAGACATACATCAGGCGCCGCCCGTGCAGATTCTCATCCTCGACCGTCATGCTGAAATCGAGGATCATCACCGGGAACCCGTTGGCGGTCTCGGCTGGTTCGGAGGAGATCATCTCCAATCCACCCAGGCTGGTCAGGTAGGTTTCGGTCAGCTCCACGTACTGCTCGAGGGTCGACTCGCCCAGGCCGATCTCGACGAAGTCCTCCTCGGCGATGTAGAGCCCGCTGCCGGTCGCTTCATCCACGTATGCGGCTGTGACGCCTTCCTGCTGGGGGAGCGGGGACCATGCCTCGGGATATTCCATCTGGAATCCGTACTGGCGGCTGTGATAGAGGCCGGGGACGGCCGGCGCAGCCGTGTTCGTATTCGGCAGCCTGCGTCTGAGTGGAGAAAATCTCGCGCGCGGCCTGAGTCGACTGCCTGTCGAGCTCTTCCTGGGAAGGGCCGCAGGCGCCCAGGGCGGCGGCGATCGCCAGGCAGGCCAAAAACCAGCGGTAGGTGGGACGGGCTTTCATAAGCATCTTCCTCCATCTGCCGCATCAGGCGGCAGGCTGCCGGGCGAGGGGCTGCGCGTGATAGCGGCGGGTTCACTCCCCGCAACTGTCTTCATCATATGCTGGTTACCCCGGTGACTCAATAGGCAGGCGCCTGATCCACAGGTTTGTTACAAACCCCGGCCAGGTCGTTTGCTTCGCTCTCATCGGGGCTTCAGTGTTTCTCTCCGACGACCCAGGCGTTGTGCTCCTGGCGCGTGATCCGGGTCTGCGCGCCGAGCTGCTCCAGCGCGTCAGCGATCGACTCCGCCCGCACGAAGCGGCTGCGCATCAGCGCCAGCCGTTCGGCCAGCGCCACCAGCTTGACGCCGAAGCGGTCGATATCCGGTTCCTCGATCACCAGCCGCCCGCCAGGGGCCAGCACCCGCCACAGCTCGTGCAGGCTGGCGCGCTGGTCGGCCAGGTGATGGTAGGCGTCGACCACGATCACGCGCTCGAAGGCTCCATCGCTGAACGGGAGCCGCTCTGTGTAGCCCACCACCGCCGCGCAGCAACCCTTGGCCTGCGCCTGGCCGAGCATCGGCAGCGAGCCGTCGGCGATGACGACCTTCTCAAAGCGTTCGCTCAGCGCGGCCGCCACCCGGCCGGTCCCGCCGCCGGCGTCGAGCAGCCAGCCAGGGGGCGGTGGGTCGAGCAGCTTGAACAGCGGGGTCTCACCCGGGGCGCGGATCACCCGGTCGTAGATCGGCGCCAGGAAATCGAAGTGGTCGAAGATCGGCATCCGGACCCTCCCGACCGTAAGTGTACATCATGACGTCAGACCACCGTCAGCCCCATGGCCTCGTTCAAAGCGCGCATGTGCTATCGTTAATCTGCGCTTCAAAAACCTGCCGAAGCGACTGTCGATATGAGGGATGGAGATGTCAGAAGAAAAGAAGACACCCTGGTTCGCCTGGCCGTTCGTCGCGCTGTGGCGCTTTTTGACCTGGATCCTGGAGCTGACCGGCCGGCTGGTGGTGATCATCCTGGGGATTGTGCTGATGATCCTGGGCGCAGTCGCCACGCTGACCGTGCTGGGCGCGATCGTCGGCGTCCCGCTGATCATATTCGGGTTCCTGCTCACGCTGCGCGGGCTGTTCTAGCCAGCGCAACCTGCGCCGCAAGTTTGCGTATAGGGTAATGAAAACAAGTTTGTGCTGTTAGGAGGCATAGCATGGCAACGGAAGTGAAACGGCTTTACCGGTCGCGTTCGAACAAGATGATCGCCGGCGTGTGCGCCGGTCTGGCGGAATACTTTGAGATCGACCCGACCGTCGTGCGGCTGGCGTTCACCGCGGCTTTCTTCTTCGGTTTCGGCAGCACGCTGGTGCTGTATTTCATCATGATGCTGATCGTGCCGGAGGAGCCGCTCGAGACGACCTCCGCCTAGGCGGAGCCTGGAAACGCAACCCGCGCCCCGGGGGGCCGGCCCTGCAAAGGGTCCGCCCCCCGTTTTGATTCATCCGGTCTCACCCGAACAGCACACCGGCGAGCGCCTCCAGTCCCTGCATGTCATCCAGATCGAGCCACTGCAGCATGATGCGCGCGGCGCCAGCCCGTTCATACGCGGCCAGCGCTTCGATTACCTGCTCTCCACCACCGACGATCACCCCGCGCCGGCGCAGCTCATCCGGCGTCGATCCCCGGGCCACCGCCCTGGCTTCGATCTCTTGCGGGTCGCTGGCGAAGACCAGCCCGGTCATGACCGAACGCCGCACCTGCGCCGGGTCCCGGCCTTCGGATTCGAGCAGCTCATCGAGCCGTTCGTTCCGGTCACGGTATTCGGCCGGCGGGATGTAAACCCCATTCCATTCACTGGCGAACTTTGCGGCCAGCGGCAGGGTGCGTTTCAGGCCATTGCCGCCGACGAGGATGGGCGGCCCGCCCGGCCTGGATGGAGGCGGCAGAAGCTGTGCCTGCTCGAGCCGGTAGAAGCGGCCCGTGAAGCTCACCGGGCCGCTCTCCTGCAGCAGGCTTGAGATCACCTGCAGGCCCTCCTCAAGCCGCTCGAAGCGGTCCGGCACGCTGAGCAGATCGAAACCGAACATCGCATGCTCGCGCGCCTGCCACCCGGCGCCCAGGCCCAGCGTCAGGCGGCCGCCGGAGAGATCATCGACCTCGCGCGCCATGCGGGCGATGAACACCGGATCGCGGAAGGAAAGCGGGGTGACGAGCGGACCGAACTCGATCCGCTCGGTGTGATCGGCCAGCCAGGTGAGGGATGTCCACAGCTCGAGCGAATCCAGGTCCGGCGGATTGGAGTTGGTGAAGTGATCCGAGCGGTACAGCCCGGTGAAGCCGAGCTCCTCGACCACCCGCACAGCCCGCTTCCAGCGCGGCCAGTTCAGTCCATTCTGGCCTTCGATCATGATCGCAGCCTCGATCATCGGCAGCTTCCTGGATACATCCCGGACGACGATACGAATGCAACGGCGCCGGGGTTTCCGGCGCCGGATGGTGGACCCTTCATGCAATGCTGCAGCTAAGCGGCCGCGCTGGCCTGCACATAAGCCTGGCCGATCAGATGTCCCTGTACGGCGTAGGCGTAGATGCCGGTGAAGAGCACGCCGACGAAGCACAGCACGATGCCGAAGCTGGCGATGATGCCGGCGGCGATCGTGCCGAGGAAGACAATCACGTAGGCTCCAGGAGCCGCCTGCACCAGGCGCAGGATGCGGCCCGGGTGGAGCGCCGCGCCCAGGTCATCCGTGGCAGCCAGTTCACCGGCTGCGGCCGGCCACACGAACGAAATCAGCAGGCCGTAAAGCGCCGTGAAGCAGGACAAGCAAATCATGGCCAGTTCGAGGATCGAGAACGAATCTCGGGAGTTGTCGAGGAAACCAAGCAGCGAAGCAGGAACGATCACGACCAACACCGGCAGCGCGTAGACGAAGCCGATCACAAAGGCCTTCAATCCGGCGGTGAAGATCTCACCTGCCTCTTCCCAGTCCGGCATCGGGTGCTCTTCCCCCGCGATCACCCCCTTGGCCAGCAGGACCATCCAGCCGAGAACGGCGATCTGTCCCAGCAGGGGGATCAGCATCAGCACGGCGGCGATGGCGATCTTCTTAACCCAGTCAGGGTCTTGAAAAGGAAACGAGAATGCGAGTCCGAAGTCCGTCATGTACTGCTCCTCTCAAAGGGGCGATCTCTACTCACGATTGTTAACAATGCCGGGATCTGGATTTCCAGCCGATATTGTTCCTGCTCAGTGTATCAAAGGTAGGCTCTGCGGCCAATGGCAGGGAGCCAAGAGCATAGGGTCATTCCTGCGGGAGCAGGCGGGCGATCAGCCAGGCGGCGGTCATCGTCGGCAGCAGCTGCGTGCCCGGAAGCAGGCCTTCGATCACCGTCACGCCGCGCAGCGGCTTCAAGCCGAGGTAGCCGAGGATGGTCCACGAGACCGGCGCCGAGAAGATGTCCAGCGACAGGTCGAGCAGGTCGAGCAGCACGACCACCGCCAGTGGCGTCAGGCGCAGGGCAATGAGCGTATCAGCGCCGACCGGGAGCTGGATCCTGCGCACCCGCCACAGCACCCAGGCCAGCAGCGCCAGGGAGAGCGCCAGGCCGAGGCCGGCGATAGCCAGGAAGGCCAGCAGCAGAGCACGCCAGTTGATCTCACCCATCGCCCGGCCTCACTCAGTCAGGTCCTGATGTTGGAAGATCAATACCGCCAGCCCGGTCAGGGCGCAGATCCAGAGCGCGAGGATGAGGGCGGAACCCCAAAAGTCCCAACCCGAGGTGGGCATGGACACGCCGATGGTGAACGTTTCCACCGCATGGCCGTGCAGCAGCCATGACTGCAGGTTGCTCAGATTATAGGAAGGAGCATAGGGATAGAGTCTTACCAGCTCCGGCCGGTGGATGAGGCTGCCGATCAGCCCGAGCAGCGGAAGCGCCAGGCTGTCGAGCATCGAGATCCCGAAGCCAGCCAGCAAACCACCCAGGATCGAACGGGTGACGAGCGAACTGATCGCGGCGTATCCGGCCAGGATGACGAGGGCGAGCAGCGTGATTAGTGCCGTCCGGGCCGTGTCAAGCAGGAAGGGTCCGAGAATAGCTGCGCTGAATCCCGGGCCGTATTCCAACCCATGGATGCGGTGGCCGGCGGCTGGCGCGACAGCGGAGATGAGGGCAGTGAGCACGAGTGCGAACATCACCAGGCTGACCAGCGCCGCCAGCTTGGCCAGCAGCAGTTTCCAGCGCTCGGCGCGCGGGGTGGTGTTCTTCCAGGTCCGCCACCCGTACTCGCCGGCGATGACGACCGCTATAAAGGCCAGCGGCAGCAGGCGGGTGAACACGTTAGAAGGAAACTCGATAATCATATTCCAGCTGTTGAGGCTGTCCGCGGTCCAGTCGCCGGTGCCGAAGTAGACCACGCCGGCCTCAAAGGTCTGCTCGAACATGCTCAGAATGATCAGGACAAGGTAGAAGGCGAAGACGCCGACCGGGATGATCCACACCAGGAAGCTTGTCGTCCTGTAGTTGGCTAGCGCTTTGCGCCATTCCGCCCGGTAGAGATCAAGCATCGCCGGCCCCTTCTCCACCGTTTGTGATCGAGATGAAGAAATCCTCCAGTGTCTGGCGGCGCTGAATGACTTGATGAACTTCTACGCCATGCTGGACCATGCGAGCAACGACGGCCGGGGCCTGCCTGGCGTCGGCCTCGACCCGCAGCCATGGCAGCGCACTGCCTCGTTCCAGCCTCTCAGCCTTCCTATCCGGGGCGAGCGCCTCCAGCGCGGCCTGCAGTGGGTGCACCTGCAGCTGCAGCTCGTGCAGATCGCCTCCCAGCAGTTCGCCCACCGGCCCCTCGCGCAGCAGCCGGCCGCGGTGAATGATCGCCACCCGGTCGCAGACCTGCTCGACTTCATTCAGCAGGTGGCTGGAGAGGAAGACCGTTTTACCGTGCTCACGGGCGAGGTCACGAATACAGCCCCGCATCTCCTGGATTCCGGCCGGGTCGAGTCCGTTGGTGGGCTCGTCGAGGATGAGCAGGTCGGGGTCGCTCAGCAGCGCCGCAGCCAAGCCGAGGCGCTGCTTCATGCCGGTGGAGAAGCCAGACACACGCTGGCCGGCACGGTCAGCCAGGCCGACCGTCTCGAGCAACTCTTCGATCCGTTCCGGCTGGTAATCATGGGCAGAACGACCGAGCACGGCCAGGTTGTCACGTGCGGTCATGAAGGGGTAGAAAACGGCGCCTTCGACCAGCGCGCCCGCGCGCCGGCGGGCGTTGAGGTCCCGGACGGATTGTCCGAAGAACATCGCCTGACCCGCCGTGGGGCGGATGAGGTCCATCAGCATGCGGATGGTCGTGCTCTTGCCGGCGCCGTTGGGCCCGAGAAAGCCAAACACCTGCCCCGAGGGCACGCTCAGATCGAGGTCAACCACAGCCTGAACGGTGCGCTCGCCGCGGCCGAAGGTCTTGCTCAGGCAGACCGTTTCAATCGCTGGTGATGGGGATGAAACAGCCGAATGGTTATGCGAGGTCATCTGTCAAGCATACTCGTGAGCGGAGAATCGTCCAATGGGAACCCGGTCCTGAACGCAAACAAAGAGAGCGGTCGGATGGCCGCTCTCTTTGCGATTCCCGCCAGTTCTCAGGGTGAACCGGGTGCGAGCAAAATCAGCGCTGTTCCTGGAGCCTGGCCGTAACCTGTCCCATCGCGCAGGATGGAGGCGTAACCCTGAAATCCACTGCTGGGATTTTCGAACGGGATCACATAAACGCCGCTGGCGGCGTCGGCGACCGGATCGCCGATTTCCCAACCGGCGGACATCACCGCGATATTCAGATCGACCATCGCCATTTCGGCCATGCCGTCAAAGGTAAACGCCAGTTCGTATCCCTCAGAATCTGCCTTGTCAGGAAGCGCAACCGGTTTATAGCTCGCCGGGATGGGCAGGTCAGCCGGGAAGCTGCTTGTGGTGTCGCCGAGCGTGGTTGAATCTCCCAGGCCCTCCGGGATCTCAGGTTGTCCGATCGCGCTTGCCGATGGCATCAGATGAACGTCGAGCGCCACCCCGGTTTCCGCGCTGATGAAAAGCAACTCCCCTTGAAAGGCGTCATTCGAGATCGTCCACTCGGTTCCACGGACGGTCTCGCTCTCCTGGGTGATGTCCCAACCGTTCGAGGCAAGCTCGCCCCGGTACCAGTCAAGGGTTTGCTCGAGCGGCATCATGAGGGCGAGCATCACACGGAACTCGCCCGCCCCCAAACCGATCGTGGAGGCGATGCTGGCATCGGCCGGTATCGGGAAGCTGGACGGGAAATCTGCCGGCAGCTCTGCCTCCTGCACCGGCGCACCTTCGAATTCGGGTTCTTGCGATTCCGTGGAACCCGAAATGTCATCGGGGGTGGGGGTGGTGGCGAGATCCACCTGAGGCTCGCTGGCCTTTCCGCTGCAGGATGCCAGTAGAAGGGCTATGGATAGCACGAGTGTGAGCAAAACAAGGCCTCGAACTCTGCATGCGGCCACCAGTTTCTCCTTCAGAAATGGTCGTCCCGATCCTGTCTTCACTCTTGCACCGGCAGTTTCTTGTCATGATGGGTGAAGGTCCAGGTCACCGTCGCGGTCGTGAACGGATACTTCCCCAGATCAGGATCAGGGTTGATGATTTCATCCGTCCCGTAGATGCTGTCCTGCGGGGTGATGATGGTTGTTGTGGAACCTTCGTCGAGCATGTCCTGAAGCGTGAGCGGCGGGCTGCCGTACTCGAAGCCGTGCACGATCACGCTGACGTAGTTCGGGAATTGATACTGGGTGTTCAAGATGGTCTGGCAGATTTCGTCGATCTTGTCCTGCATCTCCCAGGTCTGGACGATTGTGATGCCGGAGGTCTCCGGTTTGAAGCTGTTGATCTGGAAACTGTAGCCGTCGTAGCGGCCCTGGATCAGTGCGGTTTGAAGACCTCCTTGGCCATACATCTTGATTACCTGCTTGCACTCATCCTCTCGTTTGTAGGTAACCGGGGTGAAAATCAGGTTGATTTTATCTTCACCGTGCATCACGTAGTCGTCGACGTTGGTCCACATCTGGATGCTGTGGCTCTCAACCCAGAGGCTGCCGCTGACGGAGGACATATCCAGGCCGGCTGGATGGGTGTGGTTCACCCGCATGAAGACCTGAATGCGGCCGGTCCAGGTGTCGCAGTCTGTGGCCATGTCCTGGGCTTTCTGCGTCAGTTGATCCGCCAGGTTGGCGTCGCCCTTCAGGGTGATGATTTGCTCTGCCCGCTTGAGCAGACGCTTGTATTCTCCGCAATCGCTTTCGTTGAGATCCTTCCGTCCGAGTTCGTCAGCGATATCCGCGGCTTCGCTTTGAAGCTCCGAGCTGAGATCGCCCAGGCCTGCATCCGCTGCTGCCGCTGCGGCGACCGCCAGATTACTTATGCCGGTTTCGTTGGGGTTGACGGCGGCAGAATCGCGCGCCGATTGGACCAGGGCATCAAGCACTGCACGAGCCTGCGGATCGCCGGGATCAAGGCTGCCGCCATGGCTGGCCAGCCAGTCATGGTAGGCGCCCAATGCGCTCTTGAACGCATCCTCCTCCGACTGAGGCTGGCTGGATCGGAAGACCAAGGATGGATAGAAGTTCAGGTTGGCGAGGACGACAGCGCCCAGTGGAGCGCGGATTGGGGCCACGGCGGCAGGGGGAGACGATCCAGCAGCGGCCATCGAAGGACCGAAGATTCCGAAGAGGGGTGCCAGAGAGTCCGAACTGCACTCAAATTGCCCGGCGCCAGCGGATGAACACTGGATGCCGTCGGAGGTCCACGCCCCGGCCTCCGGGTCAAAGCGGGCCAACTGGAGCGCTTCACCCCCGGTCTGGGTAGCAGCGACCTCGATGGCCAGCGGTGTCCCGGAGGTGAGAGAGATTTGTTCTCCCTCGTTGTTGTAGGCCATCACGCCGAAGGCCATTTGCAGGGCAGATCCAGAGCCCGAGGGATTGGGCGCGTAGCGCGATTCCACGTCGAGCGGATCGATCGGCGAAGCGAAAACCTGGGCCGGGTTATCTGAAAACTGGGAAGCGGCCAGGTCGAGCGAAACGGCATATCCCCCCGTCGGGGTCAGGTCCATGGAAGCCTGCCCGCCCTGTTCGAGAAACACACCGAATTGAACCGGCGTCAGATAGGTCTGGAAGTATTCCGTGCCGTTGAAGGCATGGTACGGCCTGGTGTACCCGGTGAGGTACCCCATCGATTCGACTTCAATCCATCCGCTGGCCGTCGTGGCGGGCGTCCCGGACATCATGCCCTCGAAGGTCGTCTGCTCCTTGCCCCCGACCAGGGCGAATGCGACCGGCGAGCCGTCGGGATTCATCACCATCCCCAGGACGTCGGGCACGTTGGTGCCTGAGACCGCCTCAGTGGC
>JARRJK010000087.1:0-10467 GCA_037379555.1 Anaerolineales bacterium | reverse complement strand
GATCGTCCGCCCCCCGTAGGATGCAGCGAGGGTCTGAGCCAGCCCGATGGCATCGCCTTCGACAACAAGATCAAAATCCACACTCGGCTGCCCGAGAATCAGGTCGCGGACAAAGCCTCCGACGACATAGAGCGCATCGCCACGTGCTTCGGCATGCCGGATGACAAGCTGAAGCAGGCGTAAGCGCGCAACCGGCAGCGCCTGCTCGAGATGATCCGCAAGGCTGGTCTCGGTCCGCTCCCGCTCCGACATGCCGAGCGTGTTGATCAGGTCCGTCCGGGTCACGATTCCGGTGATCTCGCCGGTCTCGTCGTCCAGCACGGGAACCTGGCCCCAACCATGGGTGATCATCTCGCGCTGCAGCTGATGGACCGAATCACCTGCCTGGATGACGACTTGTCCGGCATCCATAATGCGCTCGATGGGCTCTTCGGTCATGCCATGAGACATCGCCCGGTCCACCGCGCGACGGGTGAGCAGCCCGACGACGCTACCCCCCCTCCCAGCGCCTCCGCCACAGCACCGGCGTTGATCGCGGTGCTCGACGATCGGGCAACCAGCTGGATGCTCCCGTTCAAGCCCACGATCACGAACAATCCATCCGGGTCGAAGACGTCCCGCAGTTTATGGGCGAGAGTTGAGATCTCCTCCACCAAATCACCCGCTTCACCGCACGCGATCAAGATCGAGAGCCCATGGATATCCACGGTCTCGACCGAGGCAAGCAGCTGGCTGTAGAGCGCGCGCTGCCCGTTTGAGAGCGGATGGTTCAGGAAATCGCCCGCCACGCTCAGATTGGCCCCACATTCAAGCAGCCACGCTGCCGCGCGCACATCGCGCGGCGTGGTGCTGGCATAGGTCAGCGATCCAGTATCCTCGTAGATCCCCAGCAGCAGCAGCGTTGAGTGCACGGGGTGCAGATCGCAGCCTAACCCCTGAATCTGCTCAACGAGCAAAGTCGAAGTGGCTCCGATCTCTTCCACATGCAGGATCATGTCCTGCACGCTGCTTCGATCGATTGGGTGGTGATCGATCACGTGAATCAGCATCTCGGAGGTCGCGCCCTTCACCGAGGGGTGCGACTGCGTATCGACAAGCGTCAAACGTTCGATTTTGCCGCCCGGGAGGTCGCTGAACTCAACAAACGGCAGGACCTCAGCGTACAGATTCACGTATGCGCGGACGTTGCGATTCAACCGTCGAGGGAGCAGCGGGAGGACATCCCGATCAAGGAGATATACACCCAGCTGCGAAGCTACTGCGTCAAAATCGGCCTGCTCATGCGTGCAGACGATATGCATCGACATCCTTCTCTGTCTGTGCCGGGCTCTATTGCCGGGCCGTTGCAGTGAAACAGGACGGTCGGATTATACAACGCCGCACCCGGATTGCACGCTGTGGTGATCCCGCCACGGCAATAACTGTGTTATGTAAAGCAGAAATGTGCCTACGACCATTGTATGCACCGGCTGCGGGTAGCTATACAATGGTCCAACATTTCGACGGATCCTGGAGGTGCGTGATGACCGTTATGGCTGTGACCATCCGCGCTGCCATTATGGATGATGTCCCCAAGCTGGCTGAACTCGCCGATCAACTGGGCTACCCATGCAAAGTTGAGAGCATTGCCGATCGGCTAAACCAGCTGCGCAGCCGTCGCGATCATGCCATCCTGGTCGCCGAATCAGCCACGGCGGGTGTCATGGGATGGGTGCATGTTTTTGTCCGGCCGCTTCTGATTGCCGAAAGCGCGGCTGAAATCGGAGGGCTGGTGGTCGATTCTGCCGTCCGGTCACAGGGAATAGGAGAGAAGCTGCTGGAGGCGGCAGAAGTGTGGGCGTTGGAGGCAGGGTATGCCCGGTTGCGCGTGCGCTCGAATGTCATCCGCAAGCGGGCGCACCGTTTCTATCACCTGCGGGCGTACCAGGTGATCAAAACACAGGTGATCTTTGAGAAGCTGCTTCAGGCGGATGCTGAAAGGGATTGCAGTTAAGCCGACGTCGGCCGCAGGATCAAGCCTTCCCAGGCTTTGAGGGAGAGAGTCAAGCGAGCCTCTTCAAGGCGGTAACTGCTCTCACTGAGCAAATCCTGTACCACGACGTCCGGATCCCATCCCACCATCTCGGCGGGTACCCTCAATTCATGCGTTGCATTGGATGCGTTCAATGCAATCAGGGCGGCTTGCTCCCCCTTCCCGCGCACCATGGCGAACAACCCGGACTTGTCTTCAGCATGGATGATTTCCAACCAGCCGTGCTGAAGTTCTGGAGTCGATTTTCGAACTCGGATCAGCCTCGCCAGATAATTGCGCTGCTCAAGGTCCCAGAGGGATTCATCCCAAGGGAACGCCCGGCGGGAATCAGGATCCTTCCCCCCTTCCAGCCCGACTTCGTCACCGTAGTAGATCGCCGGCGCACCCGGGAAGGTAAACTGGATCAGCTGAAGCAGTTTCAACCTGCGCTGGTCACCCTTAAGCAGCGTGCGTATGCGTGGGATGTCATGCGAACTCAGCAGCAGGTAGTGGGCAAACACATTTTCGCGCGGGTATGTGTTCAGCAGGTGCTTGAGATGCTGGGCGAACGCCGTGGCCGGGATGGTGCCGTCACCCAGGAATGAAAACGAAGCCTCGCGCAGAGGGTAATTCATCAAGCCATCGAAGTGGTTCGGACTCACCCAGCGCGGCTCCACCTCCCAGATTTCTCCCAGCAGGTACGCCTCGGGGTTGATCTTGCGGACGGTCTCGCGAAATTCCGCCCAGAACGAATCATCGTCGATCTCATTCGGAACATCGAGCCGCCAGCCATCGATTCCCTGCTCCGTCCAATAGCGAGCCGCATCCAGCAGATATGAGCGCACATGAGGATTATCTGTGTTGAATTTAGGCAGGCTTTTCATGCGCCACCAGCCGATGTAGTTATGGGCATCGCCTTGCTCATACGGCTTGATCGGAAAGTGCTTGACGTGGAACCAATCGCGGTAGGGTGAGTGCTCCTGATTTTCGATCAGATCATTGAAGGCGAAGAAACCGCGCCCGCAATGGTTGAAGACGCCGTCCAGGATCAGGCGCATGCCCCGTTGATGGAGTGCCCCTAGCAGACGCTGGAAGTCTTCGAGATCACCGAGTTTCGGATCAATGCGAAGATAGTCATAGGTGTTGTAGCGGTGATTGGAACTCGCCATAAAGATCGGCGTCAGGTACAGGGCGTTGACTCCCAGATCGGATAAATAATCAAGCTGCTGGCGGATGCCTTCCAGGTCACCGCCCTGAAAACCCCACAGAGTTGGAGCAGTTCCCCAGGGCTGTACATTGGGTGGATTGTTGGATGAATCGCCATCCGAAAAGCGATCAGGAAAGATCTGATAGAAGATTGCTTCGTTCACCCAGCTCGGCACACTCATCGATGCATCTGCTCCCTGTTTGTCTGGATGGGTTGGAATGGACCTCGCTGCTTCCTCATGGGGTGGGGCCAAGGGTTGGAGTTGCCGTTGCTACTTGAAGCTGCAGAACGTTCAAAGCCTCCTGCGGAGCGGCTCCCTTGAGCAGGACTGAATCCAGCAGGTGCTCGATGGGTGATATGAAACGTTGCAGATCGCTGCGCAGCGGCAGCGGGATGCCTGAGCGGAGCATGGCTGAGATCGTCTGCATGCGAGTGTTTTCGAGCCGAACGCTCTCCTGGGCAGGTATATGCGCCGCGCCCTCGGGATCACTCAGGATCGCCTGTGCCGGCGCTTCGAACAGGAAGCGGGCGAAGGCCCAGCTGGCCTCAAGATCCGCCATCTCGATGCGTGATGACAGGTAGATGTTCTCTGTCCAGACATACCCTTTCAATGCCTCGCCGGTCGAGCCCAGCACCGGCCATGGATCGACGGCCAGGACATCGGCGCCCAGTTCGTTTTCGAGCGTCTGGAGCAGCAGGGATGAGTCGATCAGCCAGCCGCTCCTGTCGGCGATAAACGCCTGGCGGTCTTCATCGCTGTCGATCACAATTCTTCCGCCGCCCGCCCAATCCCGCAGCATATCCAGCCAGCAGAGCGCACTCTGCCCGGAAAGCGCCAGGTCGCCATCTGCAGAAAACACCGATCCTTCGCAAGCCGCCAGGAATGGTGCGGCGTTCAAAAAGCCGAAGTCGAATACGCTGGCTTGCTCGGTTTCTTGCCGGAGTTCGACCGCATCGCGGATCAAGCCGCTCAGTTGCGAACTGCGTTCCGGCACCAGGCTGGAATTACGGTAAAGCACCCTGCCCTGCAGCTCGAGCGGCAAACCGGTCATCACCTCGTTATAAACGACCTGCGACCATGCCACAGGATAGAGGTCGTTCTGCAGCTGAGGATCGATGAAAGCTGAAACATCGACCACCCCCTCCTCCTGCACGAGGAGCGGGCCCCAGTCCGAAGGTCCGATCAGGATCGTTGGGCAGCCTCCGCTTGAGAGGCAGCCACGATAAACTTCGAGCAGGCGGTCCTCCGGATAATAGGCCAGCGCAACTTCGATTTCGGGATGCTCATCACCGAAAAGCTCGATCACCTGCCTTAAGGCACTGATTTCCACTGGATCCCACGCTGTCCAGATGTCGACATGCGCCTCGACCTCCGGCGTTGGCGTCCTGGGCAGGGTTGGAAGTGGTGCCGGGATCTGGGTTGTGGTGGGAGTTTCGGTCACCTGAGGTGTGGTCTGCGGCTGGTCACGGCCGCATGCCGCCAGAGCGGACGCAGCGATAAACGCTGCAAGCAGCCAGCTTGCCGTGCGGAAACTGCGCGCTGCAGATCGTTCCTGGATCGTCGGCATCAGGGGATTGTCACGCACTGCGGATCCGGCAGATTCGGGCTGATAGGATGAACATGCGCCGAGTTTACCATAGCATTTGGTCCTGCTCAGCTTGATGAGAGCCCCCTGTCCGGGTTCGTGCGGCTATAATTCCAGCTATGACCACTTCCAGCACAGACACCTGGCGCCTGCTCATCTGCGAGCCGGATTCCGGCGCGCGGAACATGGCACTGGACGAGGCAATCCTTGAGAGCGTCAGCCGCGGCGATTCCCTGCCCACCTTCAGGCTGTACGCATGGCAGCCTGCATGCCTCTCGCTTGGCTACGCCCAGCCGGTTGGCGATGTCGATCAAGAGGCGCTTGCCGAGCGCGGCTGGCAGCTGGTCCGCAGGCCAACTGGCGGGCGGGCGATTCTGCATACCGACGAACTGACCTACGCAGTGATCGCGCCCGACAACCATCCCGACCTGCGCGGAGGCGTGCTGGAGAGTTACCGCCGCTTGAGCAAAGGGCTGATCACAGGTCTCGCAGCGCTTGGCCTCCGTGTGGATCCCGTGCGCGAGATTTCTGTTGCTCCTGGCAGCCGGGAGAACCCGGTATGCTTCGAGGCGCCCAGTGCGTACGAGATCACAGTCGCGGGCTTGAAGCTGCTCGGCAGCGCACAGGTCCGCCGTCGCGGCGGAATCCTGCAGCACGGCACCCTGCCTCTAGCGGGGGATTTGAGCCGGATCTGCCTCGCATTACGCTACCGAGACTCGAGCGCACGCCAAGCCGCCCGGGCGCGCGTGCTTGAACGCGCCGCGACGCTTGAACGGCTGCTGGATTACGCACCGGCATGGTCTGCGGTTGCGCAGGCGATGCAATCAGGATTTGAAGAAGCGCTTGGATGGCAGTTTGAAGTCGGCGAGCTGCTGGACAGCGAACGCGCGCGCGCCCACAAACTCGAACTTGAACGCTTCAGCGATCCGTCCTGGACAGAGCGGATTTAAATCCGCGCTTGGGGTGCGCCATCGATGGGTTGCGAGTCGGTTGCCGCTGGATCAGTTGGAAGAGAACTCGACCTCAGAAAACCCGAGCGAACGGAGCAGCCGGTAGAGATAGCTTTCCGCATTGATTCGGGCTTGCTCCAGGATCCCATCTTCGACCGCCGCCTGTTCCATCTCCTGTTCCGCCGCCAGCCGGGCTGCGGATTCCAGTTCCACATCGCCTTTGCGCAGCAGACCGACGTCACGATCGTAGACATAGGTCTGCTCGTTGTCGAGCGAGGTGATGAAGATCTCGGGCGGCGGCAGAGTGATCGTCACCCGTCCCTGGTCGCCCACGTGCACGTCGTCTAGGCCCACGCGATCGAGATCAACGCCGGCGATCACGACGCCGTGGGCCACAAGCAGCAGCCGATCACCGAACAGGAATCCGAACGGCCCCTGTCCGGTCTCAGCCGTAATGACCTTTTCCACCGTGTACTGCATCGTTTCCAGACGCGCCAGAGCGCGCAGCTCGCGTACGACGGTTACCGGATCGGGCAGGATCGTTGGCGTGGGATGTAAAAACTCCGATACCTGTGTGGATAGATCGGAACGCAGGGCAAAGATCGGTTCTGTGGCGCGCTGGACGCTCGCGAACAGGAGGTATGCCGCAAGCGCAATGACCAGCGCCATGCCAGCCGCGACGAGAATCAAGGTTCTGCGAAGCATGAATGAATTATACACTCATCGTGGCTTGTGCCTGTCCGGGACCTAAATTACACTCGCAGCGTGCATATCGGCGCGCTCTCGATCGAACTGCATATCCCGGGCTGCCGCTCCTTGAAGGAGAAGCGCAGCCGCCTGAAGCCATTGCTGGCCAGGCTGCACCGCGAGTTCAATGTCTCAACAGCTGAAATCGCCGGAAACGACCGCCACAGATCGGCGAGCGTTGCCTGCGTGGTTGTGAGCAACGATGCACGCCAGGTCCAGCGCGTACTGGAGAAGGTCCTTGTCTGGATCGAGCACAATCGCCCCGATTTGCAGATTGTAGACCATCAGATAAGCGTGCTTTGAGATACAGCTCAGGATCGGAGGAGATATGGATCTTGGTTTGAAGGGTAAACGCGCCATCGTAACGGCTGCTTCGCGCGGGCTGGGCCGCGCCGCAGCCATGGCGCTCGCTGAGGAAGGCGCCCGGCTTGCGATCTGCTCGCACAGCAGCCAGGTCGAGGAATCAGCCGCGCTGATCGAGCAGGCAACAGGTGAAACGGTATTCGCCCAGCAGGCGGATCTAACCAGCCAGGAGCAGATCCGATCCTTCGTCGACGCCGCACTGGAAGCGCTGGGCGGGGTCGACATCCTGGTCATGAATTCGGGAGGGCCACCAGCCGGTGCCTTTCTGGATTTCACAGCGGCAGACTGGCAGAAAGCGTTCGATCTAACGCTGATGAGTTGCGTGCACCTGTGCTACGCAGTGGTCCCGGTCATGATTGAACAGGGCTCCGGTTCGATCGTCGCCAACCAGTCCTACTCCGTGAAACAACCGATCGACAGCCTGATCCTTTCCAATTCCATCCGGCTGGCGGTGATCGGCCTGGTGAAATCCCTGGCGAATGAACTCGGACCGCAGGGCATCCGTGTCAATTCCATCAATCCTGCCTGGACCGATACGGAGCGTGTGGAACAAATCATGCAAGCCAGAGCCGAGAAATCGGGTCTGACCATCGACCAGGAAGTCGAGCGTGTCACCGCCGGTATTCCGCTGGGAAGGATGGGAACAGAGCAGGAATACGGGCGAACCGTAGCTTGGCTGGCGTCCCCGGCCGCATCCTTCATTCACGGACACGCGTTGATGTTCGATGGCGGAGGGACACAGTCGCCGCTTTAGCACGCAGGAATGGCTTAAACCAAATCACGCAGGCGATGCTGCGTGATCTGGTAGAGGGAAACGCGGTTGCCAGCCAGCGATCCTACACGTAACTTAAACCTACGCCGCCACGACATCCTCGATCTTAAGGCGGCGTCGGACGAGGGTTCGCAAACGAGATGCGAGCAGGCTTGCATGAACAGGTTTGATCAGGTAATCATCGGCTCCGGCATCGAGCGCACGCGCCACGCTCCCGGGCGAACCAAGCGCCGAGAGAATCAGGATCGCCACATCAGAGAATTCGCGAATGCGCTCGCAGACTTCCCAGCCATCCATGCCGGGCATGAGCAGGTCAAGGATGATGACATCCGGCTCCTGCTGGCGGCAGGCCTCGATGCCGTCCTTCCCGTTGAATACAGCCCGAATCTGGAAGTCCTGACCGCGAAGCAGCGTCCGCAGCATGATCGCCAGATCTGGATCGTCATCGATGAGAAGCACTTCAACAGCCATAGTTACCAACCTTTCTGCGAACCCATTATCACTGATTTCGTGACTGCTGAACCTTACAGGGTCCTTTCATCCCACCGCGCATCGACATGCCTTGCATGGGATACGAGGAAACGCTATGATGGGCGCGGCAAGATACTCTTGAGCAGGTAACCATGCCAGACGCATCGCCAGCCAGCCGACAGGTCGTCATGTATTGCCCGCAGTGCGAACACCCGCTGCCGGGAGACGTTCGCACTTGCCCGAATTGCGGTATTGACCTCGCCTTGCTATCCCTGCTGGGAGAAAAGGCTTACCTCGATGGGCTGCCCAAGTTCGCCCCGCTCGATACCACTCCACAATGGCTCGTACCCCGGATCGGCGACTTCCTGATCCGCCAGGGGGTGATCGATCAAGCCCAACTGCAAGAGGCGTTGGATGTACAGCGCACGGCAGCCGACCGCGGCGAGCATATGCTGCTCGGCCAGACACTGCTTAAATTGGGGTTCCTCAATCGCGAGACGCTCGACCTGGCAGTTACGCAGCAGATCGTTGAACTGCATACAGCACTCCAGGAATCGAACCGTACGCTCCAGAAGCGAGTCGACGAGCGGACGAAGGAACTGCGTCATGCACTCGAAAGGTTGACCGAGATCAATCAGATCAAGGCCAATTTGATCTCGAATATATCGCATGAGCTGCGCACCCCGCTCTCCCACATCAAAGGCTACGCCGAGCTCCTGGCGGCCGGAGAGCTTGGCGGGCTTGAATCCGAACAGATGGAAGCAGCACAGGTGATCCGCCGCGCTGCTGAACGGCTCGGCAGCCTTATCGAAGACCTGATCGAATTTTCGACGGCAGCCCGCGAGGGGTTGACGTTGCGGGTTGCGCCAACTGCGATTGCACCCATGATCGAGGGCGTCATTCAGCGCTCCCAGCCCAAGGCGGAGAAGGCTGGCGTCAGGCTTGAGGTTGATCTTGCAGATGGCCTGCCCGAGGTGAAGATCGATCAAGAACGGCTCTCCTGGGCGCTTTTTCAGCTTGTTGATAACGGCATAAAGTTCACCCCGGCCGAAGGTCAAGTCGTCGTGGGCGCCTTGCGCAGCGACCTGGGAGTCGACCTGACGGTTCGCGATACAGGGATCGGCATTCCGGTGGACCGTCTGGAAGAGATCTTTGAACCATTCCATCAGCTGGATGGCTCCGCTACCCGCAGATACGGAGGAACCGGACTGGGGCTGGCGCTGGTTAAATTGATCGTCGAGGCGCATGGCAGTCAGCTGAACGTGCAAAGCGCAGAGGAGCAGGGTACGGTTTTCTCCTTCACCGTGCCCACGGCGTGAGCGCTCGATGACCAGTCCGCTCATCCCTACGGAAACGCTCACCCACGGTACCGAGTTAAATGCCGTCTATGCGATCGCGCGCATCGTCGCCGAGACATTCGATACCGAATCCGGACTTGATGCGGTCTTCCGCCTGGCGCGCACGATTTTTATTTTCGACACCGTCGCGCTCTACCTGTACGACGAGGAGAGCTCAGAGCTCGAGCCGCACTACGCCCGGGCGTTGGGCCGGGGCCGCTCGCGCGGCGCTGAACTAGCCTGGGGAGAGCAGGCTGCGCAGGAAGCCTTTCGCAGCGGCCAGACAACCCTGCGCCAGGAAGATGCCGGGGCAAGCGTCAAGGAACGCGACCGGCGCCGTGATTATCTCGGGCTTCCCTTGCTGGTCGCCGGGCGCTGTGTCGGCAGCCTTGTGTTCGCCCGGTTTGGCGGCCCCTCCTACCCGGCGGAGCACATCCGCCTGGCGGAGTTTGTCGCCTGGCACGTTGGCCAGCTGCTCGAGAACCGACGCATGGCGCGTCGCATCGCCAGCCTTGAAGCACAGCGCGAGCTCGCCCGCATGCAGGATGAATTCATCTCGACCATTTCACACGAACTGCGCACACCGCTCGGATTCATCAAAGGCTATGTAACCACGCTCCTGCGCGAGGACACCAGCTGGGAGGAGGATGAGCAGGAGGAGTTCCTGCGCATCATCGATGACGAGGCAGACCGGCTGCGTGAACTGATCGACAACCTCCTCGATTCATCTCGCCTCGAGAGCGGATCGCTTGGCATGGCGCTTGAAGCCGCCCCGCTGGGTCCCGTTGTCCGCGATAGCGTCCAGCGTCTGGAGGGGGCCCATCCCGAAGTGCAGATCAATATCGAGATGGCCGATACGCTCCCTCTCGTCCGCCTCGATCCGACGCGCATCGCGCAGGTCCTCGATAACCTGCTCACCAACGCAAACAACTACGCCCCGGGCTCAGCGGTTACGGTCCGGGTCGTGGCGAAGAAATAACGTGTGCGGATTGAAGTGATCGACCAGGGACCGGGCTTCCCACC
>JARRJK010000086.1:0-15464 GCA_037379555.1 Anaerolineales bacterium | reverse complement strand
GGTAGTTGAACTCGAGGCATGAGGTGATGAATGTTTAAAGACGTACCGAGTCAGGTCGATTTCGTTGCCCAGGAGCACGAGGTGCTGAAGTTCTGGGAAGAATCCCACGCGTTTCAAAAGCTGGTCGCGCTGCGGCGTGATGGGCCGCGCTGGTCGTTTATTGATGGACCGATAACGGCAAACAACCCGATGGGAGCTCATCATGGATGGGGCAGGACGTATAAAGACCTCTTCCACCGCTTTGCAGCCATGCGCGGATTCCGGACGCGGTACCAGAACGGTTTCGATTGCCAGGGTTTGTGGGTCGAGGTAAACGTCGAGCGCGAACTCGGCTTCAATAACAAGCGCGAGATTGAAGACTTCGGACTCGCCAAATTTGTCAACATCTGCAAGCAACAGGTGCTCAAATACGCCGCCGTTCAGACCGAACAGAGCATCCGGCTTGGGTACTGGATGAATTGGAACGATCCGGACTTCCTGCGCATGCTGCGCGACAAAATGGCGGAAGACCCAGGCCAGGAGATCACCGTCGACGGTCCTCAGGGGCCGGTGACCGGCAGTGTGGAGTGGGTGGTTGGGCATCTGGGCATGCCCGAACTTGGCGGATCATATTTCACATTTTCGGATGAGAACAATTACACCATCTGGTCGGCGCTTAAATCCTGCGCTGACCGGGGCTGGGTCTATAAAGGGCGGGATGTGATGCCGTGGTGCATCCGCTGCGGCACAGGCTTAAGCCAGCATGAGATCGTCACGGAGGGGTATCAGGAACTGACCCACCCGAGCATCACGCTGCGCTTCCCATTACTCGACCGGGAAAACGAGAGCCTGCTGGTGTGGACGACCACGCCATGGACGCTCACGAGCAATGTCGCGGCCGCGGTGGGGCCAGAACTGGTCTATGTGAAGGTCCGCCAGGGGGAAGAGGTGCTGTACCTGAGCAAGGGCACGATCGGCACGTTGAAGGGAGAATATGAACTCCTGGAGGAACTGCCGGGCCGGGAGATGGAAGGATGGCGCTACCGGGGTCCGTTTGATGAACTGCCTGCGCAGATTGAAAAAGGCGGTCCGGAGGCACACCGCGTCATCCTGTGGGAGGAAGTCGGTGAGGATGAAGGCACCGGCATTGTCCATATCGCCCCTGGTTGTGGAGCCGAGGACTTCCAGCTCAGTAAAGAGTACGGCCTGCCAGTCATCGCGCCTCTCAACGGTGATGGCCTCTTTGTGCAGGGTTTCGACTGGCTCAGCGGGATGAGCGTGCGTGATGTAGCCCAGCCGATCTTCGAGAACCTGACCAAGAAAGGGCTTGCGTACCGCATTCAGGATTACACCCACCGCTACCCGGTGTGCTGGCGCTGCGGAGAGGAGCTCGTCTTCCACCTGGTGGACGAGTGGTTCATCTCGATGGGCGAGCAGCTTGATAAGCCATACGAAGAAGTGACGGACGACGAGAAGGAGCGTAATTTGCGCTACCAGATCATGCAGGTCGTGATCGACGAGACGCACTGGTATCCGTCCTTCGGGCTCGACCGCGAACTGGACTGGCTCAGGAATATGCATGACTGGATGATCTCGAAGAAGCGCTACTATGGCCTTGCCTTACCCATCTGGGAGTGCAAGGAGTGCGGTAACTTCGATGTCATTGGCGGCCGGGAGGAATTGAAGGCGCGCGCAGTCGAGGGCTGGGAGGTTTTCGAAGGCCACTCACCCCACCGGCCTTACATTGATGCTGTCAAGATCAACTGCAGCCATTGTGGGGCGCTGACCAGCCGGATTCAGGATGTCGGCAATCCATGGCTCGATGCCGGCGTTGTCGCCATGAGCACGTTGCGCTACAACACCGACCGCGAATACTGGGAGCAGTGGTTCCCGGCGGACTTCATCAGCGAATCCTTCCCGGGCCAATTCCGAAACTGGTTCTACAGCCTGCTGGCGATGAGCACGATCCTCGTCCGCCGGGCGCCGTTCAAGGACGTCTTCACCTACGCCACCTTGCTGGCTGAGGATGGCAGGGCGATGCACAAGTCCTGGGGCAACATGATTGAATTCAATGAAGCGGCCGACAAGATGGGCGTGGATGTGATGCGCTGGTTGTATTCGAATCACAGGCCTGAGAAAGATTTGATGTTCGGTTATCAACGCGCGAAAGAAGCCAGGCGCCGCTTCCTGATCCCGCTCTGGAACGTGTACGCTTTTTTCGTTACCTACGCGAATATCGACGAATGGCGGCCTGATCCAGGGCGGGCGCTCGAATACAACTCGCTCGATCACTGGATACACGCCCGCTTACAGCAGACCATCGAGGATGTCACCCATGACTTGCTGGTCTACGAGCCGGAGCGGGCGACGGACAGGTTGGAAGCGTTCCTGGATGATGTCAGCAACTGGTATCTACGCCGCAGCCGGCGCAGGTTCTGGGCGAAAGCCGGCGTCGATGAAGCCTCCGATCAGGACAAGCACGCCGCCTATACCACGCTGTACGAAGTCTTGGTGACGCTGACACGCCTGCTCGCCCCCTTCACGCCCTTTGTCGTGGAAGCCATGCACCAGAATCTGGTCCGGTGCGTGGATCCCCAGGCTCCTGAGAGCGTGCATCACACGCTCTGGCCGGAGGTCGAGCCTTCAGCTCTCAACCGGAAGCTCCTGCAGGAGATGAGCCTGGTGCAGAAGCTTGTATCGCTTGGCCATGCGGCCCGCAATCAAGCCAACCGCAAGCTGCGCCAACCGCTGCGCGAGGCTGCTTTTGCGGTCAGTTCTTCAGACGAGCGGACGACGGTTGAAGATTATCGGGATCTGCTGGCGGAGGAGTTGAACGTAAAGCAGGTGCGGTTGCTGGATACGGCACGGGAAGCCGTCGAATATCAGTTGAAACCGCTGCCAAAGCAGCTTGGCCAGAAATATGGCTCCCGGTTTCCTGCGATCCAGAAGGCCATCCTGGCTCTGGATCCGCAAAAGCCCGCTGAACGCGTACTGCGTGGAGAGAGTTTCGAGCTGCCGCTCGCCGGTGAGATGCTGGAGATCCTGCCGGATGAGGTCGAGGTCAGGCTGGAAGCACACGAAGGATTTTCAGCAGCTGCGGACGGAGCCTATCTGGCTGCCCTGGTGACCGAACTCGATGAGGAACTGACGCTGGAAGGGCTAGCGCGTGAATTCGTTCGTAGGGTTCAGGACCTGCGGAAGCAGGCTGATTTCCAGGTGGATGACCACATCACGATCGAGTATCAGGCTTCGGAGGGGCTCGAGCGGGCTGTGGAAACGAACCGTGTATACATTCAGGGCGAAACCATCGCCGATCTTGTTGAGCGTTCCGAGCATCCGGAAGGCGAAGCGGAGGCAGAGCACAGCTTCGACGGTGAAACGTTAACCCTTGCTGTGAGCCGCTTGACGGCCAGCTGATCCATTAGCCTGCGTTCGATATTTCTGCGGGTAGAGTACAATCGGGGAACAGTATGTGATCAGGAGGAACGCTTGTCGAGAATCAAGGATTACGCCACCTTGTTTGGGATTGCCGGCGCTATCGTTGCCCTGGACCAGTGGACGAAATATCTCGTTCAGACGAAGCTTGCACTGGGCGAGTACTGGTCGCCTTTTCCGTGGTTGACCCCGTTTGCACGGATCATTCATTCGAACAACACCGGGGCTGCCTTCGGCTTGTTTCCCGCAGGCAGCTCGATTTTCACGATCATCGCGATCATCGTCTCGGTTGGCATCATTATCTACTATCCGCGCGTTCCGCGCAGTCAGCGGGCACTGCGTCTCGCTCTGGCACTGCAGCTCGCCGGCGCGCTGGGAAACCTTGTCTCTCGGTTGATCAATGGCACAGTGACCGACTTCATCTCGATCGGCCGGTTCGCTATTTTCAATGTGGCCGATTCGAGCATCTCGATCGGTACGGCGATCTTGATTGCTGTGATGTGGCTGGAGGAACGACACCCTTCAGAAGAGAAGCAAGATCTCGCCGACTCTGCTTCGCATCTGACGCAGGAACAAGACACGGACATGGAGTGAACGAGAGACGCGTCCTTTTTTCCACACCCTCCGGCGGTGGCAGGCTGGATCACGTCTTGGTGGACGAACTCGGCGATCTTTCACGAAGTCGCATACAGCGCCTGATCCGCCAGGGCCATGTTCGGGTCGACGGACAGGCCATTCAAAAAACCGGTTTCAAGCTCGAGGGAGGGGAGCAAGTCGAAATCCGAATCCCACCACCTGCCCCATCAACCCTGGTTCCCGAACCTCTTCCGCTGGATATCATCTACGAAGACTCCAACTTGCTCGTCGTCAACAAGGCACCCGGGATGGTGGTTCATCCTTCCGCCGGTCACGAATCAGGGACGATGGTGCATGCTGTATTGGCGCATGCGCCCGACCTGCGCGGGGTTGGAGAGGTCCGGCGGCCGGGCGTGGTGCACCGCTTAGACAAGGACACCTCCGGCATCATTCTGTTCGCCAAGGATGATGCAACGCACCAATATCTGCAGAGACAATTCAAGGATCGCACGGTCAAGAAGACCTATCTCGCTCTAGTTGATGGCCAACCCCCCACGCCGACCGGACGGATCGAAGCCGCAATCGGACGTGATGAGCGGAATCGCAAGAAGATGGCCGTCGTGCCGAACGACAAGGGTCGTCCGGCGACGACACTGTACAAGACGCTTGAACAGTTCTCGGGGCATGCCCTGCTGGAAGTCCACCCACTCACGGGACGGACGCACCAGATCCGTGTTCACCTGGCGTTTATAGGCTGCCCGGTGAGCGGAGACAGGATTTACGGGAGGCGCAATGTGTCGCTTCCCGTCAAGCGCCAGATGCTGCATGCCAGCCAGCTCCAGATCATGCTGCCGGGCGAAACGGAACCCAGGGTATTCCACGCACCACTCGCGGATGACTTTGAACATATCCTGTCGTACTTGCGAGGCGATCTGCTCGAGCCATAAACTGGCCTGAGAGCCGCTTGGAATTGGAGGAATGTAGATGGCCCATCGCATCGATTTACGCTCGGACACGGTGACGCTGCCCACAGAGGCCATGCGGACTGCCATGGCGGCCGCGGACGTAGGCGATGACGTGTACGGGGAGGATCCCACGGTCAACCGGCTGCAGGCTATGGCGGCTGAACGGCTGGGCAAAGAGGCGGCACTCTTCGTCCCTTCCGGCACGATGGGCAACCTGGCCGCGATCCTCGCCGTCTGCGGCCGTGGCGACGAGATTATCCTCGGGGACAAGTCCCACACATACCTGTTCGAGGCGGGGGGTGTATCCAGTTTGGGTGGAATTCACACAATGGCCGTTCCCAATCTGCCCGACGGCAGCCTCGATCTCGATGCGGTTGAGGCGGCGATCCGACCGGATAACCCGCACTATCCCATCACGCGCCTGATCTGTCTTGAAAACACGCATAACGTGTGTGGTGGGACAGTTCTGTCTGAAAAATACACGCATCAGGCAGGCGAGCTGGCACACTCCCACGGCCTGCTGCTGCATATCGATGGCGCCCGTATCTTTAATGCCGCAGCAGCCCTGAACGTGGCGGCTGCGAAGCTGGCAGCTCCCGCCGACTCAATCACCTTCTGTCTTTCGAAGGGCTTGAGCGCGCCCGTCGGTTCGCTGATCTGTGGGAGTGAAGCCTTCATCGGCCGCGTGCTGCGCATCCGCAAGCAGCTAGGAGGTGGCATGCGGCAGGTGGGCGTGATTGCGGCGGCAGGCATCGTGGCGCTGGAGACTATGATTGAGCGGCTCAAGCAGGACCACGCAAGAGCCCGGCGCCTGGCTAAATTTCTCGGGACATTGGGGACGGTTGAGTTGGAAAACTCAGAGCCGCCCACAAACATGCTCTTCTTCCGGCTTGCGGGCAGCGCTACGGTTGGTCCTGAAGAACTCGTGGAACGAATGGCAGCCCGTGGCGTGATCATCTCTTCCGCTCGCGCAGGGCGATTCCGTTTGGTCCTACACGCTGGTATCGACGACGCTGATCTGGACCGGGTCGAAGCCGCGCTGGGTGAGATTCTTGATGGGGCAAAATGAGCACCGGGTGCACGTTTTACTGCGCTGGCCTTTAGAAATTAACAGCCCTATAGAGAGGGCGTTCTCGTCATGAAGGATCAGACAGCGCCGAATTGGTTCACAGCCGGCGAGGCGATGGCCGAACCTCAACGCTATTCACCGCGTGAGATCGACCGCTATGGTGAACGCCTGGCATGGTCGCTCGGGGTAGCCTTAGCCGCTCTCGCCCTGTTCATGTATTGGCGGCAAGGTGCGTGGATCGCCTCCTTGATCGTCATCTCAAGCCTGTGTTTGCTGGCTGCCTTGCTGATATCGTATGGGAACTGGATGGAGCGTAGCACCAGGATCGAAATCTCCAGGCAAGGCCTGCTGTACCATAATCCGCTCCGGGAACTGAACCTGCCGTGGGATTCGATCCAGGCGGTGTCGGTCTCCTCGCGCGGCGATGGTTGGCGGGTGATCGTCGAAGGTGATGCTGGAGTGTTCAGCTTCCAAACCCAGACCTCCCTCAAATTGGGGTGGGGACGGCAGGTGGATACAGGCATCGTTGGCGGAGATAGGCTCGTGTCGATGATCGTCGGAAAAGCAAGCCTGGGTCCGCCGCAGGCTGAGCGAGGCGGCTGGACGCGCCGCCATTCGGCTGGACTGGCGGAATGATCCGCCGGTAGGTTGTGCTATGATTTTGCACGAACGGCCAGGCGTGCACTGAGAAAGCCTTTGGTAGTCGATAAATAAGCGGTGATTGAACAGCGGAGAGACGATGGCGAGAAGACCACCGATCGATGAACAGGTAAGCCTGCTCATGCGGGGGAGTGAGTTCGGCGATGATCAGATCAAACAGTCCATGCAGGATGAACTCCGCGCCCACCTGCAGGATTCCGAACGCAGCGGCGTACCGCTGCGCGTGTACTGTGGATTCGATCCGACGAAGCCGGATATTCACCTCGGGCATACCGTTCCGATGCGAAAACTGCGCCAATTCCAGGAGCTCGGTCATCAGGCGATTTTCGTGATCGGCTCTTTCACGGCTATGGTCGGTGATCCGTCCGACAAGGACGCTGCCCGCCCGCGCCTGACGTTCGAGCAGGTGATGGCCAATGCTGAGACCTACACTGAGCAGGCGTTTAAAATCCTCGATCGCGAGCAGACCGAGGTCGCATACAACCATGAGTGGCTTTCGAAGCTGACCATGGATGAGTTCACCGAGATGGCTTCACGTTTCACGGTGCAGCAGTTCCTTGTCCGGGACAATTTCGCCAAGCGATACGAGAACGGAACGCCAATCTGGCTGCATGAGCTCTTCTACTCCCTACTGCAGAGTTATGATGCAGTGGTACTCAAGGCGGACGTACAGCTTGGGGGAACGGAACAGCTCTTCAACCTGCTGGCGGGCCGCAAACTGCAGGAAAGCTTCGGTCTAACTCCGCAAGTGGCGCTGACGATGCCTGTGCTGGTCGGCACCGACGGTCATATGCGGATGTCGAAATCGACCGGCAACTACATCGGCATCGACGAGCCAGCGAAGGAGATGTTCGGCAAGGTGATGTCGATCCCGGATTCAGCCATGCTCAACTACTTTGAGCTCGTCACGCGCTGGACCCCCAAGCAGATCCGTGAGATCGAACGCGACCTGGAGGATGGGAAGCTGCATCCCATGGAAGCGAAAATGAAGCTGGCACGCGAGATCGTCGCCATCTACCACGGTGACGAGGCCGTTGAAGCGGCGGAGGCTTCCTTCCGGCGGGTCGTTCAGCAGGGTGATGCTCCCAAGGACATGCCGGATTTCGAGGTCGATGGTACGAAGCCACTGGTGGATATCATGCTTGCCGCAGGTCTTGTTAAAAGTAAAAGCGAAGCGCGCCGCCTGATCAAGCAGGGGGGAGTTCGCCTTGACGACGCGACGATCGAGGATACGGAGCTGAGTCTGGAGATCGCCAAGCCCACTGTCCTGCGTGTGGGCAAGAGGCGATTCGTGCGTTTAATCCCCTGAATGTTCTGCTGGAAGCAGCCTCTCCAGCATGACGGGGAGGTATTTTTTAACTTAACCCTTAATGACCACTACCGGTCTCAGCCGGGCGACCTTGGCTGCGATACCGGCTCCGACCACGACCTCAATCACGCGATCGACATCCTTGTAAGCCTGGGGGGCTTCTTCCGCCAGGCCCGGCATCGAACCAGCCCGAATGTGGATTCCATCCCGCTCCAGCTCGCTGCGCAAATCCTCTCCCCAGACCTCGCGTTTGGCCTGCCGGCGGCTCATCACGCGACCTGCGCCGTGGCAGCTTGAGCCGAATGAATTCTCCATGCTGCCTTCGGTCCCAAGCAACACCCATGAAGCCGTGCCCATCGATCCCGGCACCAGGACGGGCTGGCCGAGTGAGCGATAGGTATCGGGAAGCCCCTTGAAACCGGGCCCGAAGGCACGCGTCGCTCCCTTGCGGTGAACGCATACCTTGACTTCTTTTCCGGCCACGCGGTGAGTCTCAATCTTGCCCATGTTGTGCGCGATGTCGTAAACCTGATAAAGATCCCAGTCCTTCACCTTGCCGGCAAGCGCCTCTTCGAACGCTCTGCGTGCATAGTGCGCCAGGATCTGCCGGTTGCAGAAAGCGTAGTTCGCGGCACTGGCCATGGCGCCCAGATAACGCTCACCCTCCGGTGAATTCAAGGGGGCGCAGACGAGTTCGCGGTCGGGGAGCTTGATGCCGTACTTATGGACCACGGATTGGAACTCACGCACGTAATCGGAGCAAATCTGATGGCCGAATCCACGAGATCCGCAGTGAATCTGGAGCGCAAGATGCCCTGGCCGCAGGCCCATGACAGCCGCTGCCTGATCATGAAAGATCTGATCGATGACATCAACCTCGATGAAGTGATTGCCGGCTCCAAGCGTACCGAGCTGGGTGCGCCCGCGTTGTTTGGCCCGATCGCTTACAGCTCCCGGATCTGCGCCTGTAAGGCATCCAGATTCTTCGGTGCGCTCGAGATCGACCGGGCGTGCAAATCCCTGTTTGAGCGCCCAGCCAGCTCCCTCACGGCAGACGCGCTCAAGCTCTTTCACCGAGACTTTTACATGCCCGCTGACCCCAACGCCGCTTGGACAATTGCGGTAGAGCGCATCGGCCAGGTCATCGAGGAATGATTCAGCCTGATCAAGGGTGATTCGACTGGCAAGCAGGCGCACTCCGCAGTTGATGTCATACCCAATTGCGCCTGGCGAGATAATCCCATCGGGGAACCGGGATGCAGCGACACCGCCGATAGGAAAGCCGTATCCCTGGTGGACATCTGGCATGACCAGCACCTGGCCTACGAGGCCGGGCAACATGGCGGTGTTCACCGCCTGCTCCATCGATTTGTCTCCCAGCGCCTCTTCCAGCAATGGATCATCGGCAAACAGGTGAACCGGGACCCGCATGCCCTCACGGAAGGAAGCCGGGATCTCCCACCGGAAGGCGGATATTCGTTTCAAGTCTTGCTTTCTGAGCATCTCCATACCCTCCCATCACACATCGAAGACAATCACCGTCTCATAACTGTCTCCGGACTGATGAATCTCAAGTCCATGGTAGGTTACAGCCTTGATCTCCTTCGCGATATCCAGCACAGGCCGGCAGGTGAGTGCTGCATTCAATGAGCATGTGTCAATGGTCTCGAAAACGATCTCATCCGTCGCTTCGCGGCCAGTTTCTACACAGTAAAGAATCTCTTCAAGGAAGGAGACGAGCAGGATTTCCAGGTCGTCGGCTTTTAGCGTAAGGGCATGCTGATGGACTGGAGTCTCTGCTTCAGAAATACCCATGAGTGATAGCATGCCTGAGGCTGCGTGTCTGAAGAAGCTCTCGAGATCCTCGCCCTGAACGCGCAGCGCCCAGTCGGCGGTATGTTCGATTTCCTCGTACCCGGCGCCGTCCGCTGAGCGGCGTTGATTTTAAGCAGATCGTCGAAAAAGTGGCTCTCGAGGCGGTTGGCGCATCCCGTGTCGCCCCTGAAGGGCATCGTTTCGCCCCCGACCAATTCACACTGAGCGTTCACCCATCGAACGTGACGGATCTCAATCAATGGACAAAGGCGTTCCAGCGCGAAGTCAGCGGGAAACTCCAGGAAGCGTTGGTGACTGGCGGGCTTAAACTGGCGCGTGAGCTGCACCTGACACTGGCTACGGATCCTACCCTCACTGCTGGCAGCACCCGGGTTATCGCCTGGCACAGCAGCGATCCACTTCACTTATCGAACGCCCTTGATAAGACTTATGAGGAACTTGACACTGGCAAGCCTCCTGAAGGCGCGTTCCTCATCCTGGACGGCAAGCGCCATTTCCGGTTGAAGTTGCCCGTGATCCGTATCGGGAGGAGGCTGGACAACGATCTTGTGCTCGATGATCCGCATGTCTCTCGAGAACATATGCTGCTCAAGGCGGATCGCGGACGCTACCAGCTGGTCGATCTGGATTCAATTTCAGGCACGCGGGTCAATGGCCGGAACGTCACCGAACATTGGCTGAAGCCAGGGGACGTGATCAATGTCGCCGCTGTCGAATTGATTTATGGGGAAGACCGGGCGGGTCCACCCGATGAAACGAAGCCGTACTCACCGCTGTCGGAAGCCGACCGCGACCACGTCACACCCCTCGACCTCAAGGCGCTCAAGGATCTTGAAGCCGGGAATACCGCTTCCCTGAAATAGCTGGCAATTCCTCACGAATGGCAGCGTTGGTTGTACAATGGGTCCCGTATGAGTGCTTTGTTATAGAAGAGACTTATGCCGAACCCACTTGAACTCCTCGAACAGCGCATTTCCAGCATGGTTGAAGGCGCACTGGCGCGTATGGTTGGCCTGCAATTCTCGCCGGCGGATATCGCCTCGCGGTTGACCCGCGCCATGTCCGAGGGTGTCCGTCACTCCCAGGATGGAAAGCCCTTCGCTCCCGATCGTTATGCGCTGACCTTCAACGCCGACGATGCCAAGACGCTGCTGCAGGGAACTCCAGACCTGAATCAGGATCTGGCGCGTGGCATGCTGGATGTCGCTAAAGCCAGCGATTATCTAGTTTTCCGGGAGCCGGTTGTGACGATCGCCGTTGACCCCACGCTTCAGAAACATGAGATGCGGGTTGTCGCGTGGCACAGCACGGCTCCGCTCGACTACACCCAGGACCTCGCGCCGGACGCACCAACCACCGGAAGCATCAAATTCCCTGCGGGTGCTTACCTGATTGTGGACGGGGAGCGCCATTTTGCGCTTAACCACCCGGTCGTGAACATCGGCCGCCGGCTCGACAACCAGCTTATTCTCGACGACCTGCGGGTTTCGCGCACGCACTGCCAGATTCGCGTCCGGGATGGCCGTTTCGAACTGTTCGATCTCGGGTCATCGGCTGGCACGCAGGTCAACGGCCGCCCGATCAAGCATCACATCCTTCAAACCGGCGATGTAATCGATCTGGCGGGCATCAAGCTGGTGTATGGGGAAGATCCGGGTGGCCCACCCGATGAAACCCCGGCGTACGCTCCACCCTTCCCGCCTCGTCCGGCGGGTGATCAACGTACACGGGTGGTTAAAAAAGACCAGCAGAAATGACCCCCCAAGTCGTCGTCTTGCTGCTCAGGCTCGGCCTCGGGCTTGCGCTGTACGCCTTTCTCGGTTCGCTGCTTGTGATCTTGTGGCGCGATTTGCGGCATGCCAGCGTTGAGGGTGAGAACTTGCCGCAGGCGGCACTCGAGTTCCAGGCTGGCACAGCGCAAATGCTTGTCATGCTGCAGGTGACGAACCTCATCGGTCGAGCACCCGATAATTCGGTCGTGCTCCAGGATGAAACCGTCTCCGCCCGTCACGCACGGATCAGCTACGCGTCGGGCCAGTGGATCCTGGAGGACCTGGGTTCGAAAAACGGAACCTTTGTCAATGAGATCCCTTTAGATCAGGAGCTGGTGGTCACCTACGGTGACCAGATCACGTTCGGTTCAATGACGGCACTTTTCACTTCCGGAAGTGGTGATCAGGATACGAAGCAGTCTCGCCCGGCAGAAGGTCCAGAAATTGAGTCCGCCGGGTGAGTTTGTATAGCAGGTGGGAGGGCTTGTGGACGAACAACCGATCTTAGGCATCATCGGCGGGTCCGGTTTGTACAGCATGCGTGAACTGATCGATATCGAGGAACGGACGCTCGAGACCCCCTTCGGTTCTCCGAGCTCGCCGGTGCTGCTGGGCCGGCTGCATGGTCGGCCTGTGGCTTTTCTCGCCAGGCATGGCATCGGCCATGTCCTGGCTCCCAGCGAAGTCAACTACCGGGCCAATATTTATGCTTTGAAGATGCTTGGTGTACAGCGGGTGCTGTCCGTCAGCGCCTGTGGATCGCTTCGCGAGGATTTCTCCCCGGGTGATATCGTGATCCCCGAGCAGCTCTATGATCACACATTTCAGAGGCCGCGAACTTTCTTTTCCGGTGGACTGGTTGTTCATCTGAGCATACCGGATCCGTTCTGCAGCCAGCTTTCGACGGCATTGGAAGACAGCTGCCGCAAAGTGGGAGCAAGCGTACACCGCGGGGGCTGGTACATCACGATCGAAGGGCCACGCTTCTCGACGCGTGCAGAATCCAACACCTACCGCGCCTGGGGCATGTCGATCATCGGCATGACGACCTCCCCCGAGGCCTTCCTGGCTAGAGAGGCCGAAATGTGCTACGCAGTCATGGCTCACGTCACGGATTATGACGTTTGGCGCCATTCTGAGGCGGATGTGACTGCCGAGATGGTCTTCAAGACCGTCGTTGAGAATACCGAGATCGCGCAGCGGGCGCTGGCGGATATGGTCGAAAACCTCGCGGTCGAGAGTGATTGCAGCTGCCATCACGCCCTGCAGGGGGCGATTTCAACGATCCCCGAGCGGGTGGACCCTGAAGCAAGGGAAAGGCTTGCTCTTCTTGTCGATCGCTATCTCTGATCCGGAGCCAATTATCGACCAGCGCGAGGTCAGACTTTCGAGCCTCGCGCTCGTTTTTCTAGGGCTGCTGGCGGCCTCGATCACGCTCGCGCAGTCAGCCAGGCTGGGCGTCTGGAATCTGGATGCGCTGCGCTGGCACCACTGGGTGGTGCTGCCGATTTGGGGGCTCGGCGGGTTCCTGTTTCACAGGTCGCTGTCGCACCATCTTCCGCGACGCGATCCGCTTCTGTTGCCGCTGCTCCTGCTCGTGAGTGGATGGGGCGCGCTCGAGATCTGGCGTTTGAACCCGACCTTTGGATTGCGCCAGACAGGCTGGTTTCTGATTTCCATGCTGGCGGTCCTGTTGCTGCTGCGGACGGATCAGCGGCTGCAGTGGCTGCGGCGCTACCGCTACCTGTGGATGTTCACAGGCCTGATCCTGATGGTGCTGACCTTGCTTGCGGGAACCAATCCTTCCGGCGGGGATCAACGGCTCTGGTTGGGATGCTGTGGAGTTTACCTGCAGCCATCGGAGCCGCTCCGCCTGCTATTGGTCGCTTTCCTCGCTTCGTACCTCGCCGACCGCCTGTCGCTGCGGGGCAAGCTCCGGGAGGTCGACTCGCTGCGCGCACTGCTTCCGCTCCTTGTCATCTGGGGTGTCTCGCTCCTGCTGCTGCTGGCACAGCGTGACCTCGGCGCTGGCTTGCTTTTCCTGGGCCTGATGACCGCGCTGCTCTATGTCGCTTCCAACCAGCGCCGTTTTCTCATTCTGGGTGTGCTGCTCGCCATCGCCGGCGGTGTTTTAGGAAGCCTGCTTTTCGGGGTTGTCCGGCTGCGGATCGAAGCCTGGCTGAATCCATGGCTCGATCCGACCGGCCGTTCCTATCAGATCGTCCAATCGCTGATTGCCGTGGCTTCCGGCGGGGTCTTTGGCCGAGGTCCCGGACTGGGCTCTCCGGGATTTGTGCCGGCGATCCATACGGACTTTATCTTCACTGCGCTGGTGGAAGAGTTCGGGCTGCTGGGCGGGATCGCCATCATCGCGTGCTTTGCCCTGTTGATCGCACGCGGACTGCGCATCAGCCTGCGTAATCGCGATCCCTTCGCTTCGCTGCTCTCCGCCGGGATCACGCTTTCACTTGGCCTGCAAGTGATGCTGATTCTCGCTGGCAATCTGCGTCTCTTGCCCCTCGTCGGTGTCACGCTTCCATTCATGTCCTACGGGGGGTCTTCCTTGCTGACGAGCTTCGTGGGGGTTGGGTTGCTGATGCTCCTCTCCGGCGGAGACGAGAAGACGCAGCTCAGCGAAAGGCCGCTACTCGACCTGCATGCTCTGGGTTTAGCCGGGTGGACGGCGCTGGCACTCATCCTGGGCTGGTGGACGATCTGCCGGGCTCCAGCGCTGACGACTCGCAGCGATAATCCGCGCCGGGCGGTTGACGGATTGTTTGTGCGCAGGGGTTCGATCTTCGACCGGAACGGGCTGGTCCTGGCGCAGTCCATTGGCTCACCGGGCAGCTATGAGCGCGTATATCCGCTGCTGGACGACGCCCCTGCCGTAGGCTTTGACTCCTATACGTTTGGCCAATCCGGCGTCGAAGAATCCATGGACGCAACCCTGCGCGGGCTCGAATGGTCCGATGTGCTCTTTGTGGATTGGACCCGTGTGACGCAAGGGCATCCACCACCAGGACAGGATATCCGTCTGACGTTGGATTCAACGCTGCAGTCTATGGCGATGCAGCAGCTGGAGGATCGAGTCGGCTCAGCGGTCATCCTCCTGGCCGGGTCAGGGGACATTCTGGCCCTCGCTTCCATGCCGGGTTTCGATCCCAACCGCCTGGGTGAAGAATGGGAGCAACTGCTCCAGAACCCTGATTCCCCGCTGTTGAACCGGGCGTCGCTTGGCAGCTACCAACCGGGCACGCTTCTGCTGCCATTTGAACTTGCCACTGGCGTGGAGCAGGGCTGGCTCGATCCGCAGGCCCCGTTTGATGGCGGGGGCGCATCGGTCCTCGTCGATTCAAGCACCCTGCCATGCTCGTACAGCCCGCCCGCAGCCGGACTGCATACACTCGGTCAATCGGCTCTGTTCGCCTGTCCCGGACCGTTTGCCGAGCTTGGTATATCTTTTGGGTGGGAGGGATTACGAGCGACCACTGAATTCTTCGCCTTCGATCAAATCCCCCAGGTGCGAATTCCAGCCGTTGGTGGGACGGTAGGGCGGATGGAGGGCAGCGAAGAGTATCTTCGGACGGCCCTGGTGGGCCAGGGTGATCTGACACTCAGTCCGCTTCAAGCGGCACGTGCGTTTGCCGGCCTGCTTTCACCGGGGGGCATGCCTGGATTGCGCATAGTCGACGCAGCACGCCTGGAAGATGGCACCTGGATGCGCTTGCCGAGCGAGGGCATGGTTGACATTCCGCTGAGCGTATCCGTTCAGGAACAAGTTCAGAGTTGGATGCGAAGCGGGCCGAATGGCATGTTTGGCTACCGCGCGACGGCGATCCGCGGAGCGGGCGGTGAGACTATGG
>JARRJK010000085.1:0-20129 GCA_037379555.1 Anaerolineales bacterium | reverse complement strand
AATCTGTGGTCGTCCCCGAGGTTACTACCGGCGATTCCAGCTCTGTCGGATCTGCCTGCGGGAGCAGGCGCTTGAAGGAAAGATCCCCGGGCTGGTCAAATCATCCTGGTAGGCGGCTCGCCGGAGAGGTTGTGATGAGTGTTTCAGATCCCATTTCCGATTTATTGACCCGGATCCGCAATGCACTGATGGCGGGCCAGCAGGTTGTATCCATACCCAGTTCGAAACTCAAGCTGGCAATCTGCAAGATTCTCCAGGAAGAGGGCTTTATCGGCAGTTTCGAGGAAGCCCAGCAGTCTGGCAAGGTACAGCGGACGATCCGCATCAAGCTCAAGTACGTGGGCGAACGCCGTGACCGGAGGCCGGTCATCTCCGGGTTGAAGCGTATCAGCAAGCCCGGGCGGCGTGTTTACGTCGGCCGCAGCGATATTCCGTGGGTGCAGTCAGGCATGGGTGTAGCCATTCTGACCACGCCGAAGGGCGTGATGACGGGTGTGCGCGCACGTCAGCTGGGAATCGGCGGCGAGGTGCTGTGCGAGATCTGGTAGCGGGAAGCAGTCCCTGCCAGGCAAGCACAGCTGGATGGAGGTTGTAGTGTCTAGAATAGGTCGAATGCCGATCGTCATCCCGGATGGCGTCCAGGTCGATGTGAAGGGCAGCGATGTCTCTGTCAAGGGACCTAAAGGCGAACTGAAGCGCAGCTTCCGCCCGGAGATGAGTTTGAAGCTGGAAGAGAACGTGCTCACTGTTGAGCGGCCTTCGGATGTACCGCAGATGCGTGCACTGCACGGGCTCACGCGCTCGTTGATCAACAACATGGTCCTGGGAGTGAGCGAGGGCTTCGAGAAAGTGCTGCAGATCGAGGGTGTTGGATACCGGCCGGAGATGGAAGGGTCTAATTTGATCCTGCATCTGGGATTTTCCCATCCGGTGACGATTGAGCCCGAGAAGAATATTGAATTCGAGGTCGATACCCGGGCCCGGCTGGTGACGATTAAGGGGATTGATAAAGAACAGGTCGGCCGCGTCGCGGCGGATATACGCAAGATCCGGCCGCCCGAACCCTACAAGGGCAAGGGCATCCGCTATCAGGGCGAATACGTCCGCCGCAAGGCGGGCAAGGCCGGCAAGGTGATGGCGTAATCATGGCAAAACATTCACGCAATATCCAACGGCTGCGCCGGCATCGGCGGGTGCGAAGCAAGGTAGCAGGTTCGGCCGAACGGCCGCGCCTGAACGTCTTCCGCAGCCTGAATCAGATCTACGCGCAGGTTATCGACGATCAGAGTGGGAAGACGCTTGCTGCTGCTTCAACGCTGCAGGAGAGCTTGAAGCCTAAGCTCAAAGGTAAAAGCAAGACTGAGCAGGCCAAGTTGGTGGGCGAGGCGATCGCCGAAGCCGCCAAGGAGCAGGGCATCAAGCAGGTCGTCTTCGACCGGGGCGGGTACCGCTTTCACGGCCGGGTGCGCGCGCTGGCGGAAGCGGCGCGTGAAGCCGGGCTTGAGTTCTAAGGAAAGGGAGATCGACTGTGAGAAGAAATTTCCGTGACCGAGGGGAAGAGCGCGAGGAACTTGACGAGCGCGTCATCGATATCTCCCGAGTGGCGAAGGTTGTCAAGGGCGGCCGGCGCTTTGCCTTCCGTGTGACCGTGGTGGTCGGTGACAATCACGGCAATGTCGGATTGGGCGTTGGAAAAGCGCGCGGCGTGCCGGATGCCATCCGCAAAGCGGCGGATAAAGCGCGCAAGGATATGAAGCCGGTAGAGCTGGTGGGCACCACCATCCCGCACGAGATCATTTCCAAGCACGGTGGTGCGCAGGTGCTTTTAAAGCCGGCTTCGCCTGGTACGGGTGTCATCGCTGGCGGCCCCGTGCGAGCGGTCCTGGAGGCCGCCGGCGTACGCGACATCCTGACCAAATCGCTGGGCAGCGCCAACGTGCTGAACGTCGCTCAGGCGACGCTGAAGGGGCTGCGCGACCTGAAATCGTACAAGCATGAGGCGGTCCGGCGCGGGAAGGACAGCAGCGCATTGGAGCCTTTCTGGGAGCGTGATTCCCATGGCTAAGAAATCTAGCAAGGGCAAGGGATTGCGCATCACGCTGATTCGAAGCCCGATTGGGTATTCTGAGCGTCAGAAACGCACTGTGCGCGCGCTTGGCCTGCGCCGTCTGCACCAGACGGTCGAACACAGCGACGCGCCCGAGATTCGCGGCATGATTGAAAAGGTCAGCCATCTGGTGCGGGTTGAGGAGTAGGGTGTGATGAAGCTGCATGATTTGAAACCGAGGCCCGGATCCAAGAAATCGCGCAAGCGGGTCGGACGTGGCATCTCCGCCGGGCAGGGCAAGACCGCTGGCAGGGGCACGAAGGGCGAGGGCGCGCGCGCGGGCTCGGGCGGACATCTGTACCGGCAGGGCGGTAACCTGCCTTTCTACCGCCGCCTGCCATTTAAGCGCGGGTTCACGAATGTCAACCGCGTCCAATGGACCGAGGTAAACCTGGAGCGCCTGTCGGGATTCAAGGCTGATCAGGAAGTGACCCCGCAATCGCTGGTGGAAGCTGGCGTGCTGCGTAACGCCTCGGATCCGATCGTCCTGCTGGGGCAGGGCGAGGTGAAGGTCGCGCTTAAGGTGCGCGTCCACAGGGTGACCAAATCCGCCAGAGCGAAAATCGAATCAGCTGGCGGCCAGGTCGAACTGCTGGACTAGTAGGCTTGCGTGAAGCGAAGGAGCGATAGATGAGACGCTCGGCTTGGCGGTTCTTGTTCATATCGTCGGACATCCGCAACCGGATCCTGCTCACGATCGGGTTGTTAATCCTTTACCGCCTTGTGGCGCACGTTCCGGTGCCCGGGGTCAACCGGGCCGCCATTGCCGGCGTGCTCGGCGGTTCTGGCCAGGGTCAGACGCTGATCGGTTTGCTGGACCTGCTTTCCGGCGGCACGGTTTCGAATTTCGGCGTAATGGCAATGGGCGTCTATCCATACATCACAGCCCAGATCATTCTGCAGCTGCTGGTACCGATCGTACCCTCGCTGCAGGCTCGCATGGACGAGGATCCACGTGAAGGCCGAAAATGGATGGAGAAATGGACCTACTATCTCGCCATCCCCATGTCGCTGCTTCAGGCAGTGGGCCAGATCCGGATCTTTCAGCAGTACGCAAGCCAGCAAGCAGGGAGCATCCTGAACTTCCCGTTGGGATTGAATGTACCCACGTTCACGATGCTGCTCACGATGACAGCCGGCACGATGTTTGCCATCTGGCTGGGCGAGCTGATTTCAGAATACGGCATCCGCAATCAGGGACTTTCGCTGATCATTTTCGCCGGTATCGTGGCCCGCATTCCGACCAACCTCGGGCGCTTGCTGACGAACCAGACGCAGGGCACCCTGATCCCGCTGCTGGTCTTCCTGGTCTTCCTGCTCGTGATGACGATCTTCGCCATCGTGTATGTGCAGGAAGGGCGCAGAAATGTGCCGGTGATGTACCCAGGGCGCCGCGTGGGCAACCGCATGTCGATGCCAGTCAAGGGCACACTGCCGCTGATGGTGAACATGGCGGGCATGATCCCGATCATCTTTGGGCAGTCGCTGCTTACATTTCCTGCCGTGCTTGCGCAGTTCTTTGTCCAATCAACAAATACCACGGTGGCGAAGATCGCGGCCTTCTTCTCGAATACGTTCGGCGGTTTCAGTGATACCTACTGGGTGCTGTTCTTCTTGATGGTTGTCGGCTTCACATTCTTCTACACCGACGTGCTCTTCTCACAGCAGAATTACGGTGAGAACTTGAAGCGTTCCGGTGCCCAGGTGCCGGGCGTGACGAAGGGCGCTGCGACGCAACGCTACCTGACGCGTGTACTGCGCCGGATCACGCTCCCGGGCGCGTTGTTCCTGGGCTTGGTAGCCATCATGCCCTTCCTGGTAGGCTTGATCTGGCCGATCGGCGGATCGAACACTGGTCTGCTGCTGGTCTCGTCATCTGGTTTGCTGATTGTTGTGGGTGTTGTGCGCGATCTGTACCGCTCGATCGAAGCCGAGCTGAAACTGCGCGGATACGATCAGGCAGTGCTCGTTCGATAGGCGGGTCCGAAGACTGTGCCGACTTTCGTCGTTCTGCTCGGCCCGCCCGGTGCGGGTAAAGGCACTCAGGCTGTACGCCTGGCAGAAGCTCTTTGCGTACCGCATGTATCGAGCGGCGACCTGTTCCGGGAGAATCTACGGCAGCAGACCGAGCTCGGGAAGCAGGCGCAGCGTTACATCAATCAGGGTGAGCTGGTCCCGGACGACGTGACGATTGGCATGATAAGCGCTGGATGAAATCCTGAATGAGCTGGACACGACGTTGAAGGCAGTCTATTACATCAGTGTCTCGGAGGATGAACTGATCGAGCGGCTGACAGGGCGACGTGTGTGCCGGGCAGCGGGACATATTTATCACCTGCGCTACAACCCGCCCAAACAGCCCGGCGTATGCGATATCGATGGCTCGGAGCTCTATCAGCGGGAAGATGATCGGCAGGAGACGGTCGTGCAGCGGATTCAGGTTTACCAGAAGCAGACGACTCCGTTGATCAAGCACTACCGTTCAAAGGGGCTGCTGATTGAAATTGATGGTGAGAGACCGATTGAGCAGGTCACACGGGCGCTGCTGGACGCAGTGTCAGAGAATTAGGACAGTATGAGTTTAGGTAGAGGGATCGTCATTAAGAGTGAGCGTGAGCTGGGGCTCATGCGAGAAGCGGGCAAAATCAACGCACGGGCGTTGGCGGCGGCAGTTGCCGTTGTCGCTCCTGGCGTGACGACCACGGACATTAACAAAGCTGCCGCCAGGGTGTTGCGGGTGAGCGGAGCCAAGCCGGCCTTCGTCGGCGTACCTGGTGCTTACCCTTATCCGGCGGAAACGACGATATCGATCAATGATGAATTGGTCCACGGGATCCCCGGCCCGCGCAGGCTGGAAGAAGGCGATATCGTCAGCATCGACTGCGGCACAATTTATCAGGGGTTCGTCGGGGATTCGGCGCTGACGGTCGGCGTGGGTGAGATTTCCGGCCAGGCCCGTGAGCTGATCGAGGTGACCCGTGAATCGCTCTTCGTTGGGATTGCTGCCATGCAGCCGGGAAACCGCACAGGTGATGTATCCTCAGCCATCCAGGCCTACGTTGAAAGCCACGGCTTCCAGGTTGTGCGCGAGTATACGGGGCATGGCGTGGGGCGTAGGATGCATGAGGATCCCCAGGTCCCTAATTATGGACAGGCTGGACGCGGGATCGTGCTGAGGAGCGGGATGACGATTGCACTCGAACCGATGGTGCTGGCCGGAGGGTTCGAGACCCGCATCCTGAAGGATCAATGGACGGTTGCCTCGCGCGATGGCAAGCTGACAGCCCATTTTGAACACAGCGTGGCGGTGACAGAGAATGGGCCCTGGATTCTAACGGCCAGCGATGAGAATCTGGACGAAGAGGTCTGGAATAAGTATAATGATTACTTTGCTGATCGACAGCAGTCGGTCTTGAATAAGGAGCATCAGGGATGAAGGTTTCTTCTTCCGTTCGTAAGCGCTGCCCGAAATGCAAGGTGGTCCGGCGGCGTGGAAAAGTGTATGTGATCTGCGAAAATCCGCGTCACAAACAGCGACAAGGATAGGATATGGCACGTATTGAAGGCATTGACCTGCCCCGCGATAAGCGCGTGGCCATTGGTTTGACCTACATCTTCGGCATCGGCAAGAGCACGGCGATGGAGACGCTCAAGGCGACCGAGGTCGATCCGGACCGCCGGGTGAAGGACTTGACGGAGGATGAGATCACCCGTCTGCGCGATTACATCTCCGCCAATCTCACGGTCGAAGGCGATTTGCGGCGCGATGTGCAGATGAACATCAAACGCTTGATGGAGATCGGCTGCTACCGCGGCTTACGCCATCGCCGCAACCTGCCTGTGCACGGCCAGCGTACCCGCACGAACGCACGCACGCGCAAAGGCCCCAAGAAGACAGTTGCTGGCCGTGGCCGCCGACGGGGAGCGAAGAAGAAGTAGTCACTCGCTGGCCTGAGGCCGCTTCTCACGGTGATGGGTACCTTCCACCCACCGCGGCAGCCGTGTGAGCGATCTGGGGACAGATGGGGTGAAGTTAAAGCTGCTACGAGAGAGGATTGAGCGTAGGAATGGCAAAGAGAACACAAACAAGCCGGCGGGCGGCGTCCCGCAAGACCAAGCGAACGCTATCCCATGGGATGGCGTATATCCACGCGACCTTCAACAATACGATCATCACGATCACTGACCTGCAGGGCAATGCAGTAGTCTGGTCGAGCGCAGGAGCATCTGGCTTCAAGGGTTCTCGCAAGAGCACACCCTATGCCGCCCGGCTCGCAGCGCAGGAAGCGATCAAGGTCGCCAAAGATCTTGGGCTGCAGGAAGTCGATGTGCTGGTCAAAGGACCTGGTCCCGGCCGAGAGGCCGCGATCCGGGCCGTCATCGCAGCTGAAATCAAGGTGCGTTCGATCAGCGACATCACCCCGGTACCCCACAACGGATGCCGCCCACCGAAGAAACGCCGCGTTTAGCCGCGGAAGCGTAAAGGAAGGATAACCAGGAATTATGTCGAGGTACATTGGTCCAGTATGCAAGCTTTGTCGCCGGGAAGGCGAGAAGCTCTTTCTGAAAGGCCAGCGCTGCTTTACACCAAAGTGCGCCTTTGAACGGCGGGGATATCCGCCGGGAGAGCATGGCCGGGAAGCACAGTTCCGCCGCCGGCGGGTCTCCGACTACAGCCGACAGCTGCGGGAAAAGCAGAAGACGCGCCGTGTCTACGGCGTGACTGAACGCCAGTTCCGCCGCTACTACCGCCACGCGCTTCAAACGCGCGGCCTCACCGGCGAGAACCTGCTGATCGCGCTCGAGCAGCGCCTGGATAACGTCGTGTACCGGCTAGGCTACGCCGACAGCCGGTCGCAGGCCCGCATGCTCGTGACCCACGGTCACTTCAACGTGAACGGCCGCCGCACGGACGTCCCTTCGATGCTGGTGCAGCCCGGGGATCTGCTGGAAGTGCGCGAGGGCTCCCGCAAGCGAACCTACTTCAAGGAGCTGCCGGAGTTGGCGGAGGCGAAATCGCCGCCGTCGTGGCTGGAACGTGATCTGGGCGCGCTTTCGGGCAAGATGGTCAAACTGCCTGAGCGGCAGGAGATCGACGCGAATCTGAACGAACAACTGATCGTCGAGTACTACTCACGTTAGAGATGTACCCAGCGAACACGTCCCGATGATCGTGGATCGTGGAGGGATAAAGTGGTCGTAACCACGAATTTCGTAATGCCGAAGATCGAGCGCGAGGCCGTTGCGCGCAACTACGGCAAGTTTGTCATCAGCCCGCTTGAGGCAGGCTATGGCATCACTATCGGAAATGCGATGCGGCGGGTGCTCTTGAGCTCGCTCGAGGGAGCGGCCGTAACCTCGATCCGCATCACGGATGTACCGCATGAATTCTCCGACATCCCCGGTGTGCGGGAGGATGTGCTGCAGCTGATGCTCAATCTGAAGAAGCTGCGCTTGATCCTGCACGAAGGGGATTCGGCCCGCCTGCGCCTGGAAGTCAAGGGCGAGGGCGTGGTCACAGCGGCTGATATCATCGCACCGGCGGAAGTCGAGATCGTCAACCCCGACCTCTATCTGCTGACCGTTGATGATGATAAAGCGCACCTGGAAATCGAGATGAGCGTTGAGCGCGGACGTGGGTATTCACCCTCAGACGAGCGCGGCCGCTTGCCGATCGGCGAGCTACCGACCGATGCCATCTTCAGCCCAGTGCGGCGCGTAAGCTACGATGTCGGGCGGGCGCGCGTCGGCCAGGATACGAGTTTCGATCGCTTGATGATCGAAATCTGGACCGATGGCACCGTCAAGCCGGAGGAGGCGCTCAGCCAGAGCGCGCAGATCCTCATGGCTCACCTGCGTGACATTGGCGGGGTGACGGAGGAAAGCCTGATGGTCGCAGCAGCGGAAGAGGAAGAGCCGCGGATGACCAGCGAGATCTACGAGACTCCGATCGAGAATCTGGATCTGACGGTACGTGTCTTCAACTCGCTCAAACGGACAGGCATCACGAACGTGGGCGAGGTGCTGGACATGCTGGAGAAGGGCGAAGAGGCGATGCTCTCGATCCGCAATTTCGGTGAGAAGAGCCTCGATGAACTGAAGGACCGGCTGCGCGAGAAGGGCTACCTGGAAGACGGCTCGGAAGAAGCAGCCGAGGCGGAGTGAGGTTTTTATGAGACACCGAGTAGCGGGGCGGAAGCTCAACCGCTCAAAAGGACACCGTACGGCGCTGCGTCGCAACCTGGTTCAGGAATTGCTGCGCCATGAGCGCATTCAGACCACCAAGGCGAAGGCCGCCGTCGCACGAAGCAGCACGGAGAAGATGATCACACTTGCCAAACGGGGCAACGCAGCCAGTGATACGGCGGGTGCGGTCCATGCGCGCCGCATGGCAGCCGCACGTCTCAGTGATCCCGAGATCGTGAAAAAGCTCTTCGATGATATCGCTCCGCGTTACGCCGAGCGGCAGGGCGGTTATACCAGGATCATCAAACTTGGTCCTCGCAAAGGTGATGCCGCTGAGATGGTTCTGATCGAATTGGTGGAAGAATAAGGCCGGGGAGCAGATGCCATCGGCCGGGACGGGAGATCAGGAATCCCCGTCTTTCGCAGCTTACAAATCGATCGTTGCGTACGACGGAACCGAGTTCGAAGGCTTTCAGCGCCAGACAGAAGGCCGGCGGACGGTTCAAGGCGAACTCGAGCGCGCCCTGAGGAGCATCGGATGGGCCGGTCAATCGCTGCGGGCCGCAGGCCGGACAGACCAGGGAGTGCATGCCCTGGGGCAGGTGATCAGCTACCGGCTCAATTGGCGCCACGCTGCTGAGGATCTGACTCGGGCGTTAAACGCCAATCTGCCGCACGATATCGCGGTTCGCCGAACGCAGAAAACCGGGCTGGAGTTCCACCCACGCTTTTCTGCGGTTAGCCGGCGGTACAGGTATTCGATCTTAATCGATCCGGTGCGCCATCCGTTGCTCGAGCGGTACGCCTGGCGGTTGGAAACAGAGCCCGACCTGGATGTGATGCAGGCGAGCGCGTCCGAGCTGCTGGGGGAGCACGATTTCGGAGCCCTGGGCACGGCCCCTGTCGCAGGAGGCCATACCCGGCGCAAGGTCCTCGAAGCGGTTTGGATGGCGGACGGAACGGATCTCACTTTTCAGATCGAAGCCGATGCGTTCCTTTACCACATGGTGCGGCGGATCGTGGCCTTGCTGGTCGCAATCGGGCAAGAACGTGAAGCGCCGGACACCATGCATAAGGCGCTCGCAAAACCATCTGTTGTCTGGCAGGGCGGGCTGGCTCCAGCTTGTGGATTGTGCCTGACAGCTGTGAAATATGGAGCGGGAGATCCTGAGTACGAGGCGATCGATAATTCGCAGGAGTAATGAGCGTGCAGAAGACGTTTTATCCTAAACGAGAAGACATTGTCCGCGAGTGGTATCTTGTGGATGCGGAAGGCGTTAACTTGGGTCGGCTTGCCACACGTGTGGCCCAGCTTTTGCTCGGCAAGGGCAAACCGGAATATACGCCAGGCGTGGATGTCGGTGATTTTGTGATTGTGGTCAACGCCGACAAGATCACGGTCACCGGCAACAAACTGGATGACAAGTACTACTACCGCCATTCCGGGTATCCCGGCGGGTTGACGCAGATCAAGCTGCGGGATCAGTTGGCCAAATTCCCTGAGCGCGTGGTTGAATCTGCAGTGCGCGGCATGCTGCCCAAGAACCGGCACGGCCGCAAGCTGATCTCGAAGCTGAAGGTTGGTCGGCAAGCTGGATATCTCAGTCATCGTGCAGGGCGGAGGCGTGACCGGCCAGGCAGGCGCCGTACAACACGGCGTGGCGCGTGCGCTGGTTGAGATGGAGCCCGAATTCCGGTCTGCAATGCGATCTGGTGGATACCTCACGCGTGACGCTCGCATGAAGGAACGCAAAAAGCCGGGCCTCAAGCGAGCCCGCAAGGCGCCGACCTATACCAAGCGCTAAAGCCACCGCAGCGGTGACGGGAAAGATACGAATTTACGACGGAGGCCGGGAAGCACAGCTGCCCGGCCTTGTCGCGTCGATCAGGAGGTTGGGTTGAGCGCAGGTATTACGATCATCGGTTTGGGGCCGGGCAGTGAAGATCTCCTCACTCGGGCAGCTTGGCAGGCGCTCGAGAACGCTGATGAGATCTACCTGCGCACCCTGGATCACCCTCTGGCGGATACCCTTGCCCGGATGACAGACTTGAAGTCATTCGATGAGTTGTACCAGACAGAGCCGGATTTCGAGAGCGTGTATTCGCAGATCGTCAAAGAACTACTTCAGCTCGGCCGCCGACCGAAAGGCGTCGTCTATGCGGTCCCGGGCGATCCGCTGGTGGGAGAAGCCACTGTCACCGCTCTGCTCACGCGGGCAGCCGAAACACGACTCCCGCTTGTCTTGATACACGGCCTCAGCTTCATTGAGCCCTGCCTGGAATTGCTCGAGTATGATGCGCTGGAAGGCCTGCATGTTTGCGATGCGCTCGACCTAGCACGGCGCCACCACCCACCATTCCCACCCGACACGCCCGTGCTCGTCAGCCAGCTCTATTCACGGCTGGTTGCCAGCGAAGTCAAACTCACGCTGTTCAACCAATACCCCGAGCAGCACGAAGTCAGCTTGATCCAGCGCGCCGGAACTCCGGATGCAGTCGTCGAACATCTCTTGCTGTACCAGATCGACCAGGAAGTCAGCCTTGGAAACCAGACGGCGCTTTTCATACCGGCCTTGCCCATGGAGTCGGCCTTCGAAAGCTTTCAGGAGACCGTCGCCCACCTGAGAGCGCCTGACGGCTGCCCATGGGATCGGGAGCAGACTCACGCCTCGCTCAGGATGCACATGTTGGAGGAGTCCTACGAGGCCTTGCAGGCATTGGATGGAGAGGACATGCCGGCGCTGCGTGAAGAATTGGGTGACCTGCTGCTGCAGATCGTGCTTCAAGCTCAGATCGCAACCGAGGAGGGTGAGTTCACCATGGCGGATGTGGTCGCCTCGATCCAGGCGAAGATCATCCACCGCCATCCACATGTATTCGGGGACCTCGAAGTTGAAGATGTCCATCAGGTGCTGCACAACTGGGAGGCGCTGAAAGCGGACGAACGCCGCGAACAGGGATCGGACAAAGGGGCGCTGGCTGGGGTCCCGCTTGGCTTGCCCGCGCTGGCCCAGGCTGATGAAATCCAATCCCGCGCTGCCCGGCTGGGATTCGATTGGGACGCGATCGAAGGCGTGGTAGATAAGGTCAGAGAGGAGTTTGACGAAGTTGAAGCCGCGCAGAAAGCAGACGAGAAGGAAGCTGAACTCGGTGACCTGCTTTTTGCTATCGTGAACTACGCTCGCTGGCTCGGTGTTGATGCGGAGGTTGCGCTGCGAATGGCCAACGTCCGTTTCCGGGAGCGATTTCATCGCATGGAGCTCAGCGCCTCCCTTCATGGCCAATCGCTGGCAGAGATGAGTCTGGACGAGCTGGAAGGGTTATGGCAGCAGGCAAAGAGCGAGGGATGAAGTTGCGGCACTGGGTTGTCCTGCTTGGGATCATCGTTTTGCCCATCTTGAGCGCTGGGTGCCAATCCGCGCCTACGACGCGCAGCGTGCCGACAACTGAAGCTCTGCCCAAGGCAAGTCCATCCCACACCATCCCAACGGCCAGTCTTCAACCTACGGCTACCTATACGGCCATACCCACAGCCCAACCAACGCAAGGGCAGGTAGCGGTCATCGTCCCTGGTTCCAATAACTACGTTCGCCCTCCAACCGTGCAGGACGTTTCTTCGACGGGAGCGACGGTCGTCTTCGAACTGGATGACTCCGCCGGCTACAGTCTTTACTGTTGGGCGGAAGGGTCCGATGTGAGCGAAGGTATCTCGATTCCCCTGCAGGCGGGATCTGGCAGTTACATGATTGCGTTGGATGGGTTGAATCCCGGCTCGGATTACCATGTTGCGATCCTCTCGGATCACGGCTCCCATACCTACAGCACCCCTCGGTTTGGAGGTGAGCTATGGGATCCCGTACGGGTGCATACCCTGCCAGATGGTGGGCTGCCGGTCCGGATTGCCGTGTTGGGAGATTCGGGATTTGGCCAGGTGTTGACCTACGATCTGGCCCAGGCGATGGCCGCCCAAAAGCCGGATCTATTCATTCACACCGGAGACCTTGTCTACAATGCCAACCAGGAGGATACCCCGGTCGCGGCGTTCCAATTGAAATTCTTCGCCACCCTGTCCCCGATCCTGCATCAGGCCGCTGTGTTTCCTGTGGTAGGCAACCATGAGCTTTACGATGATGCCCGCTGGAATGGTCGGGCCTACTACTTCGATGTATTCCCCATGCTCCCTGGGCTGTCGAGCTCGGAGTCGTGGGCGGAGATTCAGGGCGGGAATCGAGAGTGGTACCGGTTGGAGTTGGGACCGCTGCAGTTCCTGTTCCTGGACACACAGCTCTTCTATGGGGGAAATCTGAGGGGCGAGCAAAACGAATGGCTGCAGGAGCGCCTGGCTGATGGGGCATTCAGGTACAGCATTCCTATCTTCCATGTCCCACCCTACACCAGTGGCCGGCATCGGCTGGATGGCACGCCTGTTGTGCGCAGCTGGGTGCCGCTGTTCGAGAACAGCCATGTGCCGCTTGTTCTCTCAGGCCATGATCACAACTACGAACGGCTTTTCCAGGATGGGATTACCTATGTGGTCAGCGGCGGTGGCTCGACTGCGCTCTATCAACAAGGGCGGCCGCTGGATATCTCACAGGTTTTCTTCGCCCAATCCCATTTCCTCATCCTCGATGTCAGCGCAAAGTCGATCCACGTATCAGCCTTCAGCAGCGAAGGGGCGACGCTGGATGAATTCACAATTGACCTGCCCTGAACTCGATCTGGGAGAGCCTGACCATAGCGCCGCTGCTGCGCAAAAAGCCGTCTGACTCCTGCATGTGATACACTTCCCGCGATCATTCCTGCTGGCGTATGCTGCCAGCATTAATCCCATGGAATCACCTCAGGAACGCGAAAGGAGAATGAATCCTGGCACGCACGCGGTCAGGTGTATCGGATATGGGTGATCGTTCGGGCATACAAAACCAGCAGATTATCAGGCTGGTCGATCTCGAAAAGGCGTACCGACAATCGGATGGCGGCAGGAAAGTCCTGCGTGGCGTCAATGCAGTTTTTGCTGCCGGTGAATTCGTCGCCATCCGCGGTCGAAGCGGCAGTGGGAAGACCACGCTCTTGAACCTGATCGCTGGTATAGACCTTCCCGATCGGGGCGAGATCTACTTTGGTTCCACCTCCCTGAGCGGGTTGACGGCTGATCAGCGGACAGCTTTCCGCCGTGATCACCTCGGTTTTGTCTTTCAGTTCTTCAACTTGATCCCGACCTTGACGCTGCGCGAGAACATTATCCTGCCGGCAGAGCTGGCTGGAAGGTCAAATTCCACCATGCTCAACAGGGCCGACGCGCTTCTCGCCCGCGTGGGACTGGAAGGTCGAGAAGATGATTATCCAGATGAATTGTCAGGTGGAGAGCAGCAGCGCGTGGCGATCGCGCGGGCTGTGATCCTCGAGCCGGAAGTCCTGCTGGCTGATGAACCAACGGGAAATCTCGACCGCAATACCGGGGAAGATGTGATGCAGTTAATCAATCAATTGCGCACGGAATTGGGAACGCTGCTCATCCTCGTGACTCATAGCCACCGGCTGGCTGACCGGGCTGACCGGGTCTTCATGCTCGAAGATGGCCGTCTTGACACCCACGTAACGGCATGAGCGCATGCTCCGGAGTTCCGATGACTACCTGCACAAAGCCCCGGGGGTGGTGAGAAGGTGAATCTCCCACGAGGCTTGATCCGGGCTGGACGGCGCGATCTGGTTCGGCGTCCGATGCAGGCCATCCTGATGCTTTTCGGGGTAGCGCTTGGCGTAGCGGTGATCGTGGCGATCGACCTGGCCAATCAAAGCGCACGCCGCTCGTTTTCATTAAGCACTGAAGCATTGATCGGGCGCGCCACTCACCGCATCGAGGGAGGCCCATCGGGCTTGCCGCAGGAGATCTACCGCCACCTCAAAGTCGATCTCGGATACAGTGATTTGGCTCCTGTTGTGCAGGGGCTGGGCGTTGCGATCGATCTGGACTCGCTCCCCGTCCGGCTGCTCGGCGTCGATCCATTCGCGGAGCCGCCCTTTCGGGATCTGATCCCCGGACCATCCATCGAGCAGGCGGATTTCAGCCCATTTCTGCTCGATCCGACATCAATCATCATCAGTGGAAATCTCGCCCGGCGTTATAACCTGCATCCTGGGGACACGATCAGGGTTCAGGTCAACGCCAAACTGATCGCCTTCCACATTCTCGGCGTGATCGTTCCGCCCGAGGGCGATCCACAGGAGGGACTATCCGATGTGATCGTGATGGATATCGCCTCGGCTCAGCAGGCGCTGGACATGCCTGCACGGCTGAGCCGTATCGATGTCATCGCGTCCGAGCAGGCTGCGCAGAGGCTTAGGGAAGAGCTGCCTGACGGCGTGCAGCTCGAACCTTCGGATGCCCAGCGTGCGACACTTGATCAGCTGGCAGGTGCATTCCAACTCAACTTACAAGCCCTCAGCTTGCTGGCGCTCGTCGTGGGAATGTTCTTGATTTACAACACGACGATGTTCTCCGTCGTTCAGCGCAGGCAGGTGTTCGGAATTATGCGAACGCTGGGAGCGACAGGCCGGCAGGTGGCAGCGATGATCTTACTGGAGGCGTTCTGGGTTGCTGCCGCTGGAGCTGCGCTCGGCATTGCATTGGGCTGGTTGCTGGGGAAGGGCGCGGTTCGCCTTACAACCCAGACCATCAATGACCTGTACTACGTCCTAGACGTCCAGCGGACGCAGCTGACCTTCGCATCCATTCTGAAGGGGGCGGCAGCAGGCATCGGAGCTGGATTGCTGGCCGCAATCGGCCCAGCGGCAGAAGCTGCGAACGTCGCCCCTGTCGTCGTCATGAGGCGCAGCCAGGCGGAACGCGGAGCCCAGCGCTGGGTCCGGTGTGCATTCATCACCGGTGTGGGATTGGTCAGCCTGGGAGTTCTCGCATTGATATTAATTCCTGGCTCCCTTACGGCGAGTTTCATCGGGCTGTTCTTCATACTGCTTGGGTTAGCGCTCCTCGTCCCATGGCTTACGGTTCTATTCACGCGCCTTACCCAGCCGCTTCTCATCCATTTCTTTGGCAGTATCGGGCGCATCGCCGCCGGAGCAGTCCGGCGCTCACTGAGCAGGACAAGCGTCGCTGTAGCGGCGCTGATGGTTTCACTGAGCGTGGCGATTGGCGTTGGGATCATGATCTCCAGTTTTCGTACGACAGTGGTTGAATGGCTGGGCATCACTCTGCGGGCGGATATATACATCTCCACACCCGCACTGGGAGGGGCGAGACCAGCTGCTTCGCTTCCACCCGAGTTAAAGGCGAAAATTGCTGCCGTCAGCGGCGTAGCAGAGGTGGAAACCGTCCGTACCACTCAGGTGGATAGCGTCGTGGGTGATGTCTTGCTTCTGGCGGTTGACGCAGGGCGTGCCCGATCAGAGCAGCTGTATCGGTTTGCCGAAGGGACCTCGGAACAAGTCTGGCAGAAGGTCCAGGGTGGAGCGCTGATCGTCAGCGAACCTTTTGCCTACCGGCACGATGTTCCTGTGCAGGGCGGCAGCTTGATCCTTAAGACCGATCGGGGCGAAGTGGAGTTTCCGATCGTTGGGATTTACTACGATTACACCGTTGATAGCGGGACCGTGTTGATGAGTCAGGATACCTACCGCCGCTACTGGGATGACGAAGCGATTTCGTCCTTGGCCGTCTTCACTGCCCCGGGTGATGATATCCAGGGTGTTGCGGATCGCTTGAGACAGGAACTCGCCGGGACCGGACTTCAGGTCCAGCTTAACCGCACGCTGCGCGAACAGGCGCTTGCGATCTTCAATCGGACGTTCATGATCACTTCTGCTCTGCGCATTCTGGCGGTCATCGTAGCGTTTATCGGCGTGTTCAGCGCCTTCATGGCCTTGATGCTCGAGAGAAGACGAGAATTCGCCACCATGCAGGCGCTGGGCCTGACCCGGGGTGGATTGTGGCGGCTGACCTTTCTGGAAACAGGGTTGATGGGAACGGCAGCCGGACTATTCGCCATGCCGACGGGCCTGGTGCTGGCTGTGGTGCTGATCTATGTCATCAACCTGCGCTCTTTCGGTTGGACGATTAACTTTCAGGCAGGTGCCGGGATCTACATAAGCGCCCTGGTGACGGCGATCCTGGCAGCCCTCCTGGCCGGAATCTACCCTGGATGGAAGCTGCAGCGGCTTTCGGTGGCTGAATACTTGACTCAGGAGTGACACACGTGTCCGTTTTTCGCAAAATGCTGCCGATCGCACTCATGCTTGTGGTGGCTGCAGCAGGCTGCGCGGCGCCCGAGGCGGATGCAAGGCTGGCGCGATTGGAACTGATTGATCTTCCTGGTAGCTCGCAAGCTTTCGAGCGTGCACTGGAGCCGATACCGATCCAGCTGCCACGTGATCATGGCCCCCACGAATCCTTCCAGACCGAATGGTGGTATTACACCGGCAACCTGCTGGCGCAGGACGGACATAGGTTCGGTTATCAATTCACGATTTTCCGCCGAGGGCTCACACCGGGTGAGGATGAGCGTGCGGCTGGCTTTGCAACAAGCCAGGTTTATTTTGCCCATCTCGCGCTCACAGACGTCTACGGAGGCGATCACGTGGCATCCGAACGATTCAGCCGGGGAGCAGCAGGCCTTGCGGGTGCCGCAGCAGCTCCATTCCATGCCTGGCTGGAGAACTGGAGTGTCGTGAGTATGAATGCCAGCGGGAGCCGTGTCCGCCTGCAAGCCAGCGACGCAAGTTTCAGCCTGGATTTCGTGCTTGAGGCTGAAAAACCGCTTACGCTGCACGGCGAGCGCGGACTGAGCGCCAAGAGCGAAGCAAAGGGAAACGCATCGTACTACCTCAGCTATACGCGCATGTCCACCACCGGGACTCTTTCGGTGGGTCAGACGCCGTTTGTTGTTGAGGGGAACAGCTGGTTCGACCACGAGTGGAGTACGAGCGTGCTTGATGCTGCCGATGAAGGGTGGGATTGGTTCGGCCTGCAGTTGAGCGATGGGCGGGATTTGATGCTCTACTTGATCCGGCGATCCGATGGTTCGCTTGAATCGGTCTCAGGCGGGACGCTCGTCGAGCCGGATGGCCGCTCGATCTCCCTTGAGAAGGGAGAGTTTCAGATCACCATCCAACGAACCTGGACCAGCCCCAGCAGTGGAGCTGTGTATCCTGCCGCCTGGCAGATAGAAATTCCAGCGTATGGCCTTTCGCTTGAGATCGCGCCCCTGGTGCAGGATCAGGAGCTGCGTGTCAGTTTCCCATACTGGGAGGGGGCGGTGGAGATTTCCGGAACCAGTTCGGGAATGCCTGTTAATGGCTCTGGGTATGTCGAACTCACAGGCTACGATCAGGACATGGGAGGGATATTCTAACCCCTGATTCCAGTCTGAAAACAAGCCGAACCGGTTGGGAAAAAGAAGCACCCCCGGACCTGAGGGGGACAAGCCCGGGGGCGGTCGCGACATTGGCCTGAGGCCACGTGACGACGGTCGCATTATAAGATTGGCAGCCCTGTGATTTCCATAGACCGTTGGTAACAGCCGGCGTCCGTCTCGTCCGCGCGCGCTGTTTGCGGCAGATGGTCCAGCAGTGGTTTAAGCCCTCAATCCTCGAGTGCCGCAAGGATCTCCTGACTGTGCTCTGCAGGCTTGACCTTCTCGAAAACCTGGCGGACGACACCTTCCTTGTCGATCAGGAAGGTTGTGCGCAGCACGCCTTCGTATTCACGGCCCATGAACTTCTTCAACCCCCATACACCGTAAGCGCTGCTGATAGCATGGTCCTCGTCGGCGAGCAAGCTGAAAGGCAGGTCGTATTTTTGCTTGAATTTCGCCTGGGCCACGACGGTGTCCGGGCTGACGCCGAGGATGGTGACACCAGCCTTCTCATAGGCTGAATAGTCATCGCGGAATGCGCAGGCTTCCTTCGTGCAGCCGGGTGTATCAGCCCGGGGATAGAAATACAGCACGAGTTCTTTACCGCGGTAATCGGAGAGGCGAACCGTCTCGCCCTCATCATTTAATACTTTGAAATCGGGGGCTTTTTCGCCCGCTTTTGGCATGGTCATAGAGTCTCTCCCTCGATTCGGATTTACTGGCCTTATTCGCCAGATGGCGGGTTGGCGCAGTTATCGCTTTCAAAGATGATCTTGCCCATCGGTTTAATATCATACCCCGGCAGGGCGCCAACTGCGGTTTTGAAATCCTCGCTTTCCAGCAATTCCAGAAGCGGGACAAGCAGTCCGCTATGGTAGTGCAAGCAGGGGATCACCAAGTCATAGCGCTCGTGGAAGAGCGGGACAAAATCCATGCCGAGTGCGTCAGCTGCGGCGCGGATTGCCAGGCCGGCATCCGCAGTGCCGGAGGCCACGGCAGCGGCAACCGTCAGATGCGTGTATTCTTCGCGCTCATAACCCTCAATCTGGTCCGCTGCGATTCCCAGCTGGTTGAGCTGGAAGTCAAGCAGCATGCGTGTGCCGGATCCGCGTTGGCGGTTGACGTAGCGAACGCCGGATCTGGCCAAGCCGGCGAGGTCCTCAATTCCGGCTGGATTTCCTGGAGCTACGATTAAACCCTGCTCTCGTCCAACGAGCGCGATGACTGCCACCGGAACGTCAGGCAGGTAGCGTTCGATATACGCCAGGTTGTACTCGCCACTTGCCGGGTCGAGCAGGTGACTGCCGGCGATGTGCGCCTCTCCGCGCCCCAGCGCGAGGAGCCCGCCTAGGCTGCCCAGGTTGGCCGAAGCCAGGCGGATTCCTTTCTGGGCCAGGAACTGGGCCATCAGGTCGAGAGTTAGATCATGGGAGCCAAGCGCGAGGATCGTGTGCTCCAGCGCGGCACGCGGCCGGTAGAGTTGGACAGCGACTTGTTCGTTTGCCTGCAAGCCCTGGACTCCCTCCGGGATCTCTATGATGCCATCAGCGCGAACGAGTGAAGTGATCACTCCGGCCCCGCGCGAGAGTGGCGCTGCGATCCAGCGTTCTCCCACTTTTCCAACGGTCACCCGCAGATATTCGCGGTCACCGGCCGAGGAGTGCACCTTCCTTGCCAGTTCGGCCTGCAGGATTTCAGGCGGATCCGGCGCCTGGCCGAGCCAGCGCCGGATAAGGGGGGCGATGAAGATCTCGCCGGTCAACGCGGCAGAAACCGGATAGCCTGGCACGCCGATGACGGGCACCTGTGATGAACCGCCCTTCTTCTTCAACATGCCCAGCACGACCGGATGGCCGGGGCGGACAGCGACCCCATGCACCAGAACCTCACCGAGCGCAGCTATCGCAGCGGCGGTGTAATCCTTCGAACCAGCAGATGATCCGGCGTTGATCAGGACCAGGTCGTGATCAACGGCTGCGGCTTCGAGGGCGCGTTGAATCAATTCCAGGTCGTCGGGGACGATGCTGAGGACTTCGGGTTCAGCCCCATAAGATTCCAGCTGGGCGGAGAGCATCAGCGAGTTGAATTCAAGGATCTGCCCCGCCTGGGCCTGCGTCCCGAGCGGGACAAGTTCGGATCCGGTGGGGATGATAGCAACCTGCGGCTTACGGCGGACTGCTACCTGTACATGCCCGCTGGCGGCAATTGCACCGAGATCGAAGGGGCCGAGTGCCTGGCCAGAGGGTATGACCAGTTCGGTTGCGACGATGTCCTCCCCCATTGGTCTGACATGGGACCATGGGGCAGCCGGGTTCATCACCCGCAGGCCCTCGCCCGTGGGAAGGTTGACGGGTTCAACCAGCTCAACTGGAATTACGCAGTCCATCCCTGCTGGAAGGGCCGCGCCGGTATCGACGTAAAATGCGTCCTGGCCGAGTTCGAGTGTGATCGGATTACGATCGGAT
>JARRJK010000084.1:0-10357 GCA_037379555.1 Anaerolineales bacterium | reverse complement strand
CGTATCCGGCGGCTGAATCCTGCATGATGGAAGCTGCCGGGAACCGGGTTTAGAGAGCGAATTATGGCCTTTCCTGTCTTGAGCGTCATCGTCTTCACACCGATCGTTTTCGGGGTGCTGCTGCTGCTGTTCCCCGCAGAGCGCATGCGCGAGATCCGCATCTTCGCCCTGGTCGGTGCCTCGATCGCCCTCGCGCTCTCAGTCTGGACTTATTTTTCCTACGACCAGGTGCTGGGCGGCTACCAGCTTGTCGAACGCTACGATTGGATCCCGCGGCTGGGCATCGCCTATCACGTCGGCGTGGACGGCATGAACGCGCCACTGGTGCTGCTCACCGGCGTGGTGATCTTCACCGGCGTGTTGATCTCATGGGGCATCGATGACCGACCGCGCGAGTTCTTCGCCTTCCTGTTCGTCCTGGCGACGGGCGTCTTTGGTGTGTTCGTCTCGCTCGACCTGTTCATGCTTTTCTTCTTCTATGAGATCGCCGTCTTTCCGATGTACCTGCTGATCTCAATCTGGGGCTGGAAGGTGACGCGCGAATACGCCGCGATGAAGCTCACGCTGTATCTGTTCATCGGCTCGGTCATCGCGCTCGTCGGTGGCCTGGCGATGTACTACGCCTCGGGAGCAACCTCTTTCAGCCTGCTCGACCTCGAAGCGGCTGGCTTCTCGGCTGCCTTCCAGCGCTTCTGGTTCCCGTTTGTCTTCTTCGGCTTCGCCGTGCTGGGCGGCATCTTCCCCGTGCACAACTGGTCGCCCGACGGACACGTCGCCGCGCCTACTGCGGTCTCGATGTTCCACGCCGGCGTGCTAATGAAGCTGGGGGCGTTTGCATCGCTGCGGGTCGGCATCATGCTGCTGCCGGAGGGGGCGAAGTTCTGGGCGCCGCTGATCCTCGGCCTGGCCACGGTGAACGTCGTCTATGGTGCGTTCATCGCCTCGGTGCAGACGGATTTCAAGTATGTCATCGGGTTCTCCTCCGTCTCGCACATGGGTCTGGTGCTGCTCGGCTTCGCCACGCTGAACAAGGACGGTCTGACCGGAGCGGGTGTCCAGATGTTCTCGCACGGCGTGATGACGGCACTCTTCTTTGCTGTCGTCGGCATGGTCTACGATCGGGCCCATACACGCGAGATCCCCAAACTGGGCGGCTTCATGAAGGCCATGCCGCTGGCGGGGATCGCTTTCATCATCGGCGGCCTGGTTTCCATGGGCATGCCGGGATTCTCCGGTGTTATCGCCGAGTTCCCAATCTACATGGGGCTCTGGCAGCGGCAGCCGGTGATTGCGATTATCGCTGCGATCTCGATCGTCATCACGGCTGGATACATCATGCGCGTCGTGGGACGGGTCTTCTTCGGGGATATGCCGGAGGAGTTCGCAGGACATATCTCGGCGATAGGCGTTCAGGATAAAGTCGCGCTGGTGATCCTCTCCGCGATCCTGGTCATTGTCGGCGTCTACCCGCGCATCATGGTGCCTCTGGTCGAATCCGGGGCTCAAGCCGTTTTATCTCTGCTGGGAGGTGCGTAGGTGATTGGCGACGCATTCAACCCCACGGCGATCCTTGCGATCCTGCCCGAGATCCTGCTCCTCGCACTGGCCATATTGATCCTGGTCTTCGATCTGTTCTCGCGCCGCCGGGCGACGTTCCTCGGCTGGCTGACGGCCATCGGCCTGACAGTCACGCTCGTTTTGACCTTGCTTTACGCCCGCCCGACAGCCGATGACGAGCTGATCTTCGGCGGCATGCTGCGGCATGATTGGATTTCGTTCGCCTTCGCGGTAGTCTTTCAGTTCGCCGCCGCGGTCACAGCCCTGCTCTCCACAGGGGTGGAAGGCATCTCCGACCGGGGCGAGTACTTCGCGCTGCTCGTCGTGACCGCGCTGGGCATGACGCTGATGGCCGCGGCAGCGGACCTGATGATGCTATTCCTGGCGATCGAGACGACCTCAATCCCGCTTTACATCCTGGCCGGGTTCTTGAAGGGCGATGACCGTTCGGCCGAATCAGGCATCAAGTACTTCCTCTTTGGCGCCCTCACCTCGGCCGTGATGCTTTACGGCTTCAGCTTGCTGTACGGCTTCACAGGCGAGACGAACATATACACCCTGGCAGCCGGGATGTTCGCTGGCGAGATACCGCCCGTGCTCATCGCCGGCATGGCGGTCCTGGTGCTGGTCGGGTTCGGCTTCAAGGTATCCATCGTCCCCTTCCATTTCTGGTCGCCAGACGTCTACGAGGGTGCCCCGACGCCGATCACCGCCTACATCTCGACCGCCTCCAAGACCGCTGGTTTCGCGGTCCTGGTGCGGGTGATGCTGGCTGTTTTCCCGGCCATCGCCTCGCAGTGGACGGTGCTGCTGGCGATCATGGCGACCGCCACGATGACGCTCGGCAACCTGCTGGCGCTGGCCCAGACGAACATCAAGCGCCTGCTGGCGTACTCCTCGATTGCGCATGCCGGCTACGCTGTGATCGGACTGGTGGCCCTGAGCTCCTTCGGCGCGGCGAGCACTGTGTTCTACCTGATCGCCTATGTCGTGACCAATCTGGCCGCTTTTGCGGTGGTGATCCTGTTTGCTCGTTCGGCCGGATCCGAGACGATTGCCGACTACGCCGGCTTGAGCCGGCGTTCGCCCGGCCTGGCGCTCGTCCTGCTGGTGGCGTTCCTGTCGTTGGGCGGCATGCCGCCCCTGGCGGGTTTCGTCGCCAAGTTTTACGTTTTCGCCGCCGCCGTCGAGAGCGGCTGGATCTGGCTTGCTTTTGTCGGCGTGCTGAACGCGATCATCGGCCTGTACTACTACCTGACAGTGCTGAAGGTCGTCTATCTCTACCGCTCGGAGGAGGAGGACAAGCCGATCGCGGTTCCCAAGACCTATGCGCTGGTTCTGGTAGTTTGCGTAGTGGCAATCATCGCCATCGGGGTTTTCAGCGCGCCCTGGCTCGATTGGTCGCTCACGAGCGCTGTGAGCCTGTTCTAATTGGACAAGTTGGGTCTAATTGATTGACCCTCTGAATCGCTTGTGATACAATTCTCGAACTATGGGTGAGGCCGGCCGACCCCCCACGCAGGATTCCAAGCCGGAATCCCTGGCACTAGCCGTTGCGGGGGTATTGGCACAGGTGGGCTGCCTGACGGTGATCATCCTCCTGGCAGCCCTGGGTGGCGGCCTCTTGCTAGACACCCGTTTCAATTCTCGTCCGCTCTTCACACTGCTGTTGGTGTTGGGGAGCATACCGGTCACAGTTTACCTGCTGTTCCGGATCGTGATATCCGGTATGGGCCGCATGCAGCAGGCCAACCGTCCCCGCGAGGATCGAGCTTCCGGGGGGCATCAGGAGGCGGAAGGTGGAGAAAACCCGTAGGTGGCGCTGGGGGGTCAATCGCTGGTTTGTGCTGCTTTTTGTCGTTCTGGGATTCTTCGCCGCCCGCGCCTTCACGCCCGTCCTGCCCCACGTTCAACTCCCGGCTGAAGTCCTCACCGAACACCCTTTGTTCTCCATCCCCGGCGTCGGTGATATCTACCTGACGAACACGCTCGTCGCGACCTTTATCGCCGACATCATCCTGCTGATCCTGGCTTTCATCATCCGCACCGCGATCCGGCGCGGAGATCTGATCCTGGGCGGGATCGCCGGCGCGGTTGAAGCGCTGCTGGAGGCGCTGTACGGCCTGGCCGAGACCTCGGCCGGCAAATGGGCCAAGAGCATCTTCCCCTGGATGGCGACGATCTTCATGCTGGTGCTGGTCGTGAACTGGATGGAGCTCATTCCGGGCGTCGACAGCATCGGCCTGCTGCACCACAGCGAAGAGGGATATCCGACCCAGACCGTCGGCCACATCGGCGGCATGGAGCTGGTGACCATCGTCCCCGGCCAGGAATCAAGCGAGACAACTGAAGCGGGTGAAGCGACCGGGCATGAAGGTGGCTACGGCATCGTGCCGTATGTGCGCGTAGCCTCGACCGACCTGAACTTCACCGTCGCCCTGGCCCTGATCGCCGTGGCGATGACCCAGGTCTTCGGCGTGCGGTCTCTTGGCGCCTCGTACTTCACGAAATTCTTCAACGTCAAGACATTGTTCAGCAAGCCCATCTTCGGCGTGATCGATTTCGCCGTTGGCATTCTCGAGCTGGTCTCGGAATTTTCAAAGATCATCTCGTTCTCCTTCCGATTGTTTGGCAACATCTTCGCCGGGTCGGTGCTGCTCTTTGTAATCGGCAGCCTGGTCCCGGTGCTGGCTCAATCCGGATTTCTTATGCTCGAGTTCTTCGTCGGCATGATTCAGGCGATCGTGTTCGGCATGCTGACGATGGTCTTCATGGCGCAGGCTACGGCCGGCCATGGGCATGAAGAAGGTCACTAGCCTGCGCGATCCAGGCGCGGCTTGATATCTACTCAGGGAGGCTTAGGCGCAGATGGAAGGCAATGTTGTAGAAGCGGCACGAATTCTCGGCAAGTTGATCGGAGCTGGACTGGCTACGTTGGGCATGATCGGTGCCGGGCTCGGCATCGGCGTGCTCGTCAATGGCGCCGTGCAGGCGATGGGACGGAATCCCGACGCGTCCGGCAACATCCAGGTCAACATGGTCCTGGGGATCGCATTTGCGGAGGCGGTCGCGATTTATGCGCTCGTCGTCGCGCTGCTGATCCTGTTTGTTGGATAACATCCACTGCAGGGTGTGGATGAAGGAGGGGTCCCTTGGAAGCATTAGGTCTTAATTTAGGCTATCTGCTGGTCCAGATCTTCAACTTCGCAATCCTGTTCGTCATCTTGCGGGCCTGGGTTTTCAATCCGATCGTCGGCCTGCTTGAGCGGCGGCGCGAGACCATCGCCCAGGGCGTTGAGGACGCACGCGTTGCAGCCGAAGCGCGCGCCAACGCCGAAAAAGAGGCTGAAAAGATCATCGCCGACGCTCAACGGCAGGCCAATGAGCGCATTCGTGAATCAAGCTCACGGGCTGAAGAAGTAGCGAAGGAAATCCGCGCCGAGGCTGAAGGCGAAGCAGCCAAAATCCGCGAGGCTGCCATGGAAGAGGCGGAACAGGCGAGGGAACAGGCACTGGGCGAGCTGCGGGGCCAGATCGCCGCTCTTGCCATCTCCGCCGCACAGAAAGTCATCGGCGCCGCTCTGGATGAAAAGCGTCAGCGCGGCTTGATCGATGAGTTCTTCAGCGGTATCAAGTCCGGCAAGGTCGTGCTGATGGAGGGCGAGGAGGTATCCGGCGCCAGCACGGAGGTGACGAGCGCCCTACCGCTGACCGATAAGGAGCAGGACGTCGTCCGCAAGGACGTCGTCTCGAAGCTGGGTGAGAACACCACGATTAGTTTCCGCGTCGATCCCAGCATCCTGGGTGGTCTGATCGTGCGTGTCGGCGATAAAATCCTCGATGGATCTGTCGCCGGCAAACTGGACGAACTGCGCCAGACGCTGCGCTGAGGTTTACACAGACATACGGAAAGCAGAACGCCTTAATCTGGAATGGCATCTGCGCTGATGCAACTGTCTCAACTGTTTTCAGAGTTATCGGGAAAGAGCATCGGCGGTCCGCCCGAGGCGGAGATCACGGGGCTGGCCGCCGATTCGCGTCTTGTCCAGCCCGGCGCGCTCTTCGTCGCTGTGCGCGGTTCGACCAGCGACGGGCATGACTACCTGCTGCAGGCGCAGGCGCAGGGCGCGGCGGCTGCCGTCGGGGAGCTGGATCCACCCGACCTGGAGATTCCCTACCTGCAGGTCCCCGATTCGCGGCTGGCACTCGCCCAATTGGCTGCAGCCTACTATCACCATCCCGCCCGCAGCATGGTCATGATCGGTGTGACCGGGACCGACGGGAAATCGACCACCTGTAATCTGCTGTACTCGATTCTCGAGCGGGCAGGGATTTCAGCTGGCATGATCACGACCGTTAACGCTGTGATTGGCGAGACGCTGCTTGACACCGGCCTGCACGTGACCACGCCGGACGCGATCGAGGTCCACGGCTACATGCGGCAAATGGTCGACGCGGGCCTGACTCACTGCATCCTGGAGACGACCTCCCACGGCCTGGCCCAGCACCGGGTGAGCGCCTGCGATTTCGACCTGGCACTCGTCACCAACATCACCCATGAGCATCTCGACTACCACGGTTCCTTCGAAGCCTACCGGGATGCGAAGGGGCGCTTGTTCCGCGATCTGAGCACGGGCGCCGGGAAGGAATTTGCGCCGCCAAAGACGGCGGTACTCAATCTCGATGACAGTTCATATCAATACCTCGCGCAGATTACAAATGCCGACGAGATCACCTACGGATTGTCTCAGGAGGCCGTCGTCCGGGGGGAGGATGTTTTGTCATCCCCGGCTGGCCTTTCCTTCTGGGTCAGCGAGCCGCGCGGCCGGTTCCGCATCCAGAGTCCCCTGCTGGGGGCGTACAATGCCCATAACATGCTGGCTGCATGGTCAGCCGGCCTGGTGCTTGGCATCCCGCCCGAGGTCGTCGTGGACGGCCTAGAATCCTTCCAGGGCGTTCCTGGCAGGATGGAGCGCATCGATCTGGGGCAGCCCTTTACGGCGATCGTTGATTTCGCCCACACGCCGAATGCACTGCGGCGGGCGTTGGAAACCGCGCGTCAGCTCACAGACCGGCGCGTCATTGCCGTCTTTGGATCGGCTGGATTACGCGATCGGGAGAAGCGTCGGCTGATGGCCGAAGTCTCGGCCGAGCTTGCGGATCTCACGATTCTGACCGCCGAAGATCCCCGCATAGAGCCGCTGGAGGGGATCCTGGAGCAGATGGCGGAAGGCGCCCGGTCGAAGGGTGGGCGCGAGGGGCAGACCTTCTGGCGGGTTCCGGATCGCGGTGCTGCCTTGAGGTTCGCCGTGCAGCTGGCTGAGCCAGGCGATCTGGTGATCGCCTGCGGCAAGGGCCATGAACAGTCAATGTGCTTTGGAGAAACCGAATATCCCTGGGACGACCGCACCGCGTTGCGCGCGGCCCTCGCCAGCATGCTGAGCGTTCCCGGTCCGCCGATGCCCGAGCTTCCCACGTCATCGGGCGGGTGACCAACCATTTTTTCATAGGTTCTTGACGATTTATTCCAGCAGGACTAAGGGAACCTTGCAGGAAGGCCCCCTTAAAGATACAGTGTATGGATGGTCCGAGTCTATCTTGCACCGGCTCGTGGAGGGAGATGCAATGGCGGAATCGTCTGAGAAGGGGGCCGAGAAGCATACCATCGCTTTTCTTGACCTGGCTACATTCGATGACGGCGCGGCGATCCGTGGCGGGTGTTTGATCACGGACTCGCTGACCCGTCCACAGGAGTTCTGGGTCAGCGGTGTTGTGCGTCCATCGAGCATCCAGAAGATCCTGTATGGCGACACGCTGCACGAATACATCTGCACCGATCTGGTCGGCATCCCGTTGCTTGCGAAGCTCGAATCGAGTCCGGATTTGATCCTGGTGCGCGATGCCGAATTTCTGAAGCTCCGCCAACGGGTGGATAAGCCCGTCCTGTGGGTTCGAGCGACCGTCGATGGGCAGTATGTCCTGCAGGCCCTGCCAGGTTACGAGAATGAAGCCGAAGCCGGCCGTGATATGCTCCCCCGGCGGCTGCGCGGCCGCAATATCATGGAACCTTTCCTTCGCATTCGATCAGCTGTCGAAGAGGCGCATAAGCTGAAGGTCGGCGCCGAGGCCAAGGAATAACTTGACTCCGCTCAAGATCAAGCCCGGAAAACCCCCGGCACGCATCAAGCCCGCCGAGGTATTCCCGGCGCGTGGCCCAACCCTCTCGCAGGCTCAACCGCAACCGTTCCCCCTTGCAAGCAGTCTGAGACCTGCTGTTCCATCGATCACGCTGGGCGCGAGTAAGCTCAGCAGCGATTCGACCGGCCTGCATATGCCACAGGCCGGGATCGTTCTCTCCGATGCAACGGGTGTCCCCACCAGGCTGCCGCTGGAGGGCGACTCGATCGCATTGCCGATCACGGAGCAGCAGCCAGCCCTGGCAGGCCATGTGTTTCCCCCTGCTTCATCGTCCAGCACCTCTGGACCTGAGCCTCTGCCGCGAGCGTACCAGCTGGAGTGGAGCGGGGGAAGTCCTCTGGCCGGCGGCCAACTGGATGAGATTGACCTGCTGCGGCCGCTTCTCGAACCCTCGCTGATCTCAGAGGAATCAGCGGATCTCTTCCTGCCCCAGAAACCGATGCCCCATCAGATCGAGGCTGTCAATACACTGCTGCAGCATGATGCCTTTCTGCTGGCCGATGATCCTGGTACCGGCAAGACGGTGGCTGCCTGCCTCGCGGTAGGGACCAAGATGCAGGTTGGCCAGGCAAGGCGGGCGCTGTATGTGACCTCCGAAAGCAGGAGGCACCGGGCAGCCGCTGCGCTCGCTCATTGGGCACCAGGACTGGCCGTAACCGCAGTCCAGGGCACAGGCCAGATCCGGGAGCTGGATTGGGGTACGCCTGCGCATGTATACCTGGTCGATCTCGAAGGCCTGAAGATGGATCTGGAGAACAACCGGCTCCCACCCGGAACGCTTGCGTTCGATATCATTGTCCTGGACGACCTGTCCATCACCGGCCTGCGTTTCCAGAGCTTTCCCGGTTCTCTGACGAGGCTCGAAGCACCGGTTCGCTGGGTGCTCACAGGCGGCCTACCGGACCAGGCGGAGGATTGGATTCAGCTGTTCTCATTCATACTGCCCGAGAAGGTCCAGGGCACGGCAGGAATCACGCTGCCCGATTTGCAGCGCAGGTTCAAGCCCTACCTCATGCGCCGCACCAAGGCTGAAGTCCGCGAGAGCATGGACCTGCGGACGAGGGAGTTCATCTGGCTTGACCTTGGGAAAGATCACGCCAAGCTTTACGAAGAAGCGCTGGCCGAGGAGCGTCACCGCCTCGATCAGCTGGGCGAGGCGGTCAGTCCGGCGCACATCGAATCGGCGATCAGCAACCTGAAAGCGGTTTGCAATTTCGAAGGGCGCTCGCTGGATGGCTGCAAAGTGCGAGCGATCGTTCAGCTCGTTGAGCAGATTGCAGCCAGCGGCTCGAAGGCGGTCGTCTTCAGCCAGTTCGAGGCGCACGGCCTCGATCGGCTGCAGCCAATACTTGAACCATACGGCGTCCTCAAGCTGCCGAAGGATGCAACAGAGGCGCAACGGCGAGAGGTGCTGCAGGCGTTCCGCATCCAGCCGCACTGGCACGTCTTGCTGCTGGAGACGGGCGCACGCACCGATGGAGAACCGCTGATCGAGGCTTCTTACATCATCCATTTCGACCATGCTTGGAACCCGGCTCTGCGCATGCGTGCAGAACTTCGTCTGCATCCGGCGATCTTCCGGGCTGTGCCGGTCACGATCTACGAATTCTGGATTACCGGTACCCTGGATGAAGGCATCTTCCGACTCCTGGCGGAGAAGAATCTCCTGCCCTCAGCCATAACCGAAGGTACCCAACCTCAAGATCTCGAAGGACGGATCACGAAAGATGAGTGGCTGGAACAGGTCATCGGCGTTAAGCGCGGCCAGGAACCGGAGCGGGTCTCGATCCAATCCACAAGCGGTACAGGACTTCTCCCCGGGACATCTGTGCTGCGAGAAAAACTTGCGGAACTCTCCCCCGATACCCTGATCGCAGCGGTCGAGACGCTGATGAATGCTCTGGGATATCCGGAAACCGAGACGCTCGCTCAACCTGATGAACAGGGTGGCTTCCTTCTGGCATGGCGCGAGGGTGAACAGGGTACAGAGCGAGTACTTGTAGACTGTCTACAGACGGAAGCCAATGTCGGCGTGGCCAAGGGGCGTGCGCTCTTGAAGTCAATGGAAAAAAGAGGAGATTGCGCTGGAGCCTACCTGATCACGATCTCCGATTTCACCAGCGCGTGTCGCAAGCTGGCAGACGAGTCGGACGGCAGGCTGGCGCTCGTCTCAGGTGGGGAGCTTTACCGCCACCTGCACATCCTCGGCCGTTTCTAATACAAATTCCCAAAAGCTGGAGTTGGCATGAAATCAATCCTCTTCGTTTGTTCGGCAAACCAATGCCGCTCACCCATGGCGCAAGTGCTGTTCCAGGAATTGGTCCGCGAGCGGGGTGAGGATAGCGAATGGCGGGTCGAGTCAGCCGGGATATGGGCGTACGGCGGCGCTCCGGCGACGGAAAACGCCCGCCTGGCGATGGAGAAGCGGGGCTTGGACCTTAGCAGTCACCGTTCAAAGCCGGCGACGAGCGAATTGTTGTCTCAGGTCGACTTGATTGTAGTCATGACGCGCGAACAGCGTGATGTGCTGCTGGCGCAGATGCCGTTTTTGGAGGGAAAGGTATTCCTGCTGCGTGGACTGGGTGGGGAATCAGGTGATTTT
>JARRJK010000083.1:0-10638 GCA_037379555.1 Anaerolineales bacterium | reverse complement strand
GCGAGCTTCCCATGGCGAAGCAAGCGTACGCCCTAGGATACTCGAAAAGCGCGCAGCCCTGTATAGCAATAGTAGCCTAATCCGCGCCGGTTGGCGAGATCGACGATGACGCAGGGTGCCTCGTGCCCGACGGTGCGTCGATTGTTGGAATTTGGATTAACGCCGCAGGGGCGGGATTACCCCGCCCCTGCGTGAAGCCGGTCCGATCCTGTTCGGGGCACGGCCCATACACGGCTGTACCCAGCCGGGGGCATTTAGCCCACGCTGAAACTGAACTGGTTGATGCCGGTCGCGCCGCTGGGGCGCGCGCCGGTCGACTCGACCACCTGCAGCTGTCCGCTGCCGTCGTAGGCGCGCACGCGCACGGTGTGCTGCCCAGGCGTTGAAGGCCAGTCGTAGCGCCACTGCACCCAGGTGAGCGGGCTGAGCGGTGGCGTGATCAGTTCGGCCGCAACCCAATCGCCGTCGTCGACCTGCACCTCGACATTGCTGATGCCGCGGGCGCCGGCGTAGGCGATGCCCCCGACCGGAAGCTTGCTGTTCTGCCCATCAGCCGGAGCGCTGTCGACGGTGTCCACGACGGAAGTCGTCTTGACAAAAGCGGTCGCGCTCCAGCCGCGGTCGACCCAGTAGCCGTCGCCCTCGTGGTCGATGACCTCCATGTGCTCGATCCACTTCGGCTGTTTCATGCCGTAATGACCTGGGATGTAAATGCGCAGCGGGAATCCGTGCGCGACCGGCAGCGGTTCATCGTTCATCTCATAGACGAGCAGCGTGCGCTCGTCCATCGCCTCTTCCATCGGCACGCTCTCGTAGAAACCGTCGACCGATTGAATGGCGATCTCCTTCGCGCCTTCCCGCAGCCCTGCCTCGGCGAGCAGGTCCTTCAGGCGGATGCCGGTCCAGACCGCCGTGCTGATCAGATCGCCGCCGATCGGGTTTGAGATACAGGAGAGCGTGATCACCTGGCTGTAGGCTGGCCGCGAGCGAATGTCATCGAGCGTGAGGGTCATCGGGTTGTCGACCAAGCCCTCCAGGCGCAGGCTCCAGCTGTCGGCATTTACGCGCGGCGGAACGGCGTTGATGTCGACGCTGTAGAAATCATCGTTTGAGGTCAACTCCGGGCGCGTGCCGGTGGCTGGCGCCGGCCGACCTTTGAGGATCTCGACCGGGGGAGAAGCGGCCGGGCCGGAGGTCTTGCTCAGGTCGGGCAGCGTGACTGCCGGTTGGGTGCCGCCCGCGCTCGAGCTCGATCCGCGGCCCAGCTGGCTCAGGGCGAGCGATCCCACACCAATCGTGACCACGCCGCCCCCGACCAGGTACAGAAACTGGCGGCGGTTAAGGGGCGATTCGGGCTCGTCCTTCACCGCTGCCGGGCCGACCTGCAGCAGGTAATTAAGCGCATAGGACCAGGCGAGCAGCAGTGCGCCCAACCAGAGTCCGCTTGCGGCGAGCCCGGCACCGGGCTTGTTGAGGATGGCCCGCACCAGGAGCAGCAGGGCTCCCGCTGCCAGGCCGAAACCCAGGCTCCAGACCAGCGAAGTGTCCCGGTTCCGGCGTATGGTCCAGCTGATAAGTGCCCCGAAGAGCGCGCTGAGCACGATGAAAATCACGATCGCCATGGTGCGTTCGCCAGCTTTCGCCAGGTCGGAGATCTGTCCCAGGTTGAGGCCGCGAATAATGGCCACCATGCTGTCGATGCCAAATGTAACCAGGCTTCCCGGGAGCACGCGCGCCGATAAATCGAAGATATCGAACGGCGGGAATGGCAGGTTCAGCAGTGATTGTCCCAGATAAGCGAACGCCATCACAGGCAAGCTGGTCACAGCGCCCAGCAAAGCACCGAAGAGTATGGAAGGTTTTCTCATCCACATGTCCTTTTTCGTACAGAGTCAGTCCTCATTATAGGGGTAAAGATGAACAGAATCTTACGGGAGGGTCTAGTGTCCGCGTTCCCTTGGCCAGCTGCTCCATGCCGGAGCCGACCACGGGTTGGGATGGTTCCACTCATGCGGTTGATATAATAGGCGAATGCGGACTCGTTTGATCTGGTTTGGCTTCGGCATGCTGTTAACAGCCGGGGTGCTGCTGGCGGTCTACCAGCTCCCCTGGGTCAAGTACAGGCTTGAATGGCGCCTGGACGCAGCGGCGGGGATCGTACGCAGCTGGATTCACCCCAACCCGCAGCTCCCAGCGGTTGGCGTGTCGGCCCGGATTCAACCGACGGCCTGGCCGACACATACCCCGCAGCCGAGCCCGACCGGAATACCCCCCACGCCGGCCCCCTCACCGACTCCACTCCCGGAGCGGGTCGATCTGCAGGCGCCGGCCTGGGAGAAACAGGATTGGAACAACTGCGGGCCGGCCACGCTCTCGCTGGCGCTGCGCTACTTCGGCTGGAGCGGGGATCAGTTCGACATCTCTGACCTGCTCAAACCGGACCGGGGCGATAAAAACGTCAATATCGACGAGCTCATCTACTTCGTCCGCAACCGGGCCGGCTGGCTGGCGGCCGATTTCCGGGTCGGCGGCACGCTGGAGATATTGAAGCACTTCCTGGCAGCCGGACTGCCCGTCATCGTTGAGAAAGGCTATGTCATCGAGAGCGACGGGCCGGACAACGGCTGGGCCGGACACTATATGCTGCTCACAGCCTATGACGATGCCAGCGGGACGTTCACCGGCCAGGATACCTTTATCGGCCCTGATCAAACCATCAGTTACGCAGATCTCGATCACGGTTGGCAGGCTTTCAACCGTGCCTTCATGTACATCTATCCGCTTAACCAGCCACCCGATCTGGAAGGGATCCTTGGGGAGGACCTCGATCCGGATGTGAACCGGGAACACGCCATCGAGCAGGCTCGCGCGGAGTTGACTGCCGATCCGGATGATCCCTATGCCTGGTTCAACCTGGGGACGAACCTGCTGTATTTTGAGCGCTACGCCGAGGCGGCCGGGGCCTACGATACTGCACTCAACCTGGGGCTTCCCTGGCGCTTCACCCGCTACCAGTTCGGACCCTATATCGCATATTTCAACAGCGGACGCTCCGAGGATGTGATCAAGCTGGCGGATGCCACACTTGAGAAAACCGCCAAGGCGGAGGAATCCCTGCTGTGGCGCGGCTGGGCGCGCTACCGGCTGGGAGATACGAACGGCGCGGTTGAGGATTTTCGCGCCGCACTCAAGATCAACCCGAACTACCTCGACGCGCAGTATGCGCTCAACTACCTGGGGCTGGACTCATGAGCGTGCGGATGTAACCAGGACGTTTTACGTACATCTAATGTATGTCAGGGATAATGATGAAGCCGGCGGTGGCTCAAGCCGCCTGCTGGGACGGAAAACATCGAAGCAGAAATGGAGAAAATAATGCTTATCAGTAAAGAACTCAATCAAGCGATGAACAAGCAGATCGGCAGCGAATTGGGCGCATCGAACCAGTACATTAAGATCGCCTCGTACTTTGAAAATGAGGACCTGCCTGAACTGTCCGGTTTCTTCTTCCGCCAGTCGGACGAGGAACGCTTGCACGCCATGAAGTTCGTGCATTACATCCTCGAAGCCGGCGGCGAGGTGAACATCCCGCAGATTGCAGCCGCCCCGTCCGGGATCAAGACCGCCGGGGAAGCGCTGCAGATGGCGCTCGACTGGGAGCTGGAAGTCACCAAGCAGATCAACAGCTTGATGGAACTAGCGATCAAAGAAGGCGATCACATCGCGCAGAATTTCCTACGCTGGTTCGTGGATGAGCAGCTGGAAGAGGTCTCGACGATGGATCAGATGCTGGGCGTGGTAAAGCGCGCCGGCGATCAGCTGCTCTTTGTCGAGCAGTACGTGCAGCGCCTGGGCGACCCGCACGCGGGTGAAGAAGCCTGATTTCGCAAGTAGGGGTGCTCTTGAAAGGGCTGTCCCAAACGGGGCAGCCCTTGTTTTTGTAGAAAAAAGGGAGCCGTGCCCCTACGGGTCCACCGCAAACAACGGCAGCTGCTGTGCGGGCAAACGGCCGTCGAGCAGGATGTAGGGCGCGGCGCGCTCGGCCAGGATCCCCATTCCCCGCAGCTGGCTCAAATCGACCAGCCGGCGCTCGCGGCGGGCGCGCACGATGCGCTCGCAGCCCTTCGGCCCGATGCCGGGCACACGCAGCAGCTGGCCCGGCTCGGCCCGGTTCAAATCGACCGGCGCTTGCCGCAGCACCTCATCCGCATAGCAGCGCTTCGGATCGCGTTCCAGCGGGAGTTTGCCCTGCGCATCGAAGGGCAGCTCCTCCAGGTCGAAGCCGTAATCCCGCAGCAGGTAGGAGGCCTCGTACAGGCGCTGCTGGCGGGTGACGCTTTCAGCTGGATGATTTTCGAGCGGGGTGTCCTCGACCGGGCTGAAAGCCTCGAAATAGGTCCGACGCAGCTTCATGCCCCGGAACAGCCGTTCGACTGTGCTCAACAACTCCAGGTCGCTCTCACCGGCTGCTCCGACCACAAACTGCGTCGTGGTGGAAGCCCATGTGCCTTTGAAGGCATGCTCGGGCGATCGCTCCTGGCGGATCTGCTCCGCCCAGCGCAGCGGCGCAAGCAGTTCGCGTGTGAAGTCCTTCTCCGGAGCCAAATGCTCGAGACGCTTGGGGTTGGGCGCCTCCAGGTTGACTGACACCCGGTCGGCGAGCTCCATCGCCCGCTGAACCTGGTCCCGCTCGACGCCTGGCATCAGCTTGAGATGCAGGTAACCGCGAAAACTGAGCTTCCGGCGCAGGATCTCGGCGCAGTCGAGCAGTTTGTTCTGGGTGTTGGGTCCGCCGGCGAAGATGCCGGTGGAGAGGAAGAGCCCCGAGACGATCCCGGCGCGCTGTGCGTCGAAGAAGACCTGCGCCATCTCCTCCGGCTTGAGCGTCACGCGCCGCATGTCGCGCCCGGCGCGGAATGCGCAGTACCTGCAGCTGCGCTCGCAGGCCGTGGTCAGCATCGCCTTCAGCAGCGGGAAACGCTTCCCGCCCGGGGTGGCGGCCTGATACACAGGAATGGCGTGGCCGCGGAATTCGACCCCCGCAGTCTCCCCCGGGGTCGGCCGGCGGCCTGCGCAGGCGGTGTTCACCGCTGCCTGCTCGCTCCCATCCTGCTCGAAGAAGGGGCCCTGCGCTGCAAGAGCCAGCCTATCGATGGTGTCCATCACCGCTATTGTAGCACATATGTTCTATCTGCTCAATCTCGAGGAGTGCCGTTGAATTAAGGTCGGGGTAAGATTTGATAGGGATAATTCCGGTAGTTGCCGGGGATTACAGGCGATCTTGCAGGCACTTCTTAACCCCCGGCTATTGAGAACGAATGTTGGCGAAGAATGATGACCAAACCATTAATACTTGTCGTGGATGATGAAGATACGGTGCGCGAGGTGCTCAGGCGCTACTTGGAGCGCGAAGGCTACCCGGTGGCGGAGGCGGCCGACGGGCGCCAGGCGCTGCAGATCTTCGAGGAGACCCCGCCGGGTCTTGTCGTTCTGGATTGGATGCTGCCCGGGATGGATGGCCTGGAGGTCGCCGATGAACTACGCCGCCTGAAGCAGGTGCCGATCATTATGCTCACTGCCAAGGGGGCCCAGCACGACCGTATCCTCGGGCTCGAGAGCGGTGTGGACGATTACGTTGTCAAACCCTTCAGCCCGCGCGAGCTCGTGCTGCGGGTGGCAGCGGTGCTAAGGCGCTCTTCCGAATCGGGCCAGCACGACGGAGAGCCCGTCGAGTGCGGCGGCATGGTGCTGAACCCTCAGACGCATACCCTGCTGATCGGAAGCCAGGAGGTCGATCTGACAGCGAAGGAGTTCGACCTGCTGCATCATCTGATGCGCCACCCGCGCCAGGTGTTCTCGCGCGACCAGCTGCTCGATCAGGTGTGGGGTTTTGAATTCTACGGCGATCCGTCGACAGTCACCGTGCATATCCGGCGGTTGCGTGAGAAGATCGAGCCCGATCCATCAAATCCGGTGTACCTGCTCACCGTTTGGGGTGTGGGTTACAAGTTCCAGGATGCGCTATGAAGAAAAAGCGATCACAAGCGCTGACCCTTTTCCTGGGGGCGTTCGCTCCGCTCTTGATCTTCGTCGTGCTCGTGCTGCTGATCATGCGGCCGCCGTGGAGCGATTTGCGCCTGCTGGCGCTTTCCTCCGGCCTCACGGCGCTGATCTCCGCGCTTATCGGCTATTTGACAAACCGCGCCGGCCTGTGGCGGAAGTTGGGCAGCCTGAGCCGCACGATCACGATCGGCTACGTGCTGGCTGCTGCCCTGATGCTGCTCAACGTCTGGGTCACGGCCGGCCTGATGTTCATCAACAAGCACGACCTGGCGCTGGCTGGGCTGTTGTTGATCTTCGCCAGCGGGATTTCTATCGCTTTCGGCGCGCTGCTCGCCCAGACACTCTCCCGTGCGCTAGGCCGCATCGCGCGAGCGGCGGAGCGGGTCAGCCAGGGTGACTTCAGCGCCCGCATCGATGCTGATGGACGCGATGAGGTCGCCAGCCTGGCGCGGGATTTCAACGAGATGGCTTTGCGTCTCGAGCAGGCGGATCGTGAGGCGCGCAGGATCGAATCCGCCCGGCGGGATTTCGTGGCCTGGGTGTCGCATGACCTGCGCACGCCGCTCACCTCGCTGCGGGCGATGATCGACGCACTCAGCGAAGGGGTCGTGGTGGATGAGGCCACGCGCATCCGCTACCTGCGTCAGTGCCAGATCGAGATCAATGCCATGAGCGGCCTGATCGACGAACTGTTCGAGCTCTCACGGCTTGACGCCGGTGAGCTGACGCTGGAATTTCAAGCGGCGTCGCTCTCCGACTTGATTTCGGATTCGATCGGCACCTTCCGGGCGCGGGCGGAGGCCAAGGGCGTCAGGCTGGACGGCCGGGTCGAAGACGACGTGGATCCAGTGCGCATCGCGCCGCGTGAGATCGGACGGGTGCTGGATAATCTGCTCGAGAACGCGCTGCGCCACACGCCGCAGGGCGGTGAGATCGGCGTTCACGCCGAACGGATGGGGGAGGCGGTCGTTGTCGCCGTAAGCGATAGCGGTGAAGGTGTGAACCTGGAGGATCAGGCGCATGTCTTCGAGCCGTTCTTCCGCGGCGATTCGAGCCGGGCGCGGGGGATGGGGGAGGGCGGTGCCGGCCTGGGCCTGGCGATCGCGCGTGGCCTGATCGAAGCGCACGGCGGCCGCATCTGGCTCGAAAGCGATCCCGGCCGGAGAACCACCCTCCAGTTCGTTATTCCACAGCCGCTTGTCTCCTGAAGGAGGACAGCTCGATGCGGGTCCTGTTGGTATTGGTATCAGGATTGTTGCTGACTGCCTGCTCGGCAGGCGCTGCGCCCCAGGCCAGGGCTCCGGCTGCGACATCGACCCCGCCCGAACTGCCGGATATGGGGCCGGCGCCGGAGCTGGAGAATGATGTCTGGCTGAACACCCAGCAGCCGCTGCGCTTGAGCGAGCTGCGCGGGCAGGTGGTGCTGCTCGAAATGTGGACGTTCGGCTGCGTGAACTGTCAGCGGGTTATCCCCTATATCCGCGACTGGTACCAGACGTACCGTGAGCAGGGGCTGGTCGTGATCGGCAACCACTACCCCGAATTTTCTTATGAGGAAGATCTACCCAACTTGAAGGACGCGCTGAAACGCTGGGAGATCGAATACCCGGTGGCACAGGATAACGATGGCCGCACATGGCGGGCGTACAGCAACCGCTATTGGCCCACGCTTTACCTGATCGATAAGCGCGGCCATCTGCGCTACGTGCATATCGGCGAAGGCCGTTACGAGGAAACCGAAGCTGCGATCCGGGAGCTTTTAACCGAACCCGGCGCTTGAACTTTCCGGAGATCACTCCCCGAACAGCGATCTGCTGCCTTTCGGACCTGATGCCTCCATTCCAGTAATCGAAGCGTAGAAATCCTGGTCGTAGTCGCGCGTGCGCACCACGACCGGCATCGGCACGGCATGGCCCAGGATCAAGGCCTGCTGGCGGGTATCGAGCCGGGCAAGCACCTCGCGCAGCGTGCTGGCGCCGCTCACGCCGGAAAACACCGCCCGGATGTCGGCGTCGTTGTCGAGCAGGCAGGTCACGCGGGTGCCAATCTGGCTCATGACTTCATCTTCGATCCCGCTCGGGCGCTGATCGACGATCAGCAGCGTGACGTTGTATTTGCGCAGTTCGCGGGCGATCGTCCCGAAAATCGTGTGACCAGCGACCTGTGGATCGAGGAATTTGTGGGCTTCCTCGATCACGATCACCAGCGGGCGCGGTTCTTCCGCTTTCTGTCCGGCGGCGAGGTTCTTCAGGTGGACGTAGCGGGCGTGGATGCGCCGGGTGAGGTAGTTGGCCACGAGCACATAGGCTGCCAGCGTGTTGCCGTAGTTGCCGAACTCAAGCACCACGCTCGTGCCGATGCTCAGACGCTGGAAGATGTCGTCCACCGACCCACTGGCGCTGCCCGGCACGAGGAAGCCCATGCGCGGGAAGAACGATTCGAATTTGCGGCGGATGGCGCCGAGCGTGCCGGCGACGATCCGTCCGCTGTCGATCATCTCCTGCAGGCCGCCATCATCCGCATCATCGTTCATCAGACGGCTGATCCAATTCTTGCCCAGCCTGCGGTACAGGAAGTACAGCGCTTGCGTCTGCACGTCGGTCAGGCCCAGCAGTGAGGCCAGCATCTCGACATCCTCCGGCTCGAGATCCTCGTAGCCGATCGTCAGGCGGCCGTCGATCTTGCTGCCGCGGGCGCGGGAGGTGTCCTCGTCGAGCGTGATCACGCTCACCCGGCCGTCCTGAAACAGCTGCCGCAAGCCTTTGTACGCCCGTCCGCTTTCGTCCTTCACGCTCCAGCCATAATCGTTGTGCATGTCGAAGATCAGCGTGGATGCCAGGCTGGACTGGACGATGCCGGCCAGGATCGTGCGGGTGATGAATGACTTGCCGGTGCCAGTCTTGCCGAACACGCCCGAGGAACGCTCAACAAAGCGCGCCAGGTCGAGGTTGACCTGAACGGCTTCCATGTCAAGCGGCGTACCGACGAAGAAGTGCGTTTGATCCTCTTCGCCGAAAACGCGGGCCACATCCTGTGCCGAGGCTTCGTACACATGGGAGAAGTGCGCCGGGATAGTCTTGATCGGCCGCGGCTGGTCCTGCTCGGCTTCGAGCATCAGCATCGGACTGACGTGCAGTGTGCCATAGGCGACTTCGCCCAGGTAGACGTCGAGCGTCAAGCGGTCATCCTCCGCTGGCGGACGGTGGATGAGGCCGGGGTCGCTCGCTTCGAGCGCGATGTCGGTGATCAAACCGAAAAACGTGATGCCGGATTGGCGGCCCTGGATGACGACGTAGCGTCCCACCGCCAGGCGCTCGATCGTGAAGCCGGGATCGAGACGGACCTTCAGTCCGGTTGAAAGAGACCCCTCCAGCACCTGGCCGAGCGGTCGCTCGGAGCGTGCAGGGCCGAAAACCTGATCGAGCTTGGATCGTTCGCTCATGCGTTCAACACTCCCATCGCAGATGCTCGCATCGTCAGGCTCCGTTCTCGGCGGCCGGGCGCAAAGCCCCGAGCACAGCCTCCAGGCGCGGCAGGTCGCCGGCGAGCAGCCGGGCGATCGAGCGCCCGGCCTGCAGCAGGTAGCGCTCGCGCCGCTCCTGCTCCCTGGCCTGAGCAGCAATGCGGAGCGCAGCAGCGAGCAGCTGCTCTGCGGGTATATCGGTTCGTGCCAGGATCAGGCGGGCGAAATCGACTCGTTCGGTGAACTGGATCAACTCCTGCTCAGAGAGCAGGCGCACCGGAGCCAGGGTGAGTGGTGGCTGGGGCGGAAGTCCATGCAAAGAGCTCCCCGCTTGCCGGTATCCGACGGTCAGGGCGTTGAACTCGACCGGCGCCTGGCGGTTCTGCTGGGCATCCGCCAGCTGTTCGGCCGGGAGTTCCTCCAATGCAGCCATTTGCCGGGCGAGCGGATCGTCTTCGACGCGGATGTTATGAATCACGCCGATGATGTCCAGGTCACCGCTTGAATCCTGTGCCTGGCAGAACACGCCGAAGCGGGGCAGGCCGAGCGCAGAAGGCCGCACGGCGCCGGTGAATTCCTGTGTGCTGCAGCGTGTGACGCGTCCAATCGGGTTCTCGGCTTCAGGCATACGCGACCTCCTGTTACCGCAGGCGGCCTGAGCCGGCGGTGAGGGTCTTCGATAACGCTTTTCGGGATCGGGAGGGAGGCATGCCGCGTGAGCTGAGTTCACGGCTCACCCAGTCTTCGACCAGCGAGCGCTCGGATTGCGTGACGACGGCCAGTTCATGAGCGCGGATCAGCGCGTAGGGGTAGCCCGCAGTCGAGCGGCCCTCCCGCAGCAATCCAGCGTGCACGCGCTCAAGCAGAGCTTGCTCTGCAGCCACCCACCCCGGTACCTCCACACGCAGGATCTGTCCGAGGGGGTAATGCAAGTAGAAGAACTGGATCCCCTGGCCGGCTGCAATGAACTCGCGGTTCAGCGGAGAGACGAGTTCGAAGCAGGCGCTGCGGTGGCTTTCAGGGAGCAGACGGCCGAACAAATCGCGGTCGGTCAGGCCGGGAAAGGGCGCCCGCTGGGTTTCATCCTGCTCGGAAGGTTCCGGGTTCTTGCT
>JARRJK010000082.1:0-10864 GCA_037379555.1 Anaerolineales bacterium | reverse complement strand
GCGATAACATCAGGCAACAGGCACTCATACCTATCGCGTCCTGATTGCAGCGCCTGGGGTCTCGGTCGCGAGCGGGAACGCCTGCAAAAGCGCGTCGAACTGCTTCAGCGTTTGCTGGCTGCAGCCGAGGATATCGGTCGGACGGAGCGCAGCGGCGAGATCGAAGCCGGGGCGCTGGCTGATGTGTACGAGGATCTGTCCGGCATGCTGATATTCCCCGAATTTGAGATCGAAGAGGTGATCGAGGTTGCGAACGCGGGCATCTGTCTGCCCTCAGGATTGACGCGCTTCATCATCTCCCCCCGTGCCCTGCGGCTGAACTATCCGCTTGAAAGGCTCGCATCCGGCATCGATCCTGGTCGAAAACAGCAGGAATTGGATGGCTGGGTGCATGAACGCGTGATCAGCCGCAGGATCCGGTTCTATGCAGAATCGACCTTCCTCTTCGACGAATAGGGATTTTCAAGATGCCTGAAAAGCCTGCTCGAGGTCGGCAATCAGGTCATCGACGTCCTCAAGCCCCACCGATAAGCGGATCAAGGCCGGATCTACGGCGAGGGGTGAGGATGAGGTCGAGGCATGGGTCATGGCGGCCGGGATTTCGATCAGCGATTCGACTCCGCCCAGCGATTCTGCCAGCGTGAAGAGTTTTGTTGATTCAGCGAACCGGCGTGCTTGCGCTTCGCCACCGGAATGGATGAACGATACCATTCCTCCTCCATTCCTCATCTGGCGCCGGGCGAGCTCAGATTGCGGGTCAGCCTTCATTCCAGGATAAAAAACCCGGGATGGCGTTCTGTGCCGATAAAGAAAATCTGCGACTGCTGCGGCGTTGGCTGCATGCCTTTCCATTCGCACTGCAAGCGTCTTGATGCCCCGCAAGATAAGGAAGCAGTCAAGCGGACCCGGCACGCCGCCAACCGCATTCTGCACGAATGACAGCCGCGCGTGCAATTCGTCATCCCGTACGACCACGGCGCCACCGACCACGTCTGAATGACCTCCAAGGTATTTTGTTGTCGAATGCAGGGCCAGATCCGCACCAAGCTCCAGCGGACGCTGGAGATATGGCGTGGCGAACGTGTTATCGACGCATATCAGAGGGCGAGGTGAAAGCGAGTCCGCCCATGAGCAGATCGCTCTGATGTCATAGAGTTTGAGCATCGGATTGGTGGGAGTCTCGATCCAGATCAGGCTCGGTGTCTCCTGCGGGGAATTGACCGGGATCGCACTCGCGAACTCGAACTGCAAGCCATACTTCCGGAAGACCTGCTGCATGATGCGAAAAGTCCCACCGTAGAGGTCGCTGACGGCGAGGACAGAATTGCCCGGTTCAAGCAGGTGCAGAACGGCGTCTGTGGCAGCCATGCCGGACGCAAACGCCAGGCCGTGGTCCCCTCCTTCGAGTGCGGCCAGATTGGCTTCGAGTGCAGTGCGAGTGGGATTGCCACTGCGCGAGTACTCGTAGCCCAAATGTTCGCCTACCGACCTTTGACGGAAGGTCGAAGTTTGGTAAATTGGGGTCATCACAGCACCGGTGGCCGGGTCGGGTTCCTGTCCGCCATGGATGGCGAGCGTATCGAACTTCCAGGTGGTCATCATGATGTTCCTTTACAGCGGGACGTGTGCAGCTGGCGGGCTATTCCTATCGCGATCATCCTACCTTATACTCCAGGTATTGACCCATGTTTATCCAGATCGATGACCCGTCAGAAGTTCCCGTGCCGCCGGAGGAAGTTCGCTTCCGTGATCTGGAGGTAGAACCATATCCTGACGGCGGGCGTGTCCGGCTGACATTCGACATCACACCTTTTCAAAGCGGCCCGGACCTTGAGGTTGAAGTGCTGGATCAGGCCTCCCGGGAGGTTGCTGCGCTGATGGTCGTTTCCGCCCATACCAACAAGCTCTCGCTCACTGCGCATCTTCGGCCGCGTGATCCCGGCGGTGAGTACGACCTGCGGGCACGTCTGTCCTATGAGGAGCAGGGGCAGGTAGATCAGCTCGAACGGCATTTCACGATCAAATCTGGAGGCGGACTGGAAGGTGGCTAAGCTGGATTCGGTCGTCCGGCATGCGATCACCGCTCCGGCGTTCGACCAGACCAAGCTTCATCGTGAACGCCTCGTGGACGAAATCCACGCCAATATCCCGCGCAAATTGATCGCCATCGTTGCACCTCCTGGCTATGGGAAGACGACTCTGCTTGCGGATTTCACCGAGCACACCGACTTGCCCGTCTGCTGGGTGCGCGTATCCGAAGCGGATCGCGACGTCTTCCGCTTTGTGCAGATGATGATCACCTCACTGGAGCGTCGTTTCCGGCGGTTGAAGGGAGCGATTGATCTCGAAAGCCTGGCCGGCTCGACCCCGCAAGCGCTGGCGCGTGTCTTTGCCGAGGTGATCGACGCCCGGGTAAGTGAGACGTTCATCGTCGTCCTTGATGATGTCCACCTGATCAACAGCTCGGAAACGACGCGCGCCTTCGTCGATGAGCTGCTGGAAGTATTGCCAGAACAGGCGACGATTATCGCAGCAGGGCGGGAAGTGGTCGAAGTATCCCTCGCCCGGTTGATGGCCGACGGTGATTTGGGCGGCATCGGCCCGCCGGATCTGGCGCTCAATCAGACGGAGATTATCCAGCTCGCTGAACTCCAGTCCGGCTTTAACCTGACCGATGCGCATGCCAACCGTCTACTCGAGGAAACCAAGGGCTGGGTGACGGGATTGCTGCTGTCGGGCGAACTGGCAGGGGGTGACCTGCCGGCGCTGGTTTTTGACGCCCGTCCGATGGTGTACGAGTATCTCGCTTCCGTTGTCCTGAACCGCCAACCGGAGGACATGCGCCGCTTCCTGCTCGACAGCGCCGCATTCCCGGTCATGACGGTCGAAGGGTGCAATGAAGTACTGAAACGTGACGACAGCCAGCGTTATTTGACACGCCTGGTCCGGGCAGGCTTATTCGTCTCGGCGACGAACGAGACCCCGCGCACCTATGAATATCACCCGCAGTTTCGTGAGTTCTTGATCGAATCGCTCGAAGTCGCCGACCCGAAGCGGCTTCAAACGCTGCGTAAGCGCGCTGCGGGCTACCTGGCGAAGCATGAGCTGCCGGAGCAGGCGGTGGACCTGTACCTGGAGGCTGGGCAGGGAGGGAAGGCGGCTCAGATAGCCGAGCGGTATGCACAGGAGATGTTCTATCGAGGGCGGGTGGGGACACTTGAGGATTGGCATGAAAGGCTGAGGGAGGTTGGGGAGAAGGTACCCAAAATTCTTCTTTATCTTACTCTGCATTACACCGACCGTGGTGATCTAGCATCAGCCCAAAATGCCTACGAAGAGGTGCTCCCGGACCTCATGGGAATTAATCAGAAGAGTTTACTAAGTATCGAGGCTATGGTCCAGGGGTTCATTGGGAAATTGAAAAATGATAAGGATCAGGTTGACCAAGCAATCAGCAAATTCGAAAGGTATCTCACAAGGCGTACAAGCCGCTTGGTAAAGGGGGGATATTTACGACTTAGAGCATGGAAGTCAGCTTACGTGAACGGGGATTATAGGGCTGCAGAGGAGCAAATTCAAAAAGCAATCAAACTACTCGAGAAGACCGATAGACTGTATTCACTTGTCGTGGCGCTTCAGGACCTTTCAAACGTTCAGATTCTACAAGGAAAAGCACTAGATTCACACATAACGGATCAAAAAGCTCACGACTTACTCAGCTCGATTGGAGCTCCCTTGCCTTTAGCTGTCTCCTTTAACAATCTCGGTTACCATGCGCATCTTACAGGTAATTATCAAGACGCACTGACACTGCTGAATGAGGGCTTGAAGTATGCCCGACAGTCTGCGAGCAGCTTCCATGAAGCTTACATTCTTCTGAGCCAAGCCGACCTATTTTCGGACCTTAACCTCGCATTGCAATCGGCCGAACTTTACGGCCAGGGTCTTATGGTAGCGACCGAGATCGACCACGTCGGGTTAATCCGCTTAGGATGTTTGCAGACCAGCGTGCTCCACCGTCGGCGCGGCAGCACCGCCCTGGCCCATGACTGGCTCTCGCGGGCGATGACGCTCGTCGAGGACGGCAAGACGGCGCCCGAAGTGCAGATCCAGCTCAGCGCACTCGAGTGCAGCGTTCGCCCGGAGCACGTCGCTGATACGTTGGAGAGACAGTTGAAATCTGCGAATCTGGACGCGATCCAGCGTACCCTGGCGCTGTTCTTCCTCAGCAAAGCCCAGCTGGCATCCGGTGACCTGCAGGCGGCAAGAGAACGCTTCGAAGAAGCGCTAACGTGGGCCGGAGCAAACGGTATGGAGCAGGTGCTGGCAGCCGAACTCGAGTTTGATGACGAGGCGATGGATTTCATGCGCTCTCACCTGCAGGGAAACCCGGTCCTGTCGGTCGTGTTTCGAAGGATCGATACCATGCGGGCGATCGCGCAGCAGTACCAGATGGCGGAAGAAGGTGAGGCCTCCTCCGACACGTTGCGTTTCATGTCGCTCGGAAAAAGCGATCTGCAGAACACGCAGGCCGACATCAACAACCTCAAGCCGCTGGCGCGCGAGGTGCTCTTCTTCCTGGTCGACAATCAGCCGGTCGAGCGGGATGTACTACTGGAGACCTTCTGGCCGCACTACCCGCCCGGGCGGCAGGTCGCCAACCTGCACACGGCGATCTACAGTCTGCGCAGGCTGCTGGGCAAGGAGATGATCGAGCATGAGGGCAACTCGTATTCCCTGAACGGCGAGCAGGGGATCGAATACGATGTCGAGCGCTTCGAGCGGACGGCCAGGGTGGCTGAAGGTCTCCCCCTTGGCGATCCCCGGCGCATGTTCGCGCTGACCGAGGCGATCAACTCCTACAGCGGGCCGTTCCTGCCAGAATTCGATTCGGATTGGGTCCTCGAACGGCGGCGCGAGCTCGAGCTGCGCTACCTCGACCTGCTCGGACAGCACGCCCAGGAGGCCATGGTGCGCGACCAACCCAGCCGGGCGCTGCGCACGCTGCGTCAGGCGTTAGAGCTGGACCCGCTGCGCGACGACACCAATCTGCGTTATCTGGAGGCACTCGGCAGGCTGGGGAGACGCAGCGAGCTGGTCGAGCATTACCAGGAATACACACGGCTGCTTTCCCGGGAGCTCGGACTGGACCCGCCAGAAAATGTGCGCGAGCTGTACACCCGGTTGATCAGTTGAGATTCTGTTTATTGGGCGTTTAGAATCCGTTGAGAGGCATCGAGTAAGGTACGTCTGAGGGAAGTACCGATATTTCGATAGGAGGTTGCCGCTATGACGGCTCGTTGCCCGCATTGTCCCGGTGGCTCTGGGGGAGTCTAAGTTCTAAGGTCTCTGTAAGTTAAGCCATCGAATATCAAGCGCAAGATTTAACCAGGCAGCGAGGCTCTGGGCCTCCTGTTTTTAATTAAACTGCCGGTGCAGCCGGCGATGAAAACAAACCAAAACAGAGCAGAAGGAGTGGAACCATGAGTATGCAGGCGCTGAACCAACTGGTAGCACGATCGATCGTTGAACCGAACATCGTCAAATCGTTTGCCAGCGGCCAGATCGATGATCTGATCGCAGACTTAGAGTTTTCGCCTGAGCTGCGAAAGCGGCTGGGAACGCTTGAAGCAGGCACCTTCGCTGAGTTCACGCTGCTTGCCTACCGTGTGGTTAAGGCTGCTGAGGTTCCGGCACGCCGCATCGAGCTGCCCTCGCCGGCAGAAGGTCTGCTCGAGGACACGACGCGGTCGGATAGTGAGCAGGTGGCATGATACCCTTCACCCGCGAAGAACGCGAGTGGTTCCTGCGCAACCTGGCGCGGGGGCTGGTCGAATACTTCGGCAGGTCGGAACCGCCGGTCGGTGTTGAGGATATTCTCAACCAGCCGCCGCCGCTCTACGACGCAGATTTCGGCATCGTGGAGATGTATTCCAACCTGTGGGACGCGACTTTCGCCAGGCCGCCGAGCCAGCGGGGCAGCATTTTTGTCCGCTCCGACCTGCCGGCCGATGAGCGCCGTTTCGCACTCGCGCGGGAGATGTTAAGCGCTTTGATTACCAGCAAGCATGGACGGGCGATGGGATTGCCAGAACTCCTTCTGCCTCATCTGCGTGAATCAGCAGAGTACTTCGCCCGCTTCTTGCTGGTGCCAGAACTGATGCTTGAAGTGTATCGAGGGCGCGGCGGGAAGAAAGCCGGTTTCGCTGAAACCTTCCAGATCCCGCCTCGCATCGCCGCTGTCCGTTGGGCTGATTAAAACGTCCAGTTCATCGCTGCGATGATCAGGGGGCCAGTGGCAAAGAGCCGGCAAACCGCCGGCTCTTTGCTTTTTACCCGTTTTACTCCCATAACCTGGATTTGCCGTTCCCCCCAAAGATTGCTATACCCATGGCACTATGCTTGCAAGGTCTCTTCCTACGGATAACAAAGGTATAATCCCGCCGGATTTCGGGCGATAGCCAATGACAGAAGGCCGCGAAGAGAAAGCTCTACAAGGGGCGAAGCCCTCCCGCAGACGGATCTGGACTTTCCGTCTGGCGCTGTTGTTTGCGCTTGCGGCGGTGACGGCGCTTGCCTGGCTTGCCCTCAGGCAGCCACCTGCTGTGGACCAGACAGTGCTTCAGCCCACACTGACGGCCCTGGCGGAGGCCACAGCCACGGACACCCCGGTTCGCGCTTCGCCGACTACCGCGCCGTCAGGAGTAGTTTATACACCCATGACCACCCGCAGCGCGAGCCAGGGTGCATTGGTCTTTACGGCGCGTGTCCGTGGCGCTTCTCATCTATGGATCTACACCGCTGGTGATCCTGCGCCAGCACAGCTGACGGCTGGCGATTGGGATGATCGCGATCCAGCGCTCAGCCCAGACGGCTCCAAGCTTGCCTTCGCCTCGACCCGCAACGGATACTGGGATCTCTACCTGCTGGATCTTGTGACTGGAGGTTTGCGGCAGTTAACGGAAACCCATGATTTCGAGGGGCATCCGACCTGGTCACCGGATGGGCAGTGGATTGCTTTTGAGGCCTATTACGACGACGACTTCGACATCTGGATCCTGCCCATCGAGGGTGATCAAGGGTTGATCCAGCTGACCAACCATCCTGCGAATGACACATCGCCGAGTTGGGATGCCGGTGGCCGCAGGATTGCATTTATCTCCGACCGGGAAGGGCAGGACGATGTCTTTCTCGCTTCGCTGGATCTGCGAGATCCAATCACAGGCGAGCCTATCCTGGCTGAAAACCGATTTCTGAATCTGACACAGTCACCGGACATCCGTGAGCGCGATCCGGTATTCAGCCCTGATGGCACGCGGCTGGCGTATTCCGAAAGGAATGCTGGACTCGACCAGATTCGCTGGGTCGACCTTTCACAGCCTGATTTCCTGCGCGATCCCATCGGGCAAGGACACGCGCTGGCCTGGTCGCCAGATGGACGCTTGATTGCGGCCGTGCTCGACAGCCCTGGTGGGAGCCATATCGTCAGCTATGCTGTCGGCTCGGACTCTGGAACCGCGCTGGGGTTCCCGATCCCCCAAACGGTCGAGGCGATTGAATGGAGCCGGGATGCGCTCCCGGAGACTGTGTACAGCCTTGTAGGTCCTGCATCTGAACCGACAGAGCTCTACTCCCGTACTGTAGATCCGGATGCGTTCGGGAGAATGCGGTTGGTACGGCTTGCTGGTGTGACGGCGCCGAATCCATCGCTTTCGGACGCTGTCGATGAAGCCTTTCAGGCATTGCGGCAGCGGGTTGTGGACGATGCTGGCTGGGATTTCCTCTCTGAGCTGGAATATGCCTTCGTCGGGTTGAACGATCCGATTCCACCCGGCCGCGCTTACGACGATTGGCTCTTCACAGGCCGCGCTTTCGCGTTCGACCCTGCAGCCCTGCAGGCAGGTTGGGTGGAAATTGTCCGTGAGGAGCTGCAGGGCAGGACGTACTGGCACGTCTTCATCCGGGCTGCTACACAGGACGGTTCCATGGGCGAGCCACTCCGTGAGCATCCCTGGGACCTGGAGGCGCGCTTTACCGGGGATCCGCAGGCGTACGATCAAGGTGGCCAGTTGAAAGAGCGGATTCCGCAGGGATACTACGTTGATTTCACCCGGCTTGCCATGGACTATGGGTACGAGCGCGTACCGGCTTTGGCGAACTGGCGGACGTTCTACCAGGGGACACGTTTCAATGAGTTCGTCATGCGCGAGGGGTTGTCATGGGAGCAGGCAATGCTGCAGCTGTACCCATCTGAGTCGATCCTCACACCGACGCCATTTATCACTCCCACGCTGACCCCGACCCGGACCCTCCGGCCGACAAACACGCCGTGGTGGTACCGGCCGCCCACAGCGACACCGGTGCCCAGCACGACCCCAACACCATTACCCACGCCAACCGGCAGTTGAGCAACACACCGGCTGGGATCGGATTGTCGCCTGTCTCAAGCTGGAAATCGCAAAAATCCATCGATTATGTAAAGCTATCTTGACAGTGCGCGCGGCGATATGCTATTCTTCCTCGCCTGCAGGGCATTGGAGGCTGCATGGTACGTGAACGTGTCGCTGAAGACGTCTATGTTTTCACAAGCGAACTGTATGCACAGGTAAATGCGGGCGCTGTGATCGGGCCGGAGTGGTCGGTGCTGATCGATACGCTTGCTTATCCAGAAGAGACGCTCGAGATCCGTGATTTCCTCGAGGATAAACTCGGACGCCCCGTGCGCTATCTGATCAACACACACCACCATTCCGACCACACGCTTGGGAATCACTGGTTTCCAAAGGCTTTGATTCTAAGCCATAAGTTATGCCGGGAATTGCTCGATACACTCGGGCGTGAGAGCCTGGAGGAAGTCAAACGCCAGAATCGGGAACTGAAAGACCTTGAACTCGTCCTTCCGGAAATCACTTTTGATGAAGGCGGCCTGGGGATTCGAGTGGGCCGGAGAACGCTGCGTTTGCTGCACCTCCCTGGTCATAGCCCGGATGGCATCGGCGTGCTGATCGTCGAAGACCGGGTGCTTTTCTCAGGCGACATCATGATGCCGCTCCCATACCTTGTGGATGGAGAGTACGAGGTCATGGTTGAGAGCATGAAGCGCATCCCGCGCATGAAGCTCGAGAACCTTGTACAGGGTCACGGCGAGGTGATCCTGCGGGGCGAGATCCCCTCCGCGGTGAGGCGCAACATCAAGTACCTGAATGCGATCCGACGGGAGGTGCGCCAGGCGAACCGCCGGGTTGATTGGATGAGCTACCTCGAAGGGGTCGATATAGAATCCTGTGGGAAAAGCCGGATCCTGCTCGGTGGCCTCTCGGAAGAGCTTCACAGGCATAATCTGGTCGCCCTTTTCCGCCACTGGTATCCTGAGAAGGCTGCACAGTATGACGGGTAAAGGGGATCGCCAAAGCGCTTCACCCTCATCATTTCTCTTGATTTTCGATGGAGGCAGCAAGGGCAACCCTGGCCCCAGCTATGGTTCGTACGTCGTGCGTGGACCCAATGGGAAAGGGAAAAAACCCACCCGTTTGCGTTTCGGCCGCGGGACCAACAATGAAGCCGAGTACCGCACGCTGATCGCCGGCATTGAGATGATTCTCAGACAGATGCAAGAACTGGGGATTGATCCTGGCGAGGTGAAGCTGGAGGTTCGCGGTGATTCCAAGCTCGTATTGAATCAAGTCAGCGGTCGGTGGAAGGCGAAGAACGCGCGCATGCGGGCCTTGCGCGATCAGGCCATGAACCTGCTCGAGCCCTTCGGTTCGATCGAGTATTGTCATCAACCACGTTCGAAGAGCGTGGCAGTGCTCGGTCATTGACCGGCCTTGTGGCTTATGGCATAATCGCTTGACAAGTAGCTGTTGAAAAGCTTTGATGGAGACGAGTAGCCCTGTTATCGGCCGAAAGCGAACCCGGGTTGGTGTGAGCCGGGGCGGCGACACAGGACGAAAATCCCTCCGGAGCTGCGACCTGAAAGCTCAACGCAAGTAGGGAAGCCGACTTCACCCTCCGTTACGCGGGTGCCAGTATAAGCTTGGGTTTCCATGCCGTACTGGAACGAGCGCCTGCTGTTCGCAGGAATCAGGGTGGTACCGCGGGAGAACATACCTCTCGTCCCTTATTGGGGCGAGATTTTTTGTTGATAGGCCTACCGCTGGAGAAAGGGTTACAGATGACCGAGAAGCTGTACTACGAGGATTCGTATCTTCGAACGTTCGCAGCGCAGGTCGTGCAGAGCTCAGAGCAGGGCGTGATGCTGGATCAGACCGCGTTCTATCCCGGCGGGGGAGGTCAGCCCTACGACCTCGGCCAGCTGCGAAGTGGCGACTCGGTATGGCAGGTAACGCGCATGAAGCGTTCCGAAGGCGAGATCTGGCATCTCGTCGAGGGTCCGCCTCCTGCCCCGGGTTCCTCCCTTGAAGGTGAGCTGGATTGGGAACGGCGCTATCAGCTGATGCGTGTCCACACGGCGATGCACATCCTGTGCGGCGTGATCTGGCGCGACTATGGAGCAAGCGTCACCGGGGGCAACATGGAACCGCTGCATGGCCGGATGGATTTTGAATTCGAACGGATGACCGGCGATCTGGTGGCTGAGATTGAAGAGAAGATCAACCAGGAGGTCCAGGCCGGGCGGGAAGTGACGACCCGCATTCTTCCACGTGAGGAGGCTTTTCAGATCCCCGACCTGATCCGCACCAAGATCAACTTACTGCCACCAGCCATCCAGCAGGTGCGAGTGGTCGAGATCGCAGGGCTTGACCTGCAGGCTGACGGCGGCACGCACGTCGCGAACACCAGCGAGGTCGGCCCAATCCGGATCGTCGACTACAAGAGCAAGGGTGCGATCAACAAGCGCCTG
>JARRJK010000081.1:0-10912 GCA_037379555.1 Anaerolineales bacterium | reverse complement strand
GCGAGGCGTGGCGCCAGCTGGCGGTCGCCGGGGCTGTCATATCAACCGTTGGAATGGTGATCGCGTCCGGCATCTGGCCTGGTTCGCCGAGCCGCAGCCGTTCGATCCTGAACGCATCCATCGCCGTCGCGATGAACCTCGTGATCGTGATTGCATTGCAGGTTGTTCACTGGCCCGATGCTGCAGTCCTCGGTTGGTGATGGCAACGAGGCTTGTCCGGCTGCCCGGCATCCGTCGGGCGGATGAGACCTGCCCGCAGTGAGAGATCAAGTGAGTCTCCGGCACGGCTACGGGATGCCGGGGATGGAAGCGTGCCGGCACACCTGATGGTGGCTGGAGGGGCAATGAGTGTACAGCTGACATAGCATGACATCCGCTGTTTTTCGCGCGCGGTGAATCTGGCTCGTCTTCCGGAGCACGAGGGCAATCTGCCGATCGGATCCGTGATTAGCCGTGAGGGTGAAATCATCGCTGAGGGCAGGAACGCGATCTGGCAGCCGGTTTTCAATCCCAACCGCCATGCGGAGATCGAAGCCCTGCGCGCTGTCCCAACGCGCTTCTGGCAGTCCCATGGACTACAACGCTCGAACCGTGCCTTATGTGCCTGGGAGCGATCCTGCTGCACCAGGTGGGCAGGGTGTTGTTTGGTGCACGGGATCCGTATGGCGGTGCCGGCACGTCGCTGCAGGTGATACCACCATACTTCGCCCGAAGGTGGGAAGAGCTGGAATGGATCGGTCCTGCGTACGCTCAGGTATGCGACGAATTGTCTCAGCGTGTGATGCGCATCGTTGAGCAGCAAGAAGCCGCGGGCTGACAAGAATGGCGCCGGGACACGTGCCCGGCGCCTGCGGGTTGCTCTGGATGCGATCCCCCTGGAAGTCGAGAATTTACCTTTGAATAACGATGCTATTCACGGGCAGGCAGCTTCGGCAGCAGCACAGGTGTCCGTGCTTTGTAGGCCTCATAATCAGGCTGGCCGCCCCAGCGTTCGTCAGCCCTTGCCTCCAGCATTGGCACGCCGCTGACGCGCGTCAGCAGCAAAATGACAAACAGCGGTGAGATCAGAGACACCCACTGCCAGCCCCGCAGGACGGGCAGCGCGATCAGCGCGATACCGACCCAGAGCACGATTTCCCCGAAATAGTTCGGATGGCGCGACCAGGACCATAAGCCAGATTGAATGAACTTTCCGGCGTTCGCAGGATCCGATCGGAAAGCGCTCTTCTGCCGATCGGCGATGACCTCGATTCCGAATCCAAGAATCCATACAAGCAAACCTACCAGACCGAAGGCTCCCAGCTCGATGCGTTGGACGGAGGTAATGGCAGCGAGCGCGGCCGCGAGCGTAAGCGACACCCATAATCCCTGCAAGGTCCAGGTGAGCAGGAAGCGCCAGAAGGAGGTTTTCAGCTCCTCAAAACGCGTATCCTCGCCAGCCTTGCGGATACGCAGGAAGAGGAACGACCCCAAGCGGATAGCCCAAACAGCGATCAAGCCCAGCAACAGCAGCGAGCGGGCATCTTGAGGTGGGCTGACCAGGACTGCCAGCGTCACGACGGTGAGGTACGTCAGGCTTCCTGTCAGGTCGTAGAATTTCTCAGACTGCTGGAGGTACGCCGGGATGAAGGCAATCCACTGAATGACGAATGCCACCGTGAAGCACAGGGCAAAGACCGGGAAGCCGAGAACCTCCTGACCTCCCTGGCTGCCCGCCAGGGCGACCAGGGCAGCGGCTACGACGGCTGCAACTACACCGATTGCGGCCGAACGATCGTTTTGGTTCATGGGACGTTTCCTTTCGTAAGCAAAAAATGGATAAGCAAGCTACCCGTTAATCATATCCGATAAGGCAGGTACGATGTGGCACGCCGCTTATTCCTCAATCCTCGGGTACGAAGACGGCTGCCGGCTTACCGGCGGGCAGGCAATTCTGTTGTATGATGACGGCATGCCGATCAGCATCACGCCGCCCCCAGCTGATGACGAGCTCGAGTGCGCCCAATGCGGAGCGTATTTCTATTACGAACTGACCCGCTGCCCGAATTGCGGGGTGAGCATCTATGAGCCAGACCCGGAGGATGATGCGTACCAGGAAGAGGACGATGACTCATCCGATTGGGATCGATGACCTGGCAGAATGACCGCTCAAGGTGAGGATCAAATGGGCCAGCAGCCTGAATTGGTCACCGGTAGACTGCATTTGCGACCATTCACTGTCGAGGATGCACCGGCGGTCGCCCGCTACTGCAACGACCTGGATATCGCCAGGATGACAGCCAGCATCCCGCATCCCTATGAAGAATCGATGGCTCTGGAGTGGATTGCCGGACACCAACCCGCGTTCGAGCAGGGCGAAGCCGCGTACTTCGCTGTGACTTCAAAAAAGACCGGCGAACTCACGGGCGCCATCAGCATCCATATCATAAAGCAGCACCGCTCAGCCGAGGTCGGCTATTGGATCGGGAAGCCCTTCTGGAATCGAGGTTACGGCACAGAAGCGCTGAAGGCAGTGATCTCGTTCGGCTTCGAACAGTTCGAGCTGAACCGGATTTTCGCCCGACATATGACCAAGAATCCCGCATCCGGGCGCGTGATGCAGAAAGCCGGTATGAAGTTCGAGGGCATCCTGCGGGAATCGCTCTACCGCTTTGAGACCTATGAAGACGCTGCAGTATATTCGATCCTGGCCTCTGAATACGGATCTACCGCTTCATCCTGAAGATCCGGCAGGGCATCCAGCCACTTCTTGCCGGCCGTAGAACACACAACTCCGCGAGTGCTTGACACATGGATGGATTTCATCTCAGGCAGGGAGAAAATGACTCAAATCGATCTGAAACGGATTTATGAAGCGTACGCCGAAACGGATGGGATGCGTGTTCTGGTGGACCGTCTATGGCCGCGTGGGATATCGAAGGAAAAAGCCAGGCTTGATTTATGGGCGAAGGAGATCGCCCCGTCTAACGAGCTGCGCAAGTGGTATGGCCATCAGCCCAGCCTCTGGCCGGAGTTCAAGAGACGCTATGCCGCTGAACTCGACGCACAGCAGGAGAATGTCGACGAACTGGTTGAGCGAATCAAGGACAAACACGTGACGTTCGTGTATTCGAGCAGGGAAGAAAAACTGAACAACGCCGCAGCTCTACGTGAATACCTTCAGAAGCGGCTGGGATGAAACTGCTCTCACGACAATCAGAGGATTGAATGCGGTTGCAGGAGAGCCGGGTCTTCATGCCGTCAAACTGCTTCCCGGTGGATCATTTTTCTCTCCATACGAAAGCTTGCTCTATGACCCATGCTTTGAAGGTGCGAACGCTCGAACGGGATGAAATGGAGAGAGCAGCCTCCTTCTACCTTGAGAATGGCTACGATTCCGCGCTCGACGAGCAGGACACATTCCTCGTCGTGGAAGAAGGAAACGCCATCGTTGCCGCGCTGCGGCTGTGCCGCGAGGGCGGCGATGTCGTACTGCGAGGCATGAGAGTGCGCGATTTGCACAGGCGGCGAGGCATTGGGACGGCGCTACTTCAGCATGCAGCGGCGGTTCTCAAAGATGAGAGCTGCTACTGTATTCCCTTCCGCAGCCTGGAGAAGTTTTACGGACAAATCGGTTTCGAGGTTGTCGAACCGGCCGAAGCGCCGGATTTCTTGCGCGATCGGATCCGGATCTACCGGGTAAAACTTGGCCTGGACGTCATCCTGATGTACCGGCCAGGCATGGGGGATGGATCATGATCGCGTGCGGAGCGCAGTGCTGATCGAGGCGGGGTTAACCCAAGCGATCGCCGTTTTCTGGTTGTGGTCAGCCAGAATTCAGTCACACTGTGTCGTGCATGCTACGCTTGGTGAGATGACCTGAGCTCACCAGGAGGTCAAAGGGCATGGAGAAGTATCGTGGAAGCTACCTTGGGACCGAGATCGATGAGACATGGTGGCGGCGTTATCGAGGCGATGGGTTTCTGGCACGCGGCGCGGGCGAGTACTGGTTTGATGAGACTGCCCTCTGCTTTCAACGCTATCTGACTCGCTCTCCGCTGTGCATCCCGTATGCACGCGTCGTCCAGATCAAGACCGGGACCTGGCATGCGGGAACCTGGAGGCTGGGCGCCCCGATTGTCAAGGTGATCTGGGTAGGGTCAGATCAGACGCTCAGTTCGGGTTTGATCGTGGCGCGCGATGAACGCCAGGTGCGTGCGTTCATCGACGAACTTTCGCGGCGCGTTGCAGCAGCTCGAACACAATGAAAGCAGCGGAGCTACGCATGCCAGAAACCGACCTGTGCTTCGTCTGCCGCAAGCACCGAGGCGAAGTGGTTGTTCCGGGCGGCCCGATCTATGAGGATGATCTCGTTTTTTCAGGCCACTCATGGTCGGTTGAACAATCGAGCACACCGTATCTGGGTTCCTTTATCGTCGAACCAAAACGGCATGTACCCACCTGGGCGGAACTGAATGACGATGAGGCAGCACAGATAGGACGGCTGATCCGGGATGTCAGCCGGGCTTTAAAGCAGGTTGCAGGGGCGGAACACATCTACGTCTTCGTGCTGGGCCACAATGTCCCCCACCTGCACGCTTGGGTGCTGCCTCGCTTACCGGACCCGCCGCGGGAATTCTGGGGGCTGCAGTTGTTTGAGTGGCCTGAGAGGCCTGCGGGAACTGCAGCGGACGTCGAAGCCCTGTGTGAGGAGATGCGTACCGCCTTGCTCACAGCACGCCAGTCAGCGGACTGAGTTGGGAGCTGATTGTCGCTTGCCGCTAACAGCTGGCGTCAAACATGCCGGAGGATGATTTTGAAGCTTAAGAAGCGAACACTGCTCACGTTAGATGCTGTTGTGAACATATTGCTCGGCCTGGTATTAGTGTTTGCACCTTTCGGGACCACAGATTTTCTGGGGCTTCCACCGGCGGGCAGCTTTTTGTACAGCAGCGTGCTTGGTGCCGTCCTGATCGGAATCGGTCTGGCACTGTTGATCGCCCGCTCGGGTGCGCCTGGATTGGGCCTGGCCGGCGCGATCGCAATCAATCTCTGCGGCGGGCTTTCAGTTGTGATCTGGTTGCTGGCTGCCCCGGCAGCCAGAGCTCTCCCCGGAAGGTTTCTGTTGTGGGGTATCGCGCTGGCGGTGCTGCTGATTGGGATCGTCGAATTGCGTTCGCAAGCGTGGAAAAGATATCCCGACGGATGAAACCACCGCAAGGTAGCTTAATATCATGCGGATAGCCGGGAGGGGATCAGCCGGATCGATTGACCGGGACGAGAACATGAATTGCCGGTTCCGATTAGCCCGCTGGCTTCCCCGGGTCGTGCGTGGTGTTGTTTTCAACATGATGAGTTTTAAAATGTGTTCGTAGATCTTCTTCCTAGATGATGCGACGCCGCTACGCACGCGAACCGCGTGACAAGGCAGAGTTCACTCGCCGGTTCGACCGCTTCTACACACGTTATGCGCGTTGGTATGAGCGCTTTATTCGCGTGTTCCCATTCTGGAGCCGATGGCTGGATCAAGCGCTGCCGTACGTTATGGGACCGCGCGTGCTGGAACTCTCCTTCGGGACCGGTTATCTTCTAGGACGATATTCCAGGCAATTTGAGGTGTACGGAGTCGATCTCAATTTCAAATTGACCCAACTGGCGCGTGAAAGGCTTTTGCAGGCGGGCATGAAAGCCAAACTGCAGGTGGCAGATGTCACTGCCCTGCCGTATCCTGAAGCTGCTTTCGACTGCGTGGTTAACACCATGGCCTTCAGCGGCTACCCGGATGCGGAGGCGGCCATGTGTGAAATCCGGCGTGTGCTCATTCCCGGAGGACAGCTTGCCCTGATCGATGTGGGCTATCCTCTTGCCAACCGTCCGTGCGGATTTATCATGGCATCACTGTGGAGGCTGGTGGGAGATTTACTGTGGGATATGGATAGACTGCTCAGTGAGCACGGGTTTGTGACTTCCGTTCGTGAGATCGGTGGTTCTGGAAGCGTCCACCCGTACGTCGGTCACAAAGAATCCCGGATTGAGCCATTGGCCGGTATGGAGGTTGTATAAATGGGTGAGGGACCGCACGTATGGCATTATGGGCTCGTAGCAGAGATGTGGGCGGCAGGTACGAGGGACACGCGCGAACTTGAATTCCTGCTCTCGGCAGTCGGGAGCTACGGCCAGCCAGTGCTCGACCTCGCATGTGGGGCCGGAAGGTTGCTGGTGCCGCTTTGCGAGGCTGGCGTCGACGTGGACGGCGCGGATATCTCGGCTGACATGCTCGCTGGCTGCAGGGCAGGGCTGGACAAGCTCGGCCTGGAAGCTGACCTGTACCAGAGTCCGATGCACACGCTTGACCTGCCCCGCAGGTACCGGGTGATCTACATCGCTGATTCATTCGGGCTGGCCGGAAGCCGCGCTCTCGATGAGCAGACGCTTCGAAATGCATACCTGCTTCTCGAACCCGGTGGTGCGCTCATCCTCAACAAGGAAGCTCCCTACGCTCTCGACGATTGGATCTACTGGCAAAAGGAAAACCAAGACGGCTTGCCTTCAGACTGGCCGGATGAACCCACACGGCGGACTGCCGAGGACGGCAGCGAATATCTCAGCTGGCTGCGTGAGACTGCGGTTGACCCGCTTGAGCAGACTTACGAGCTCGAGATACGGGTTCAGAAACGCCGTGACGGCAAGCTGGAAGGGGAGGAGATTCGGAAGCTCGCCGGGACGATTTACTTCCGGAACGAGCTGGTTGCGATGCTCGAGAAAGCCGGGTTCTCCGAGGTGAAAGTCTTCGGAGGATACAGCGCGCTGCCGGCCACGGCCGATGACGAGGAATTCGTATATCTGGCTGTGAAGCCGTCCTGATTTGGTCGACCATGGGAATAGCCGCACGATAGTACGCCGGGAGGCGACCTTGATCACACCTACCAGCCTGGCCGACGCGTTTAAACGCAATATCTGGATTCTTCAACGCCAGACGGAGGATATGAGCCATGAAGAAAGCCTGATTCAACTTCCGTTCCGGGGCAACTGTATGAACTGGCTGCTGGGGCATATCCTCACCAACCGCAACAACGTTTTCAAGCTCTTGGGGCATGAGGGGCTCGCCCATGAAGAGGTTGCCAGTCGCTATCAGCGTGACTCCGAACCGATTGAGAGCGAGGGTCCAGGAGTCGTTCCGCTGAGCGAACTGCGATCGAGTCTCGAGCAAGCGCAAGATGAACTTGAGGGCATCCTGGCTGTAATCAAGCCAGAAGAGCTGGAAAGACAGGTCGCGTTCTTCGGGAACCGCTCGATGTCTATTGCGGAATGGCTGCTGTTTTTCTATTTTCACGATACCTATCACACAGGACAGACTGAGATCCTGCGCCAGGCTTCCGGGAGGGATGACAAGGTGATCTAAGGACACCTTGCAGAATTGCGTGCGAGATGTGATCGTGCTTTAGGCTGAAGAATACCGGATTCTGGACAAGCCGCTGAGAGTGGGTGGTGCATACCAACATGCAGAGTGAAAACAAGAGTGGATATTCATCCGACGCACGACTGGCTGAGCTTTATGACTATGTCGTTCCCTACCGGGAACGGGATGATATTGCGTTCTATATCGAGGCTGCGCGCTCCAGCGGCGGACCTGTGCTCGAAGCAGGCTGCGGAACCGGCAGGATCCTGATCCCCATCGCTCAAGCTGGAATTGAGATCACGGGCATCGATCTCTCAGAGCCGATGCTCGCTGCCTGCCAGCGCAAACTGCAGGCAGAAGCCGAGCAGGTGCAGGCTAAAGCAAGGCTTGAATTAGCCGATATGCGGGATTTTGATCTCGGCAGGAAGTTCACGCTGGTCACCACGCCCTTCCGCTCCTTCCAGCATCTGCTCACCGTCAGCGACCAGCTTGCTTGCCTGGACTGCTTCCGTCAGCATCTTGAGCCCGGTGGGCAGTTGATTCTCGATGTCTTCAACCCTTCGATCCGTGCTCTAAGCCGGGAGGACTACGGAGAGATCGTCGCGGAAGAGCCCGAGTTCTCACTTCCCGATGGCACCCGCTGCGTCCGCCGGCATCGGATCCTCCATCGTGATCACTTTCAGCAGCTCACACAGGTTGAACTGCTCTATGACCTCACCTACACCGATGGGACCGAAGAGCGGCTCATACATGCGTTCGAAATGCGCCACCTTTTCCGTTACGAAGCGGAGCATCTTCTGGCGCGGGCCGGGTTCGAGCTTGAAGCTGTCTTTGCTGACTATCACAAGAACCCCTTTGGCACGCACGATCCAGGAGAGTTGATTCTTATGGCCGTTCGCCGATAGCACACCTGCGCCTGGCACCGGTCATTCGTTCCCACTGGAGTTGGCTTGAAAAAGATTCCGCATTCAGCCAGGCGGTTGCACGAATTTACGTGGTTATTGCTTGCAATCGCGATATCGTCATCCTGCGGCGGTGGTTCGAAACCAGCAAGCTTGAATAGCCCCCCGGATCGCCCTCTGGAACGCGCCCTCACTCCCAGCACACTCCCCCCGGGATCTGTCACCGCAAGGCCGGAACCGATGGGCGTTGAGCCTGAAGGCACACTCGTCAGCGGATCAGATCAGCAAGACTCGCGCGCCGGGACCATTGCCGTTACGCATGAGGGATGGACATCGCTTCGTGTGCTTCCAGAGTTCAGCCCGCGAGCACAGGCGCTATACGCGGCCGGGCTCGAACTCGGGAACGATCCACACGCGTTCTCTCGCGTCGGCGACGGCGAGATCGCCACACACTGGTTCCTGACAGATTTCATCCGCAGCCCGGATTCATACGACCTGGGATCCTACGACGAACTGGAAGAGGCGATCCGTTTCTTCGCCGGTTCGATAGCCCGGGATGGCCAGGCTGCCCGGGCTGGATTTAACACCGACCGTATTCTTGATCCGGCGTTCGCCGACCGCACGCAGTGTCGGGACAAGGAATCACCGCTTGAATGCGAGCTCCGGCTCAATCAGCCGAGCTTTGCTTTGATCTCGCTTGGAACGAACCAGGTCTGGAGACCGGAGGAGTTTGAAGCCGGGCTACGGCAGATTATCGATACGCTGCTCGACCACAGTGTACTGCCGATCCTGTCGACCAAAGGCGACAACCTCGAGGGTGATCAGCGTCTCAACACGATCATCGCCCGCCTTGCAGCAGAGTACGAACTGCCGCTGTGGAACTTCTGGCGGGCGATTCAGCCGCTGCCGGATCATGGCCTGCAGCCCGATCGAGAGCATCTCACCTGGGGACCCAACGACTTTTCCGATCCGCAAGCTATGAGCCGCGCTTGGCCCATACGCAACCTGACTGCGCTGCAGCTGCTGCATGCTGTCATGACCGAGCTTGCCCCATAACTTGCCGCCCATGCGATAATGGAGATGTGATCCGGGGGAGGCCGAAATGTCGATCTCACAAAAGCAGCTCATCCGGGCGGTTGCAGGTTTCGTGATCTATCTGTTCGGCGTGCCAGTCCTTCTTTTCATCGCCGCCGGCACGCTCGCCTGGCCGGGAGCTTGGGTCTATGTCGGGCTGCTCCTGGTGGCATCGATCGGTGGCCGGGTGGTCGTGTATTTCCGAAATCCAGATACCTTGCTCGAACGGGCAAAGTTCTATGATGCTGGTGGCACGCCTGATGGTGAGCGGCTGCTGGTGGGACTCGTTGGAATCGTCTTGCCGGCGCTTTCCGCAATCACCGCCGGATTGGACCATCGATTCAGGTGGACCCCGGAGTTCCCAGCATGGGTGCTGATCATCGGTGGCATACTGCTTCTGATCGGGTACGGAGCCGGGGTGTGGGCGATGGTCGTTAACCGCTTCTTCTCGGCTGTTGTCCGCATACAATCCGACCGGGATCAATATGTTGTCGAAAGCGGGCCTTACCGCATCGTCCGCCACCCGTCCTACGCCGGCGCGGTGCTGGCGTCGGTAGGCCTGCCGCTGCTCCTCAATTCGGCCTGGCTGCTGGTCGCAATGGTTCTCTACACCTTCGTGCTAGTCCTGCGCACGCGAACCGAAGATAAGATGCTGCTGGGGGAACTGCCCGGCTACCGGGAATACGCTGCCCGGACGCGTTCCCGGCTCATCCCGGGCGTGTGGTAGGGCTCTACCGAAGCAGCGGCAAGGGGATAAACTCATAGACAAACATAAACTTGACCTGCTGGGAGCGATCGTAGCCCACGTGATTTACATCTCCAGCATCGTCACTTTCAGTGCGCGCATGCTGGTGGGGACTGGACCCGGGCACTGGATCGGCATCCCGATCCTCCTGATGGCCTTCCCGCTGGCTTACCTGCTGATCAAGGCTCCATCCGTCGGACGCCCTCCGCTATACTACCTCCAGGTCGGGCTGATGCTGTTGTGGATCATCACGCTGTTCCTGATCGATTACGTCTTTCACTTCGACTTCCGTTCCACAAACTGGATGGTGATCACCTATGTCGTCTTCTACTTCGCCGCGATCGGCGGCATGCTTGGTGTCACATCCCTCGCCGGGCGGAAGTGGATGCTCTCCGGCGTTGTCCTATTCCTGGTCGCCGGCGTGCTGTCTTTTGTTCAGCGGGCGGTCACCGGCTACTGAGCCACCGCCGTGGAATAGGGCAGCTTCTCAACCCTGTTCAGCTGTAAGGAAGTTTGGGGGAAGGAATCTTTCGCTGGCTGAATTGAACATGATGAGGGGAACCCATGACAGAAGAACATGAACGGAAGATCAGCCGTGTGATGCGCTCGAAGCAGGAAGCCCGGGCAAGCTACGACAGCATGAGCGGAATTTACGATTGGCTGGCGGGCTCGAGCGAGTGGAAGTTCGTGCAGGTGGGGCTTGGTCAGCTGGCGGCGGGCTCGGGCGAGAACATCCTGGAGATCGGCTTCGGTACCGGAAAGAGCCTGGTCGAGCTGGGAAAGGCGGTCGGTGAGAGCGGAAGTGTCGAGGGG
>JARRJK010000080.1:0-16960 GCA_037379555.1 Anaerolineales bacterium | reverse complement strand
ATAGAAATATGGCCAGATGGTCTTGAACACGTCGAGGAGGGTTAATTCGTGGTTGCCACTTCAAGGGACTTTTTATGACCTGGGGTATAGTCATGAACACTCTCCTTATTGTAAGGATACGGGAATTCTGGTAATCGTTATCGATGTGACAGTCACCTGATCGAATTCGGTTGTTGGGACTGTACGCTGTGAAACAGCGACCTCTTGAAGAACGTGTTGTAGGCAAGGAAAGAGATGGAACCCATCGCTGAAGGCATATACTGATCATAGTAGAGTTGGAAGTAATCTGCAGCAGCAAAACCTTGCTGGACCAGGATCATATTGGGATCGGTCAGACCAACCTCGCCGCCTTCGACAACCGGGATGCCAGCACCGATAGCTGCAACCCGCGCCTGTTGTTCCGGTGCAGTCAGGTATTCGACAAAATCAACTGCTTCGGGTGGGGCATCCTTGCCGATGGCAAATCCATTACCACCACCCATGGCGTCTGTTAAGGCGCCCGCGCCTCCCTCGACGGCCGGGAAGCTAAAGAAGCCCAGATTAGCAACACCGACCCCATCGGCAGATTGAGCAGATTGGACTGAGGGAGCCCACTGCCCTGAGAGTTCCATAGCAGCTTTGCCGTTACCGAAGGTGCCCTGCATATCATCATGCACGGCGCCGAGGAAACCAGGTTGGAAGGGCTCGAGGGCGATCAATTCATCCAGCTTTTCACCGGCTTCTACAAAGCAAGCATCGGTAAAGGAACCTGTGCGGTTTGCAGCGGCCAGGAAACCGTCTTTTCCACAGATGCGAGTGGCGAGATACGACCAGATGTGCATGCCGGTCCAAGTATCTTTTTCGCCTAGGGCAATGGGGGTGATCCCAGCAGCCTCAAGGGCTTTGACATCATCGAGAAATTCCGTCCAGGTCGTCGGAGGATCTGTAATGTTAGCCTGGGCGAACAGATCCTTGTTGTACCACCAACCGACCATACCCATGTCCCATGGTACGCCGTAGTTCTTGCCGTCCAAGGCATAGACCGCCAGCGCACCGGGCGCGAAGGTGTCACGCCAGGCACCGCCATCTGCGTCCAGATACGAGGTGATATCCATGAGCAAACCAGCATTGATCTGATCATTCATGGTACCGCCACCCCAGCTCTGGAAGATATCGGGGGGCGTCCCACCCTGCATAACGGTGGTCAACTTGGTCTTAAAGGCCTCGTTTTCCAGTACCGTGATATTAATCGTTACATTGGGATGGGCGGCCGTGTATTCATCGGCCATATCCTGCCAGAGTGACTTACCCGGATCTACGGTGGTAATATGCCACCATTCAACTGTTACTGCCGCAGCTCCTTCCGGTGGTTCCCAACCCTGGGTGTCCCACTCATGCGGGATGCCCTTGGCGTCCAGACCGGCCTCGTAGTCCTTGAGGGTGGCAGGTGTAATTATATCCACGCCAGTGTCAATAATTCCATCCACCACTCCCATTTCAGACATGGCCGCATCCACGCCCTTCGTAGCCATCAGGTAAATAACCTGCACCGACTTATAGCCCATGTCAAACTCGCGTTGAGCTACAGTGGCGTCAATCACGCCCTCTTTGATACCGTTAATGATGTCGGTGGTGGCATCGAAGCTGACCAACTTGGTCAACCCCACCCGGTCAGCTTCCTTGATAGCCGTCGCCCAGGCCGGGCCATTGTAGGCGTATACGCCGAAAGCTCCAGCCAGGTCCGGGTTAGCCGATAGGACAGAATTGGCTAATTCTAGCGCGCGCGCAGAATCCTCCTGGTCATTCACAGGTTCTAGGGTCTCAATGCCAGTTCCCCCAATTGCCTCCAGGAAACCATCGGTGCGTTGTAGTGCGTTTAGAGCCGTATCCGAACCACGACCAATGCCAACCGTACCGCCCTCAGGCAGCAATTGCGCCATCGCTTCGCCTGCCGCTTGACCAGCCGAGTAGTTGTCTGTGCCGATGTAGACTTGCGAGACAGAATCATCAACTGGCGGCGTGTCCAGAGTTGTGACAAAGATGCCCGCGTCAGCTGCCTTCTTCATTACCGGCTCAAGTGCGTTGGGATCGGAGGGGGCAATGGCGATTCCGGTTACACCTTGGGCTACGTAGGTTTCCATGGTCTCTATTTGGGCAGCAACATCCTCTTGCTGAGGTACGAAGAAGATGGCTTGGTCGGCACCCAAACCCAGGTCTTCCGCCGCTGCAACGACACCCTTCTCGACATTGCTCCAGTAGGGGTGCACTGACTTACCAATAACAACAACCGTGAATTCCTCGGGAACTTCTGCAGCAGGGGTTGTTGTCGCTGGTGCACAAGAAACAAGCAAGGCCGTGATCAAAATCACATAAATTAGGGGCTTTAGAGTCTTCATCTTACTTCTCCTATTTCTTGGTGCATTTATATCTCTCACGACTATGGGAACTGCAATCGAGCAACAATTTTATAAATATCACCTCCAGTCCTTTATGCAGTGCCTTGCTCGGAGAAATCATCTCTAGCTCCGATCATGTACGACAAGATACGTTCACGGAACTCTCGAATATCTCCACTTACGGGGCAATCTGCCACCTTACGACCATGGCGCAGCACGATTATTCTGTCACTCACTTCATAAACATCCTCCAGGCGATGGCTGATCATTATGATGGAACTGCCAAGACTCTTGAGTTCTCTAATCAGGTCCAACACCTTGCCAATCGCAGCTACACTCAAGGCAGCCGTTGGCTCATCCATGATTATGACTTTGGCATCGAAGGCTGTTGCTCTACCAATGGCTACGGCTTGACGTTGACCGCCAGATAAGTTCTCTACCTTCAAACGCACATTGTCGATTTCGATTCTCAGGCGATCCAAAAGACTTCGTGCCTGCTCTTCCATAGATTTCTTGTTCATCATTCCTATCGGGCCGAGTTTCCATTTCACGATCTCGCGCCCTAGGAAAACGTTCGCAGACACATCCAGATTATTAGCCAGGGCGTAGTCTTGGTACACCATCTCAATACCTAGACGACGAGAATCCTCTGGGTTAGTGATATGCACCTTTTTTGAATTAATCAGTATGTCTCCGGCATCCGGGAGATAAGCACCACTGAGGACTTTCATCAGGGTGGATTTACCCGCAGCATTGTCCCCAACAAGCCCTAATACTTCGCCATGATCTAATGTCAAGGCCACACTGCGAAGAGCCTGTACAGCCCCGAAGCTCTTTTGAATATTTACCATCTTTACGATCGGTGCTGCGGTCATTGCTCTGCTCCCAACCTATCTGCTGCGCTGTCTTCGTAAGGTATCGTAGGTGACCGCGATAACCAGTACGATACCGAGGATCACGTTTTGTAAGTAGGATGACAGGTTGATAAGTACCATCCCGTTGATCATGACGCCCATAATCGCGGCTCCCAAGATCACACCAAGTACGGACCCCTCACCCCCGAAGAGGCTAGTGCCCCCGATGACCGCAGCGGCAATAGCCCATAATTCATACGCGGTGCCTACGGTGGGGGTACCCTGTCCCAAACGAGAAGCCAGTATGATCCCAACAAGGCAGGCTAAAATACTGCTCGTGATATAGCTAAATATGCGTACGCGGTTGACATGAACCCCTGATACCCGCGCTGCCTCGATGTTCCCCCCAATAGCGTAGATGTGACGTCCTAGCGTTGTTGAAATCAACATGAAGGAGCTGATAAGTGCTATAACCACTAAGATGATGAACATGATTGGAATCTGAAATATCGCCCCCTGTCCAAGACTCAGGAATGGAAAGTCCGATACAAAGACGATTGGGTAGCCTCTGGTTATGTAAGCTGCTAATCCTCGTGCCATGAGCCAAGTGCCGAGTGTGATGATGAAAGGTGGGATATCCAATTTTGTGACACTGAAACCATGCCAGAGTCCTACAAGACTTGCCAGGATAAAAACAATGATGATGGAAAGCGGAATGCTTAATGCCGGGATAGAACCAACTCCTTTGACCATCAACGTAGCTGCTATCACACCCGTAAGGGCGGTCATCGACCCCACAGATAGGTCTATACCACCTGTGATAATGACAAACAGCTCACCAATGGCTAATAGCCCAAAGGTGGCCACGAAACGCATGATGACAGCCAGGTTGGCAGGTTTTAGAAAGGTATCCGGTCTCTTCCAATAGAAGAATAGACATAGGACTATAAAAGCAATGGTCACATTTAATTCACGAAACTCTAAAAAATTGGCGATCTTTTTAGTCCACGTGTTGGAAGATTGTTCTGCACTATTTTTCGTAGCTTCGCTGCTGTCCATCCCAGTGACCACCTCAGGTATTGGATCTTAATGTGATCGAATGCTTTGTCCCATTGAATCTGTTCTGCAGGTGTAAGGTAATGGCCTCATAAATATACGAACCTAACCCACGCTCTCGTTACCGTAGTATTTGCATGGTGTGCACCGAGGATCTTTTTGTGTGTAGAAGTCACCCCTGGGTCGCAGGCTACCAGCACGAACGCTGCGGTCGTTGCGGAAGGCATTTGGGTTATCGATGTACTGGACGCGGGCCATGCAAAGCAAGCGATGCGTAAGACCCTCAGAACGATGCTGATCTTGCTAGTTGTTGCTTCTCCTTATTGAGGTGGCGGAAGAAGTGCTCGTGGTGTGCGGAGACATTCTCCATCCATAACTGCATGTCTTCCTTCCGTCGGTTCGGGGTTTAGGAAGCCTTACGATTTCGTACAGAACCGACGATGTGGTCAACCCCTTTTTCCAAATTCACTCCCCGGCCTCCCGTCCGATGACCGCCTGTCACGTGTGTTTCAGGCGGAGCCTATTCGCTCTTGACCAACGCTTGGCAGGAATCACGGACAACGAGTCGGGTTTGCATTTTGTAGGTTTGAGCCTCCAGCAGCTCGCCATGGATCAGCTTGATAAGCATTTGTGTGGCGATAAAGCCCATCTCGGAAATGAACTGATCTATACTGGTCAGTCGCATGTATTTCGATTCCGTGATGTTGTCGAAACCAATCACAGAAAGATCTTCTGGGATTCGCAGTCCCATCTCCTCCGCCACCTGATAGATGCCCATCGCCGTCTGATCGTTGGAGGCGAAAATAGCTGTGGGTGGATGATCAAGAGACAGAAGCACTCTGGCGGCGTTAGCGCCAGTCTTGGTCGTATAATCGCCGGGCGCAATCAAAGCCGGATCGATGGCGATTCCCGCTTTTTCTAATGAATCACGGTAACCCTTCAAGCGCCGATTTGAGCTTTCGAGTTCATTACGGCCGCTGATATGGGCAATGCGGTGGTGTCCCAATCCAAGCAGATATTCCATCGCATCCACTGCGCCTGCGTAATTGGTGGCGTGCACGGAGGGATAATGGGGATTGCTCATCAGCGGATCGATGGAGACAATCGGCGCATCGGTGGAAAACTCACCCGACACTGGAGCAACGATGATGGCACCATCGGTGATGGAATTCGTAAGCAGGGAGACGTATTTTTGTTCGTGTGAGGCGGCTTCGCTTTTACGCACATCGCCCGAGGTGTACACTAGCAGATCAAACTCGGATTCGGCAATCGCCCGATTGACACCTTTCATCACCTCGATGGCAAATGGATAGGCGATGTCAGGCATAATCAGGCCGACCATGTTGTTCTTCTGGCTGCGCATGCTGCGCGCCGCCAGGTTGGTGGCATAGCCTAATTCGTCGATAACGGACAGGATGCGATCTTGGGTGTCTCTGGCCACGTCTGCTTTACCGTTTAAAACCCGCGAGACGGTCGACACGGAGAAACCCGCCGTTTTGGCGACGTCACGAATTGTTACCGCGCGTCTCTTCTTTTGCACATCGAACCTCGGTAAAGGGTGTTATAATTGCGGTAACGTTACCGGCAACGTTACCGGCAACGTTGCCGCAATTATCCCATAACATGACATAAAAGTCAACTGCCTCTCATCAAGTATGCTATAGTCCATAAGGAGAAAAGTTCATGAAGATGTGTAAAGACCTGTTTTTCTGCTCAGGAAAGTCGCACATGAAGGCTGTGGGGATTTTGGACCTCATACAGATCTTCGTCCCTGATTACCTGTTTCCTTGCAGAAGAGAGCCTGTACATGGCGCAGGTGGCCTTGACCAAGGGCTGCTTGATTGGTGGATCGATGGATCTGCTTTATGACTTCCATAAAAACCATCCTCATCGATCGCAGTTTGCGGGTGATGAATCTTAGTAACGTGGCTTGAGCGATGAGAGCTCCGCTTGCTCCGAATGGGAGGCGGCTGTACAATGACCAGAGGGAGGGTGGCCCAAGAGTAGAGAATCTATAGCATGGGAATGTTCTGCCGTTGACTCCCCCAGGAAATTAATTCCAACGGATATTCGAAAGGAGCGCTCAGGGGATAAGGGCTGAATCGCCCGCTCAGGGACGGTCTCCGGAAAACGGAAAAATCCACCTCATAAGCCCTTGGTCACTGGTTCAAATCCAGTCGTCGCCACCTCGCATTCCCGCCCGAGCCATCCTGGTCTCTGTGTGGGAATGTTTTCATCAGACATCATTCGTTATAGGCAGTGGGTTCCATCGCTCTGGCTTCTTCGCTATGCCATAATCACCCTGAACCGACGGTGGCTTCAGGAGCTTGCAATGCACAGCGTAGCCGGTACGTGGCGCGGCGTATATCACTATGAACCGCCCAGCGAAGATCTGGAAGCGCGGGCGGTCGGGTTTACGCTCGTGATCGAACAGGGATGGCTTGGCCGGGTGCGGGGGACGTTTTCCGATGATCCTGACCTGGGAGTACCGCTGGAAGCTGGGATCCAGGGACGGCTTCGGGGGGAGCGCCTGTTCTTCCGTAAGATGCCAGCTGAGTTTCTGACACTCGGCAAGCAAGGCTTACGGCCGGTGGTGGAATTTGTGGAAGAGACCTTTGGAGAGCAGGTGCGCGGTCATCCAAGGGCGCCCCACATCCACTATCACGGCCACCTCGATCCTGAGCACGGCCGTGTCGAAGGGTTGTGGCATATTCCTTCGTACCTGCTGCCGCTCCGTTCCTCAACCCGCTACCTGGTTTTTCAGGAAACGCACGGCACATGGTGGATGGAGCGGAAGATACCCTGATCCGGTCCGGAGGTTAGTTCCACGCAAGCGTTCCTGGTTGAGCGCAGAATTCTGATCCATTACCCATTGTTCTCAACACCCAGAGCCACCTTCTGCGAAAGATATCCATACCACAGCGCAGCCTCATCCTGTTTGACTACACCCATTGTGCGCTGTTGCAGATTCGTAACTGGGCGGTTCGGATTGGCTACATTGCGGTGATGATGCCTGGACCTTGTCGAGCTATGGTGAGGGTTGACAGAAACCGCTATTGAGGGAATCATCGATTGCATGGAGAACAGAAAATGAAGCAGCTCGGTTTGAAAGTGGACCATACTCCTGCCATCCTGCTGACAGTGATAACGGTGATCTTGCTCACCGGCTGTAACTATTCCGCAGCAACACCTACCCCCGACCAGGCGGCAACCGGATCCGCAGCGACGCTCGATGCGCAGATGACGGAAGTCATCGCCGCCTTCACAGCGACTGCAGAGGCCAGTAGTCTTACGCCGACAGCTACGGCCACTGCCTTGCCTACGGAAACGCCCACTCCAACGCCGTACTACACACCCACGGCGACGCTGCGCCCGGTCCTTCAGGACTGGGCTCGCTTCGTCACCGATGTCACGGTTCCGGACGGCACGCTCTTTGAGCGTGATGAGACGTTCACCAAAACTTGGCGCTTGATGAATATCGGCCTGAGCACCTGGACCAGCGATTTCTCGTTGGTGTTCGTCTCCGGTGACCGCATGAGCGGGCGACGGGAGATCCCCTTGAAGGGTGCGATTCAGCCCGGGTATATGGTTGACCTCAGCGTTGAGCTGGCCGCCCCGGACGCGGACGGCGAGTATCGTGGCTACTGGGCGTTGATGAACCCCAAGGGCGAGATTTTTGGAATTGGTGAAGGCGGGAGGGATGCATTCTGGGTAGATATCGAGGTCGACAGCCCGGATGAGGTGGTGTATGACTTCGTTGACTCATACTGTGACGCAGAATGGAGCACGGGTGCCGGTGTGCTGACCTGCCCGGGAGAGGTGGAGGATCCAGAAGGATGGGTGATCCGCCTCGAGGAACCGGCGATCGAGGGGCGGGTGGAGGATGAGCCCGGCCTGTGGATGCAGCCAGAGCCGGTAGACCAGGGATATATTCAAGGTGTCTACCCCGAATACAAAGTCAGACGAGGGGATCACTTCAAGGCTTTGATCGCCTGCAGCGCAGACTCGCCCGACTGCAACGTTCGCTTCAGGCTACAGTACCGCATCGGCAGCGGGGATCCAGTGACGCTGGGTCAGTGGAACGAACGTTCAGACGGTAAGTTCTCGCTCGTGGATGTCGATCTGAACGAGCTGGAGGGCGATCGGGTTCATTTCATCCTTTCTGTGCTGGCGAAAAATGAATTTGAAATGGACCTTGCGATCTGGGTTGCCCCCAGCATCTGGAGATAGGGCATGCTTAAAAAACACCGTTCGCAAGTATCGAGTGCTACGCCAGATAGCGCTGGAAGCAAGGATTGACCGATGCCCAGACTTCAAACAATACTGCTGGTCGATGATGAACGTGCCATCACTGAGAACCTGGCACCGTTTCTTGAGCGATCGGGTTTTGATGTCCAGGTGGCCTCCGATGGTGAACAGGCGCTCGAACTTCTACCCGAGGTCAATCCAGATCTGCTTGTGCTGGATGTACTCATGCCGAAGATCGACGGGCGCGAGGTGCTGCGCCGGCTGCGCTCGCAGGGCAATTGGGTGCCGATCCTGCTGCTGACACAGGTCGGGGAGGCCGGGGAACGGGCCATGGCGCTCGAGGAAGGTGCGGACGATTATCTCAACAAACCGTTCGACCCGCATGAGCTTGTAGCCCGCATCCGGGCTGTTTTGCGCCGGGCGCGCCCTGGCAAACCACCGCTCGCAGCCGCCTGGCAGCTGAAATGCGGCGAGCTTTCGCTCGATCGCCGCTCGCGGCGCGTCTACCTGAAGAGCGATGAACTTACCCTGACTCCCAAGGCCGTAGCTCTACTGGAATACCTCATGACACACCCCGACGAGCTGGTGAGCCGAGACCGTCTGCTCGATGTCGTCTGGGGGTGGGATTATCCGGTTGGAACGCGTGCTGTCGACACGCGTATTGCTGAGCTGCGCCGTGAGCTTGGAGATGATGCAGCTGACCCACGCTACATCGAGACGATTCCCGGGCAGGGATACCGTTTCGCCGCGGATGTGGAAGGTCTGGAATGATCGTCCGCTGGCTACCGATTTTCGCTCCGGCGCTGCTTGGTTTGATCCTGGCGGTTTGGTACAACCAGAGTGATCTCGCAAACCCAACTTTTGTCCTGCGGGCGCAGATCAGCGCGCTGATCGCGCTGGCGGGTTTTGGCCTCAGCGCCCTGGCTGCAGTCGGCTTAATCCTCTCGGATTGGGTCGAACGCCGGCATATCAAGACCCTGCTCGAAGCGGCGGAGGAACGCCGCAGGTTTCTGACCCGCCTCGATCACGAGCTGAAGAATCCTTTGACAGCGATCTTCGCCGGATTGGCGAATCTCAACTCCGATGTACCGGCTGAAGACCGCAAAGCCTCGACTGCCAGCATCGAGGCGCAGATGAAGCGGCTGCGTGGCTTGGTATCGGACTTGCGCAAACTTGCTGACCTGGAGACCAGGCAGCTCGAGCGAGCGCCGGTTGATTTAAGCGAACTCCTGCGGGATAACTTCGAACTTCTCCAGGAGAGAATCGAGCCTGCATCCCGACAGATCAGCCTCTCCATCCCACAGGCGCCCTGGCCGCTTCCCCAGGTATCTGGCGACCGTGATCTGCTCTTTCTGGCGGTCCACAACCTGCTCGATAACGCCATCAAGTTTTCCAGCCCCGGCGATGCGATTGAGCTGCGCGCCTATGAGGACGGCTCCGACGTCGTCATCGAGGTCGCCGATACCGGGCCTGGCATCCCGGAGAGCGAACAGGCTCAGGTATGGAATGAGCTGTACCGGGGAGAGGGCGCGCGCGGCATATCCGGCAGCGGGCTCGGATTGGCGCTGGTGCGCTCCATCGTCCAGCGCCATGGCGGAAAAGTCACGCTGCGGAGCCGGCTGGGGCAGGGGACCGTATTTGCACTTCATCTGCCCGCAAGCGAAGTCACCAGACGGTAACAACCTGCAACAGGCACGTCACCTGCATGTCATTCCTCAGTTGCATTGTGAAGAAATACTCAATATAAACACAACGCGTGCAACCTTCCGCTGGGGCGGTGGATGCACATCCTGGAGGTTCTGATGAATTCCAATCGATTGAGTATTCTGCTCCTGATCTTGCTGCTGGCGCTTGTTGTCAGCTCATGCGGCACGCTGCAGGTGGGCGTTGAAGATTCGCCGGAAGAGGGTGGACAGCAGAACGGGGCTACAAGCGCGCCGCTCGAGGTGCTGGTCGCCCGTGATACCGTGCTGGCTTATCTGCAAATGCAGTATGGGGAACAGGCTCCGAAATCGGGATTGGACTGGCTTGGAGAGGAGACGACCCCGGAGGGGTTGGTGGGGGCGCGTTCGTTTCGTTTCACGGCCGAGTCCTGGACGGTCCAACTCGATTACCCGATCGTCTCTCCGGATCAGGTCACCTACACCGTGATGGTCAGCAACTCTGATGGAAGCTTCGGCTGGGAGGGCGTCGTCGATGCCTCTGGCGGAGTGACCCGCCTCGCCGGAGGAACGGCCGGAGCTCCGGTCACGGCATGGCTCGGGCATATCGCCAGCCTGCCGGCTGGCATGGCCGAAGAGGATGTCTTCATCCTTTACCCTGAAACCGGCGTCGAATTCGGCATTCGCGGAGAGGATGCTGGTATCGAGAGCGAGATCGAGGGCCTGCGTGACGCACAGGGCGTCGGCGAGTATGTCAACATCTGGGGCATTCTCGTCTGTGAGGGCGAGGGGATCTCAGGGTGCATGATCACAGTCAACCGGCTGCTGTACGGGGCGTCATCCGAGATCGTCGACACCGTCGATGGATGGGAGGGAGTGATCTACAGCGGTTCACCTGTCCCCGGGTCGGGCGGCGATGATTTCTTCGCCCTTGTTGGGCGATATCCAATACAGTATGGAATCTGGGCTCGGGATGAAGGTGTCCGGGCAGATCTTGAGGCGCTGCGTGATACTGGCGAGGTGATCCGTGTCTACGGGCAGATGCTGGCTGGCGTACCTGACTGGAACGAGATCCCTGCTGCCCCCAGCTACCCCGAGACGGGTATACGAGATGGGTGGCAGGTGTACGAAAATGAGCGTTATGGATACCAGATTCAATACCCACCTGAAGCTACGCTCGAAGAATCGGGCATCCAGAGTTATCCAAGTGATGAAAACGGCCTGCCAGTCGGCGGGCTGCCGGAGGGCGTCACCGTCGAAAATTACTTCCAGTACCTCGAACAGACCTACGGAAACAACCTGTGTGTCCAGATTCGAACCAGCCTGGGATACATCACGATCTCAGCACCGGAAAACTCAGGGTTCAAGTATGCCAACTGCGGCCGGACCGGGGTCGGTGTAGCTGAAATCACAAAAATCGAGCTTGAAGTCCAGGCTGATGGGAAATACTACACCGCGCAGGGCATGGATATCCAGGCCGGCGGAGAATCGCTTGTCGATCATAACGAAACCGTCTTTTTCACTCTGGAGGACGGCACTCGCATTGAATTCGGTAGCCGGCCGGCAGCCGATGCGACTTTCGAGGATTACCTGATGAAAGGACGACCGCTGCTGCTGAGCATCATCGAGACATACGTCAGCACAAGATAGCCTCAGGCATGCGCTCCACGACACCCCGGAGGAATCCGGGGTGTCGTCATTTCAAGCTGGGGCGCGGAATGGGTTTGGGATAGAATAGGCGCGTTACGGTTGCTGCCAGGCTGGAACAGGAGCGGAGATGAACACACCCAGGACGGACTCGCCGGAATGGTTCCCTGAGCTACAGAACCCGCCGCGCCTGCTGCTCGGACCCGGACCGAGCATGGTGCACCCGCGTGTGCTGCGGGCGATGGCAAGTCCGCTCGTCGGTCACCTTGATCCCTACTTCCTGCAGGTGATGGAAATGACCCAATCGCTCCTGCGTTACGTATTCGGGACGGATAACGACCTCACCATTCCGATCTCGGGCACCGGCAGCGCTGCCATGGAGTCAGCACTGGCAAATATGATCGAACCCGGAGATCCTGTTCTGATCTGCATCAATGGCTACTTTGGGAGTCGGCTGCAGGATATGGCCGGCCGGTATGGCGCGCAGGTCCGTACAATTCAGAAACCGTGGGGTGAGGTTTTCGAAGCCGGGGAGGTCCAGCAGGCACTGGAGGAAGCCCCGGCCAAGGTGGTCGCGCTCGTCCATGCTGAGACCTCAACCGGCGCGCTTCAGCCGCTGGCGGAGGTCGCAAGCGTGGTTCATGATGCCGGGGCTCTATTCCTGGTCGATGCGGTCACATCGCTTGGCGGTGTTCCGGTGGAAGTCGATCAAACCGGAATCGACATCTGCTACAGCGGCTCTCAGAAATGCCTCAGCTGTCCCCCGGGGCTCGGACCGATCACGTTAGGACCCCGGGCCGTGAAGGTGCTTCAATCGCGCCGGCAGCCGGTTGCCAACTGGTATCTCGATTTGACGATGATCCAGAAATACTGGGGCAAGGAGCGGACCTATCACCACACCGCTCCGATCAGTTCAAATTTCGCGCTGTATGAGGGTTTACGCATCGTTGCTGAGGAAGGCCTGGAGGCGCGTTATGAGCGCCACCGCCGCAACGCGGCACTGCTCTGGAAAGGCCTGCAGGAGCTGGGACTGGAGCTGCACGTCGCGGAACCAACCCGACTTCCCACGCTGACCACGGTCCGCATCCCAGCTAGCCTGGATGGTAACGCGGTCCGCCAGAGGCTGCTTGATGAATACCATATCGATATCGCAGGCGGCCTGGGCGAATTAAAGGGCAAAGTCTGGCGCATCGGCCTGATGGGGTACTCTTCGCAGCGTGAGAACGTCGCGCTTCTCCTGGCGGCTTTCAAGGCATGCCTTTGATCGCGGTCTTACTCATACACAAGATTTAAGTCATGTCCAGGCCGCGACTGCTGTTCCTTTTCTCGGATACGGGTGGTGGTCACCGTAGCGCCGGCGAGGCAGTGATCGAGGCCATCGATCGCCTTTTTCCACATCAGTTCGACATACGCTTCGTCGATGGTCTCAAGGACTATGCTCCAGCTCCTTTAAACCGTCTCCCGGAAATGTACCCGATGATGGCCCGCCATTCAGCACTGTGGGGTATAGGGTACCAGCTGTCAAACGGCCGTCGGCGGGCGCAAGCGTTCAACCGCACGACATGGCCGTATCTGCGGCGAGCGGTCAACCGATTGGTGGATGAACATGCGCCCGATATGGTCGTTTCCTTCCATCCACTGTTCATCGCCCCGAATCTATACTCACAGCGTGAGCGCACGATCCCATTCCTGGTGGTTGTAACGGATCTCGTGAGCACGCACTCGCTCTGGTACAACCGCGCGGCCGATCTAACGCTCGTCCCAACTGAGCAAGCCCGGGCAAAGGCACTGCTCAATGGGCTTTCGCCGGAGCATGTGCGAGTCACCGGCCTGCCGGTTGCCCGGCGTTTCTGTGAGCCTCCTGGTGACCGGGCGCAGATCCGCACGCAGCTGGGCTGGCCGGACGAGTTGCCGATGGTGCTGCTTGTGGGAGGGGGCGAGGGCATGGGCCCCTTGTTCGAGACCGCACGAGCGATCGCGGCGCTGGGTACTGGATTAGGGTTGGCGGTCGTGGCCGGGCGCAACAACGCTCTCGAAGCACGACTCAAATCGATCGATTGGGAAGTCCCCACCTTCGTTTATGGTTTCGAGCGCCGGATGCCGCAGTTGATGCGAGCCGCAAACCTGATCGTCTCAAAGGCCGGTCCAGGGACGATCACGGAAGCCGTGAACGCCCATCTTCCGATGGTGCTCTACAGCCGCCTTCCGGGTCAGGAGGATGGGAACGTCGATTATGTCATCAAGCATAGCCTGGGAGTTTGGGCTCCGAGTCCGGATCAGGCAGCGTTGGCTGTCCGCCGTTGGCTTCAGTCGCCGGAATTACTTGAAGATACATCCAATCGCTGTGCGAGGGTTGCCCGACCAGATGCTGCCGGCACGATCGCCAAGGTGATTGCAGAACTGCGATAGACATCCCAGGAAGGGTGGGCCGAGCCTGCCGCAGGCAGACCGGATCCAGGGATAGACCGAATGGATGGAAGCCAGGCGATCCATCTGTTCGGTAACGATGCTTTTAGCCAACCTGCCGTTGAACTACCAGCATGGTCAGGTCATCCGACTGAAGTTCTCCCCCTGTGAAGCGGTTGACATCATCGATCATCGACTGCAGGATTTCCTGGGCAGGCTTGCCGCTATGCTCCTTGAGTGACCTGATCAGGCGATCGATCCCAAAAGGCAACGTCTCCTCGTTCAAGGCTTCTGTCACTCCGTCGGTATAGGCCAGTACGATGTCGCCGGGGCTCAAGCGAACCATCTTCTGTTCAAGCTCGATCGGCTCAAGCAAGCCAAGCACGATCCCATTTGCCCGCAGTTCCTGCACCGTGCCGGTTGCCTGGTGAAAATGCAGCGGCCGATTATGGCCAGCCAGCGTGTATGTCAATTCCGCGCTCTGCGGATTGAGTACGGCATAAAAAGCACTCAGGAAAAGATCTGTGCGGGTATCCTTCAGCAGCAGCTCATTGGCGCGCTCCAACGCTGCTGCCGGCTCTCTGCCGCTCAGCGCAGTACTCCGGATCGTTGTGCGGCCGACGGCCATCAGGAGCGCCGCGGGGACGCCTTTGCCAGAGACATCGGCGATTACAAGGCCAAGATCCTGTGTGTCCCCTGGCATCCAGAAGAAGTCGTAGAAGTCACCGCCGACCTCACGTGCCGCGAGATTACGGGCAGCGAACTCCCACCCCGGGATCTGCGGAGCGGCTTGCGGCAGGAAGCTCAGCTGGATTTTTCGTCCAACCTGCAGCTCCTGCTCCATGCGCCGGCGTTCTATTTCCTCCTCACGCATGCGTGCTCTCTCGACGGCGATCGCGCCCTGGTTCGCCATAAGCTGCAGGAACCGCAGTTCATCCTCATCTCTCCGGCGGGCTGTTCGCATATCCAGTACCAGCACGCCGATCGATCGCGCCTCCGCAACGAGAGGGACGATGGCATGACCACGAAATCCCTCCTCCAGGATCCATTCGGGCGCCCAATGCGTGGGATCGTATCTCTCCAGGTCCTCAATCACGAGCGCTTCCTGGGTGAGCATCACTCGTCCCGGCCCGCTGTCACGCTCAATCGGGATGGTGTGATTGGCCTGCACGGGGTCAGCGATCCAGCCTGTCGCTGATATGAACTGCAAGTATTCGCTGCGTTCATCAGGAAGGAGCAGCGCGCAGGCATCCACATTCAGCAAACGCCGGATCTCCTCGACCAGGAAGTCGGCGATCTCCTGCAGGCTGCCGCGTCCCAATAACTGATTTGAAACCTCCAACAGGACCGCTTGTTCCTGCATCCTGCGCTCACGCAGGGCATCATACTGACCGGCCCGTTCGAGGGCAACGCCAAGCATGCTACCCACACTGGAGAGCAAGGCAAGATTGCGCGGTGTGAACTGCTCCCAGCTCTCACCTGCGATGTTGAGAATCCCCGAAATTCTGTTGCCTGACCGCAAAGGAGCCGATGCGTGGACCGTGAGATGATCTGTCGACTTTAAGCGCTTGCAGTGGATCTCTGTGTAAGCCTCCGTAAGCCGGCTTTCGACCGCCATCTCCTGGCAGTCGCAGGGTTCCTCCCACAGGCCGGTACTCTCAGGCGCCAATGATGGAGGCAAACCATGACTTGCTGCAAGGCGGAAGCGCTGAGAACTATTCTTGGAGTCTTCATTGTGCTCGTGCAGGAAGATCCACCCGGTATGAAGATCCATCACTTCCAGCAGCTCGATCAACGCAGTCTGCAGTGCTGTGTCGCTGTCTACAGCCCTGTTGAGCGTTTCGGCTATGGAATTGATGGCCTGCAGATCGCGTAGCTCAAGCTCTCTGGAGAGCATGCCTCACCTCATGACAGGGGCTTTCGGAAGAGGCGGTGTCGCTTGTAGAATTCGACACCAAAACCAGCGACCTCCCGCAGCATCTTATCATTGTCAGCCCGTATCTGAACGAAATCGGCGTAATCATAGCGGCTGTTGAGCAGGTCGACAGCGATTTCACTGATCAAGATCGCAGTGCTTCCCAGGCCACGCTGCTCGGCGACGATCCCTGCGCCGTTCAGATTTACCCATTTTGTGCGGCGAAGTTCGAGCAGGATGTCGATCCAGCCCAAGGGGAAGAGCCTGCCGCGTGTACGCTGTACCGCAGCCGAAATATCCGGATATGCGAAGATGAATCCCACAGGCTGATCGTCTTTCAGCACGATCTTGATAATTGACGGATCCGCAAACCAGATCATCTGCTGCGCGATGGCATTGGCTTCGTCTTCCGTCAGCGGCGCATTGTCGGGCATATCGGCGAGCGCAGCGTTGTACAACGAGCGGATCTGGGGCACGATCTTGCGCAGATCCCTACGGTTTTTGAAGCGCGCAATCTGCAACCCACGTCGTTCGGCCACCTTGCGCGCCAGGCGGTGGATCCGGTCCGGGAAATCGATCGACCGGTCGAGATAGCCTGAAAGCATGTCACGCTGAAGCTCAAAGCCTTCAGCTTCGATCAGGTCACGGTAGTAAGGCAGGTTGTAGGGGATCCCGTACGCCGGCCTATTCTAAAAGCATTCGATGAGCAACCAGGCGCAATACATGGCACTGAAACCACTCGTACCTTTGATATGGTCCAGGCCGCGCGCCCGTGCCCAGTAACTGCCCGCTTCGAAC
>JARRJK010000079.1:0-17666 GCA_037379555.1 Anaerolineales bacterium | reverse complement strand
CCAACGGCCAGCGGTATCCGGCGCCGCGCAATCCGGAAGGATTCTTCATGGTCAGGTACGCCAAGCCCAAACTCAACACGCCCAGGCTGAGCACACGGGATGCGGACATAACCAGTGCCAGCCGGAGGCCTGCTCCGCTTCCGTTTCCAATAGCCACAAGCATCACTCCCAAGTCTGAAAGCAATGCGTACACGGCGAACAGGCGGGGATCGCGTTGAGCAGCAGCCCATAGGGTTCCCAACAGAACTACAATCGCCCCCACCCATTGGATCGCACTCAATAACTGCTCACTCTCTCTCAGCCATGGGTAGGTATCGAGAAAGCGGAATAGGAACAGCAAACCCGCAGCTTGCAGAATCACTACCACGAACGCGACAACATAGGAATTCGATTCGCGAACCGCCTTAGGAAGCCATATGTGAAAGGGGGGCAAAGCCAGCAAGATGCCAAAACCCATACCCAGCATCATCGCCAATCTTATTGCTAGACCCTGCGTCGCCGAGGTTACAGCTCCAGTTTCAAGCTGCCAGCCCGCCACCAGGATGGCGATCATGGCAAGCGTATACAAGGTGAGAAGGCGCAGTCCACCGCTTGTTGATCGCGAACCCGGCGATACGATCACCAGCACCGCCCCCATTGCAGCCAGCTCAATAAAGATTGCTGAATAGAGAAATGGCTGCACCAGAATGGAAGCCGCTACCGTTGCCAGGATGAGTGGAGAGATCGCGGTGAAATAACGTGGCGCTTTTACCAGCCATGAAGGAGCGATCAGGAATGCTCCGCTTAAATAGAGATATCCAACCATCGGGCGCACATCCCTGCCAAGAACGAAAGATCGGCCGAGCAGCACCCACCGGCTGGACAGCTTTAGAGACAACCCCAGAATGTCATGCGGCTCATCGAAGGGAAGAAACAGTGCGATGACAGCCAATGCCGCAACACCGCCTGCTGCAAGCAGGCTGGATCTGCGCGGCTGATCGCGCAGCCAAAATGCGGTGATTGCGACGAATAAACTAAGAACAAACAATCCTGAGGGCGCGTTCAATCCAACCGATCTCCTGAAGCTGCCGCGCTGGTAACTTGCACCAACACATACGAACACGTCAGGGCGATTCCGAGATGAACCAAAGCAATCAACGCGACCACAGCCAGAGAGGGCTCAATGGCCACGTACACAACCGTGAAACCCGTACGAACACTCAACAAGCCGATCCCAACTCTGAGCGGATTGCGTGTCAGCCCGAGCTGCATGAAGCCTGAAACCATTATAAAAATCGCACCGAGTGCATAGATGGGATTGAGAGCGGAAAGCTGGATGATCTGGGCTCGCAGGGCACCGATGCTGGCGAGAATCCCGAGCAGCCCGATAGATACCCGCAGGAGCATATTCGCTGTCAGGGCAGCATCCTCCACTTCGCGCGCCTCGCTGCCGGCGGAGCGAGAGCTGAGAAGTAGCATCAGGAATGAAAATTCACCTGCGAGCAAAATAGCTACGGTGCTACCGGGCTGCACCGAACCAAGCATGAGCCAGGCCGCAAGCAGGTACTGGATTGCCAGGAGAAACAGGAGCCGGTTTTTCGCATCGATTACGAGAAACAGGATTCCCATCAGGCCAAGCAGATAGGCTGGAATGTCGTACCACTCCCGCAGCCAGAGCATTTACCCGGCTCCCAGTGCAAGAACAACGAAGAGTAAGACAACGAACATCCAGATTAATGCTCCCTCGCCTTCAAACACCGCTCCCACGGAGCGCACGATACGTGCAAGACTTCTGAGCGGATACCAAAGCAGACGATAAACTGGCTGAGGATCCACCCTATCTGCGATAGCTTGCCAGCGCTGAGCCTGGGTTGCTGGCAGGCGCCTGAGCAACAGAAATCCTGCACCGCCGAAAAGAGCAGCACTGCCAAAAACAATCAACCCGGAAAGTCCGGGGAGCGTCCGGAACCAGATGCCAACGCCAATCCCAACCAGCACCGGGATTGCCAACCCGAGGCCGTAGGTTAACCGTGTCAGGCTTTCTGCCGTTGGCCATGGCGTTTCCTCTTCAAAGAACACATGGAGCGCACCCAGTCCAAGAGCGGCCATTCCGATAACAGAGATTACGGTGGTTACAAGTGCCCTGCCCTCGACGAACGCCTCACCGAATAATCCAGCGATGATGCCACCAGGAGTCCATGGCGCGCCGATTAGAACCAATGCGGCTATCAGCGGCCAGATTCGATTTGCAGGAGTATGAATTTCCGCGAGGGAAAGCGTTGCCCCCATCAGCAGCAGCATCACCCCTGCCGCTCGCACCCCCTCCGCGCCTGCCCCGTTAAGTCCGACCAGTACGGCCAGAGAGGAAACGCCCATGACAAAGAAAGGTCGCGAGCGAATGGCGTCGGCTTCGAGGATCCATCGTATCCCGCCAACGATCATGCCTGTGATACCCGCCAATAGAAGCCAGGGCCGCGTGGCCTCCGGAAGTCCAATCTCAAACATCCTGGTGAGGAGAGCAAGGGATACCGCAGGTGGAAATAAGCGCAGCAGCGTCCCCAAGCCACGCCGGAGCGGCTCGAAGCCAGGTGCGCCGAAATGCAGCGGCATCAAACCCAGTCGGATCAAAGCTGCCAGAAGAACGAGAAACACACCGCTGAGCGAGACAAAGGGAGTGGTGATCAGTGTATCACCGCCAGCAAGGTGATTAAGAGATGCGCCTGCCAGGAGCAGCAAGACACCCACCATATCAACACCCGATCGAAAGAGCGCCCGCTGAACATCGAGCGGGCGACCGGCAAGCCGCACATAGAACACCAAGGTCATGAAATCCATCAAGGCCCAAGTGATCGCCAGCGTGAGAAGATTTGCAGCCAGGATCGCCAGGATGGCGAGACCGGTATAGAAGAACCAGAATGCACGGACGCCAGCGGAGGCGATGGCCGGTCGGGCGGCGGCGGTGAAAATCATCGCCAGCAGGACCGTCGTCATAGCATACAGGTAGACCCAGCTGGTTCTATCGAGGCTTAGCAGTAGAGGAGACTGAAAGAGGTTCTCTGGTTGCCAGACGGAAAAACGCAGGATTGCAGGATAGCGGAAGATCAACGTCATCCCCAGCAGCCAGCATACTGCAGCGAAGGCAGCACTGACCGCCCATTGGGTCCGGACAGCTTGATTGCGTAGAATCCAAATCGCGATTCCAGCGATCAACAGTGTGCTCAACAGCAGGATTGGCAAAGTCTTCTCCGTACAAACTGACGGTGTTCGGGGGATAGCATACCATGGATGCCAGCGCGTGCTATACTCAGGCCGCGATGACAGGAACCGTAGAAAGCCTCTTCATTAAACCGGCTTCAGGCGAACCCATGCAGCCTGTTGAGCGACTGCAGATGATCGCTGGCAAGGGAATTGATGGCGATGCGGCCTTTGGCCGTAACCGCCGCCAGGTTCTGATCGTCGACCGGGCTGTGCTGGATCACTTCGGTCTGATGCCGGGCGATCTCAGGGAGAACGTCACCATGTCCGGCCTTGGCCTGAACAACCTGAAGGTGGGCAGCAGGGTCGGTGATCGGGTATCTTCACCGGATTCCTAACCTTCTGCTATTTGTCACCGAAAGGCGCTGCCTGCACGAATCCAGCCCGCATCACGACGTGCCCCCAGTATGTGGGCACTGCTATGCTATACTCTGCTCCGGAGTAAGCATGGCTCTGGTTGATCTCCAGAGAGAGCACAGCACGTATCCTTTACACGCAACACCACATTGTATCCGCATCGTACATAAGAACCGCAGAACAAGCGCGGTCTGCCGCATGGTGATCAAGAGCGAGCAAGAAGGACATGCCTTATGTCGACGATCCAGCCTGTCCGAGGCACACGCGATTTCTATCCGGAGGACATGAGCCACCGGCAATGGCTGTACAGCAAGATCCGGAGTGTTTCTGAACGGTACGGCTACCGGGAATACGACGGGCCATTTCTCGAGAAGCTCGAGTTGTATGCCGCTAAATCCGGCGATGAACTCGTAAAAGAGCAGTCCTATGTGTTCCCGGATCGCAGCGGAGAGATGATCACCCTGCGTCCAGAGCTAACCCTCTCGCTCGCCAGGATGGTGGCACAGAAAGGCAAGGCGCTGCTGCTGCCGCTTCGCTGGTGGTCCTTTGGACCTTTCTGGCGTTATGAGCGCACACAGAAAGGACGTTCGCGCGAGTTTTTCCAGTGGAACATCGATTTGATCGGTGTTGATTCCCCACAGGCCGATGCTGAAATGGTGGCGATCGCCGCCTCACTCTTTAGAGAGGTGGGCCTCTCGCCGGCACAGATTCGATTGAAGCTCAACAACCGCCAGCTGGCTGAGAGCCGGCTGAATCAACTCGGGATCGGGCCCGGACAGCGTGATCTGGCCTTCCACTTCATTGACCGCCAGGAGAAGATGGCCGAAAAAGAGTGGCGCCAGTACATCCTTGATAACGGCATGGACGCTGCGCAATATGAAGCGCTGGTTGAATACCTGGCCGACAGCGATGCCTGGCAGGAATCTTCCGATCTGGCTGAATGCATGGCTGCCTGTGAAACGCTTGGCATTCGCAAATATGTGGAATATGACCCATCTGTGATTCGCGGACTCGACTACTACACTGGAACAGTCTATGAGGCGCGCGATGTTAAGGGGCATCACCGCTCCATACTCGGCGGAGGCCGCTACGACAATCTTGTTGCCGATGTGGGCGGGGATAGCATTCCCGGCACCGGATTTGCGATGGGTGATGTCGTCTTCAGCCTCGTTCTGGAAGAGAACAATGTGATGCCGGACCTACAGCTAAATCCATCCGATGTTTTCGTTACCACATTCAGTGAGGCCACGATACCAGCCTCACTTGAACTCTCAGCTGAACTGCGCCAGGCTGGCTTCTCCGTCGAATGGTATCCTGAGCCTGTGCGCATTCCCCGTCAGTTCAAATATGCTGATCGCCAGGGAATTCCGCTCGCTGTCATCCTCGGACCGGACGAGATCGAGCGCGGCGAGGTTGCCATAAAAGATTTGCGGAGCGGAGACCAGCAGAGCGTCGCACATGCCGAGGCTGTCCGCGTAATTCGAGACCTTCTAGACAGACCCCCTACCCCTAGATTGCATCTGTACAACTTGGCCGCTTGAAAGCCTTCATGTTAGAATGTGTGCCAGCGTGGTGCCTGTAGCTCAGTGGTAGAGCGTCCGGCTGTGGACCGGAAGGCCGCGGGTTCGAAACCCGTCAGGCACCCCATAAAAACGCCCAACTGGGCGTTTTTTTACTCCCCGCTCGCCCCTGGATCGATAAACCCCGCGACCAACTCATCCCTGACTTGCTGCGCCAGCTCCAGCTTTCCGGGCGTGAGTACCGAGGGGTTGACATCCTCGATCACGATCGAGATAGCAACCTGCTCCGTGGGAGCTCCTGACTGAATCAATCCCCAGAGTTCTGCCAGTCGCTGTTCAGGCGCCGGCCGGATCGAGGCGATCCAGGCATCCTGGCTGATATTCCCTGGTCTAACTTCCCCCAGTAATGACATTCGCGCGGGCAAGTCAAGAGCGCTGAGGACCTGCAAGACTTCGTACGGCGCCCATATCGACGCCAGTCCCATGTCCTCAGCTGTCGAAACCACTGCCTGGGCCGCACTTTCGTTGAGCGAATTCATGGGCAGCAAGGCGGGGTAGGAGTAATAAGGCGGATGTTGAGGCCGGCACAAGCCGCAGAAAAACGTACCGCCGTTCACAAAAGCCTGGCCCAGCTTGTCTCCACTCTGGTTACCGGAAACCGAGATCGCACCGATGCGCCATTCTGGAGTGATCATCGCAGCGATATAGCCAGCGAGAAACGCCGCCGCATCCATCTCCCCGCCTCGATTGCCGATAACCCAGAGGTTAGCTCCTGCCGGGAAATCGACGGCAGCGATAGCCACAAAAGTGATGCCGGTATGAGCATGAGCTGCATCAAGAAATGCTTGATCCGGATACAGCATGATCGCGATCACATATCCATCGCCGATCTGCGCTGGCAAGGAAACCTGCTCCTCGAGAGTGAAACCTTCACTGGTAGTCAGCTGATCCACAGTCGTCCGGATCGTGGTGGAAGTGAGGTCGTCGGTACCTTCCGGGATCACCAGCAGCACCCGTTGGGCTTCAGCTGTTGAGGTTGCAGTTGGGTTTGATACAGCCGTTGCTGGTACCGTCACCTCGGAGGTCGGCGTTCTACCTACTCCAGCCTGACATGCACTCAGGGCCAGCAGGCCAGGAAGAGCAAGCACCCATAGGCGTGACAAGGTCTTAATCCAGCGTTTGAGCAAAATCCGTGCGTGAAATAGCATCCCCGCCATTCTACCCTGATCCCCGGAGTATCCGTCAACGACCTGTCCTGCTTCGCCGCAGAGATCCCTGGCATACTCGTCCCGCATCTGGAAAAGGTATCATACTTCCGAGAGAGCGTGATACCATCTATCGTGATGCCTGCGAATAAACCATACTCCATTAACCGTCGAGACATGCTGAAGTTGGGCGCATTGAGCTTGGGCGCGCTCACTGCACCGCTTGCGCCGGTCCAGAAACGTAGGATCAGTTTCCCCGATTACGAGCGCCTGGGGCGGATCGCTCAAGCAAGCGCTGATGTGTACCCACGGCCCGATGCAACGAGCTCCCCAATCACCCGGCTATACGAAGACACCGTGCTGCCCTGGTACCGCGAGGTCGTCGGTTATCATCCGTACCGCGTGAATCAACGCTGGGTCGAAACGCCTGAAGGCTATATATGGTCCGGAGGCCTGCAACCGGTCCGGGATCAACCAAATCAACCGCTTGACGTAATGCCGGAAAGCGATCAGGGTACAGGTATGTGGGTCGTGGTAACAGTCCCGTGGGTGGACATCTTCCTCGAAAATCCACCAGCTCGCTCGCCCTCCTTAAAGGAAAACCCGAACCCGCGCCTTTACTACAGCCAGATCTTATGGGCGGACGAGATTCGCACTTCCTCGTATACCGGTTTGCCCCTATACAGGCTGACCGAAAAGTACGGGTATGGCGACGTCTTCCTGGCCGATGCGCGCGCATTCCGCCCCCTCGCTCCAGATGATTTAACCCCTATCTCACCGGATGTAACACAGAAACGTATCGACGTCGATGTCACCCGCCCATCCATGTCCTGCTATGAGGGCGAAACTGAGGTCTACTATTGCAGGGTATCAACGGGCGCTCAGTTCAACGCCGCGGGAGAGGCGGTCGATGAGTGGGCGACTCCCATCGGTGAACACCCAATCTGGCGCAAGGTCATCTCATTGCATATGAGCGGCGGGACCACCGGTGGTGGCTATGACTTGCCGGGCATCGGATGGTCAACGCTCTTTGTCGGCAATGGCGTGGCTATCCATTCGACATTCTGGCACAACAACTTCGGTGTGCCCATGTCGCATGGGTGTGTAAACGCCAAACCAGCGGATGCGCATTTCATTTTTCGCTGGACGACCCCCTTCGTTCCCTATGATCCAGGCGACGTGACGATCTCCATGCCCGGCGGAACGCGTGTGCGCGTGATCGAGTCCTGAATTCCACTTTTACAAGCTACAATACCCATATGGCACCCTTATTCACTGCAGCTCTTGCCAGCCCGAATATCGCCCTGATCAAATACTGGGGCAACAGGAATCATGAGCTGCGAGTCCCCAGCAACGATTCGCTTTCGTTCACATTAGCCCATCTGCAAACGAGGACGAGCGTCAGTTTTAAGCAGGATTACGAGCGCGATCTCCTGATCCTGGACGGGACTGAAGCGCCGGAAGCGGCGCGTTTGCGTGCGTCCAACGTTCTTGACCGCATACGTGAACTATCGGGCCGCAGTGAATATGCACGGATTGAGAGCGAAAACAACTTCCCCTCCGGTGCCGGGATAGCAGCCTCCTCCTCGGCCTTTGCGGCGTTGGCGCTGGCAGGAACCGCAGCGGCCGGACTGGCTTTCGATTCGCGTCAGCTCTCGCGCCTGGCGCGCCTTGGCTCGGGTTCTGCTGCGAGGTCAATTTTTGGCGGCTTTGCCTGGTTGCACGCCGGGCGGGATGACGCCACCAGCTTTGCCGAGCAGATCTATCCCCGGGACCATTGGCTACTGACGGATTGCATCGCGATCGTCCAGCCTGGCGAGAAGAAAGTCGGTTCGACAGATGGTCATCAATTGGCTGAGACGAGCCCGCTGCAAAAAGCGCGCATCGAGGATACACCTCGCAGACTCGAGTTGGCGCGCGCTGCGATCGGCAACCGCGATTTCGATGCGCTGGCTGCTGTCAGCGAGCAGGATTCGAACATGATGCACGCGGTCATGCTCACGTCCGTCCCCCCACTACTCTATTGGACGCCCGGCACGCTTGAGGTTATGCACCAGGTACAGGCATGGCGCGCCTCCGGCGACCCGGTCTTCTACACGGTTGATGCGGGTCCCAATGTCCACTGCATCGCTCCGCTGAATTTCCAGCAAGAGCTTGCGGCCCGGCTTCGCGATCTCCCGTCAGTTCAGCAAGTCCTCCAGGCGCCGATCGGAGCTGGCGCCACGCTTCAACTGGGGCAGAGCAGCACTAGCGGGTGATATAATCCCATCCAGTTAAGAAGAAATCGTTGAGGTGTTCGTGTCAGATTTGTTGTTGTTCGTAATTGTGCTTGGTACGTTGATACTTGGGCATGAATTTGGTCATTTTCTGGCCGCACGCTGGAGAGGCGTGAAGGTCGAGGAATTCGGTCTCGGCTATCCGCCCCGTATTGCAACACTCTTCGTGATCGGAGAAACCCGGTACACGGTCAACTGGATCCCCTTCGGGGGCTTTGTACGACTTGCCGGCGAGGATGATCCGGATGTCTCCGAAGGCTTATCTGGTGCCAGTAAGCTGACCCGCGCCATCGTCCTGCTTGCCGGTCCGGCCGCGAATATTGCCGTCGCTTTTGTGGTCTTCGTGATCGCCTTCAAGTTTGCAGCTCCAGACTTCAACCGCGTGCGCATCGGCCAGGTTACGCCGAATACACCTGCGGCGCAGGCGGGCATCGAGGTGGGCGATATTGTCGAGGAGGCGGCAGGAACGCCGATTAACAGTTTCGAGAGTTTACAGAAAGTGACGAGCGAGCATCTGGGGAAGCCCATGGAGCTCATGCTCGATCGGTCCGGAGCACCCGTCACAATCAGCCTCGTGCCACGGGAGGATTATCCGGAGGGTCAGGGACCGATCGGCGTTACCCTCAGTTATCCGACGGCAAAGACGTCTTGGGGTGAGGCGACTCAGATGAGCGTGTCGTCGATCGGTTCGCAGGTAATGGCGATCCTGCGCCTGCCAGGCAGGCTTCTGAGCGGAGATGCGGCGCCGGAAGAAGCTCGCGTAAGCGGGCTCAAGGGTATATATGACATGCTCGGCTGGGCGAGCTCCATCGACCGCACTTCAGAGCGCCCGTTTATCACAATGAACTTGATCGGTGTGATCAGTGTCGGACTTGCGCTCGCGAATCTGCTTCCATTCCCTGCGCTTGACGGGGGCCGCTTGATGTTCGTCTTCATTGAGCTGATCATCCGCCGCAGGATCTCCCCGCAGCTGGAGGGATACGCGCACGCGATCGGCTTTGCGGTTCTGATTATCCTCATGATCTACATCAACTTGCAGGATTTTGTAAATCCGATACAACTTCCGTAATCGGTGATAAAAGCAAATGGATGACGATTTCGAAGCCCTGCTCAACGCGCTTCGCGACGAAGAGCTTCCACTTCCTTTCGAAGACCTCGAGAAGCTATCCGACTTGAATCGAGCGCGCCTTACGCTATTTCTCGGCACCTGGTCACGGCTATCAGCCAATCGCAAGAGCTTGCTGCTGTCTACACTTGGCCAGCAAGCGGATGAGAAGATCGAGCTTTCGTTCGAGGCTATCAATCGGGCAGTGCTCTCGGAGCCTGAGGCTGACGTCCGCCGCATTGCAATCAGCAACCTGTGGGAATGCGAAGACGAGGGGCTCGTTCCAACATACCTGCAGGCTCTTGACGACGAAACATCGACCGATGTACGGATTGCAGCTGCTGAAGCTCTGGGCCGCTACGTCCTGCTCGGCGAGAATGCCAAGCTCAGCGGGGAAACTCTTTCCGACATTGAGAACGCGCTCATATCCACAATTGCATCAGATCCTCAGATTGGGCTGTTGAAAGCCAGCGTCGAGGCGCTCGGGTATTCGTCGCGACCGGAGGCTGTTCGCATCATCGCAGAGGCGTATGAAGCTGGCGAGGAATCGTTGCGCGGATCGGCGCTGATCGCCATGGGCCGTTCCTACAGTGAGCAGTGGAAGCCAATCGTGATGCAGGAGCTGCTCAGCCCTTCACCTGTTCTACGTAACGAGGCCGCTCGTGCAGCAGGAGAGCTCGAAATGCGCGAAGCCGTCGGCCTGCTGATTGACCTGCTGGATGATGCCAGCGATGAAGTCCGGGAGAGCGCTGTATGGTCGTTGGGCTTGATCGGAGGCGACCGGGCGAGGCAAGCCCTGCTTGAGCTTCAAGAAGCATCAGGTCCCGAAGATCCAATAAGCCAGGTGCTCGAAGATGCGCTCGACCACATCGCATTTCTCGATGGCACACCCGACTTCCTGATGTTCGATTTCGAAAACGATGATGAGGATGATGTTGGTTGACGCATCTCGTTCAAGTCTTTCTTCATAACATCGTACCGATCATCCTCGTCGCGGGAGCTGGATTCACCCTCCAGCGCTATTTTAGAATTGACCCGCGCCCACTCTCGATCAGCATCTTTTACATCCTCACCCCGGCCCTTGTGTTCAACCTGCTGTTCAAGAGCGCGATTCCAGCTGACGGGGCGGTGCGCATGGCAGGCGTCGCTTCCGTGGTCGTTGTAAGCCTTGCTGCACTCAGCTGGCTTGTGAGCCGATCCATGCGGCTCGATAGCCGTACTATATCAGCTGTGATCCTCGGTTCGTCGTTCATGAACTCTGGCAATTATGGCCTTTCGCTCAATCAGATCGCGCTCGGTCCGGTGGGACTGGCGTGGGCGAGCATCTTCTTCATCACGAATTCGGTTTGGACGAATTCTCTGGGCGTGCTCGTGGCGCAAGCCGGCCGAACTTCTCCTCTGAAGGCACTGCTCGGACTGGCACGAGTCCCCGCCATGTACGCTGCCGTCGGCGCGTTTTTAGCACGTCTCTTCAGCCTTCAACTCCCAGTCTTCATACTCGAGCCCATCGAACTGCTCTCTGCCGCGACCGTTCCGCTGATGCTGCTCGTGCTGGGAATGCAAATCGCCCGGGCAGGCTTTCCAAAGCGCTGGGGCATCCTGGCTGCTATCAGCGCGCTCCAGCTGCTTGCGGCGCCTGCGATCGCCTGGTTTGTCTCCCGGATCGTTCAGCTGCCTTCTCCAGGGGCTGAAGCGGCTGTGATCGAAGCTGCGATGCCAACAGCCGTGCTTTCCATGATCATCGCGCTCGAGTTCGACGTCGAGCCAGAACTCGTCACTTCAGCCGTCGTTGTGACAACATTGCTTTCCCCTTTGACAATCACGCCGATTCTGGTTTTACTGGGAGTCGGATGAATCCGAGACTCATACCCCTTCTTGCTGTTTTGCTCAATATGCTCTTCGGCATCCCTCAGCGCGCGCAAGCCCAGTCCCCCACCATTGAGACCTCCAGTGCGTACACCTTTGGAGGTTCTATTCGATTGAGCGCGAAAACCGAGGATGGTTTCCCCATCCAAAGGGCGGCAGTATTCTTCCGCAAGGCTTCATCGGATTTGACGCAGGTCAAGTTGGCAACGATCGATGGACAAAACCCATCTCTGGCTCAGGTCGCATTAGATACGGGCGAGATTGGTCTCGGGGCATTTGAAACACTCGTGTATTGGTGGCAGGTCGACCTCGATTCTGGGGAAACACTTCGCACCGAAGAATTACGGCTTGAATATTTCGATGACCGGTTCTCCTGGGAAAGTCTTGGTTCGGATCACTTGAATGTACTCTGGCACGACCGCAGCCTAGCTCAAGGCCAGGCAATCCTAGAAGTTGGGCAAAAAGCGATCGAAGTCAGCTTGCAGCGTTATGCGCTCTACCCAGACCGCTCGGTTACGATTGTCGTGTACAACAACCCCCAGGAAATGCAAGCCGGCCTCGAGCTCGCCGGGCCGACATGGATTGGCGGCAAAGCGCGTCCCGAGACGGGAGTCATGCTCGTTACGGCTGCCCCGAGTCCGGAGGGGATCTTCGATCTCGAACGCCTAGTCCCGCACGAGATGGTCCACCTGCTGCTGGAACAGCGATCAAGTGAAGGTACATCCTGGATGCCAGCCTGGCTTGCTGAAGGCATGGCTACACTGGCGGAAGACCCACCCTCCTCCGCACAGCATTTGGCGCTCGAGCAGGGAATCAAAAAAGACGCACTCATCCCGATCGTGGATTTGTGCGCATCCTTTCCTGCGTCGGAGCAACAGGCCTTATTGGCGTACGCACAAAGTGCTTCATTTGTGCGTTACTTGCTGGATGTCTACGGTAAAGGTGGTCTCAGCATGCTGCTCGATGCCTACCGAGAAGGTGCATCATGCGAGGGGGGCGCACAGCGAGTCTATCAACGCCCGTTGGCACAGCTTGAAGTTGAATGGCACCGTACGCTTGACTTACGGCCTCGTGTCACCAACTGGCCCTTGCTTATTGTACTTGGGGCTGTAGTTGCCGCTGCCATTGTATTCGGTGTCCTTCTGCGAGTAAGGCGTAGCGACAGGACCAAGAACCGGAAGTGAGACGCCATGGATGATACCGCGCACACCCTGGTGTTCGATCTCGAAAGCCAGCGGCTCGCGAACGAAGTCGGGGGCTGGTCAAACATCTCGGCGATGGGATTCGCAGCTGGCGTTACCTACGAGGTCGAATCCGGGACGCTGCAGTCTTTCCTGGAGCATGAAGTCGAGGCACTTGTGGATAGCCTGCAGTCTGCGGAGCACATCATTGGTTTTAATTTGCTGCGCTTTGATTACGCAGTACTCAAACCGTATGGTTTGGTGATGAACCGCGACCTAATCTCCAGAACGACCGACTTGCTGCGTGATCTTGAGCTGTCACTCGGATTCCGCCTGCCGCTCGACGTGATTGCCGAGGCGACGCTCGGCGAGCATAAAACTGCCGACGGCATTCAATCGGTGCGCTGGTATAAGGCTGGTGAAATCGATAAGGTCGTTGCGTACTGCAAACAGGACGTTCTCGTCACGTACCGCGTATGGGAATTCGGACGCGAGAATGGTTTCATCCGCTTTTTCGACCGCCGTGGCGGGATCCGGAGCGCACAGGTAGCCTGGGGCTGAGCCGAGTTAGCTCTCACGCCCACCGATGATCGCCGCGATCAGCGATTCTTCGCTCCCCTCCGGCAGCCAGCGCATCGGTTCAAATCCCTGATTTGCTGAGATTGTCAGTGCGAATGCGGCTCCTATTCCGGGTTCATGACGCAGCAGATTGAAATAGGAAAGGTACTGCTGGGCTTTCGTCTCCGCTTTAACGCTGTCCACCGGATTGTAGAACTCCGTAATGAAGAACATTTTCCCCGGAAACCGATTGCGATAAGCCTCGAAGGACCTGCCCCCATCCGGGGTATTCATACCAAAAGTATCCCGCCACTGGCTGTGGATACCGATCCAGTCTGCCTCGAATGCTGCGTGTTCCGCCTGGGAGAGGAATTGATTTGAATCCTCCTGCCACCCGGGAATCGCCGGGCCGGGTGCAATACCCGGAAAGCCGAAATGGAACTCTGGAAAACGCGAGCGTAATGCCTGCAATACATCAAGGAACCAATCCGCGAATTCCTCCCCATCTTTCCAGGACCTGCTCCAACCAGCCCACTGCAGATTAGGATTCGCGTGCAGTTCGACTTCACGCAGGCCAAGCTCGTAGAAACGAGTCAAATCCTTCTCGATCCGTGCGATAAATTGGTCGGCGCTCACTGGATCACGGCTGAAATCAGCGCTCGCCCTCACCATGATCAACATGCCCGGATGAATTTCCCTGAGTGCCCGGACGGCGTCATCTGAATCCTTGAGATGGATCTTAACGGCCTCCAACCTGGCCTGCTTGATCACAGCCAGGACTCGGTCTGTCATCGGGCCATCGATGCATGCATTCGCTCCGATGAGGCAGCGCTCCGCCGCCCAGCTTAAGGACTCGATCGACTTCTTATAGCTTCCCTCAGGCCAAACCATGAAGGGTGTTGGATCGAGAATGTCTTTCGGGTAGGTGGTCTCGCCTCGCTCAGTCGCGCCATCCCGTTTGAGCGTGAGATGCAGGTGAGAACCGGTAGAAGCCCCGGTCGAATCAGCCAGGCCGATCACCTGTCCGGCTTCAACTGCTTCTCCTACTCTGACAAGCGGCTGGGCCAGGTGTCCATATACTGTCTTGTATCCATCCTTATGCCGGATACGAACATGAATGCCGTAGGGATGAGATCTCGGATTGGTATGCACCTGATACACTTCGCCATCGGCACAGCAATAGATGTTCCAAAGGGCTGCGTGATTACCGGAAAATCGGTTGGCCAGAGCAAGTAGAATGGCTTTCGCTTTTGGCCGTAGCGATCCTGCTCCTCGATGCGTTGCCTGAATTCGACTTCGAGCTCTTCTGGATTCTCGGCTTCGATAATGTCCAGCCGGACTCCTGGAAATTGAGTCTGAAACCACTCTTCGATATCACCTTCAAGAGGGTAGCCATCCGGAGATCTGGGCAGCGTCACGACCTGTGCTGGTGACATGTATCTGCCGGCAGTCCCTGGATCCTTGGTGAGGTTAAGGCCATAGTGCATCACGTAATCTCTGCAAGCCCGGACCCATGACCAATAATCATCACGCGGTAACAGGATGATCTGGTATTCCATAAGCAGCATGCTCCATTAGCTGAATGCGAGATTTCTTGCCTTCAGGGATACGAATCTGCCCTGCCCAATGATAATGTGATCCAGGACTTCGATATCCAGGATTTTGCCCGCCTCGATCACTGTGCGTGTTACAGCCACATCCTCCGGGCTTGGCGTAGGGTCGCCACTCGGGTGATTATGAGCAAGGATAACAGCTGCAGCTTGCTCGCGTACGGCCTCACGGAAGATCTCACCGACCCGGATAAAAGAGCTGTTCAGTGAGCCGCGGTAGACCTCGACCGTACGAATCAACTGATTCCGAGTGTCGAGCAGGAGCACACGCAGGTGTTCCCGCTCCAGGGCACCCATCTCATATAAAAGCAGCGATGCGGCATCCTCCGGAGATTGAATCTTGACTCGTTCCTCCGGTGCAGCAGCTGACAGACGCCGGCCGAGCTCAATGGCCGCTTTGAGCTGTGCCGCTTTGGCGGGCCCTATACCTCGCTGAGTTTTTAGAACCGCATAACTCATGCGCTGCAACCCAGAAAGCCCGCCCGATTGGGAGATGAGCCGCTGACTGACCTGGACCGCGTTCATGCCCTCCAGCCCAGTCCTTATCAGGATGGCGAGCAACTCTGCGTTGGAAAGCGCTTTCGCACCAAGCGCTGCCAACCGTTCCCGCGGACGGTCTCCGACATCGAGATCCTTGATCCGATAACCACCTTCCATATCCCCCATGCTGCACCTCCCAACAAGCGCAGTTTGGTGGGACTCTACAGCAGCGGAACTTGCCTGTCAACGCGGCGGCCCGGAAATTGCACGAAGGATTCTCACGCATGCTATAATCCGCGCATGAGGAGTACGTAATGACAGATGCGCTCGGCCTCACATCACTCGGAAAGCTATTCACCCTCGCGACGGCATTTTTCGGTGCTTTTCTCGCTGCACTCTGGCTCAGCCTTATCGTGTGGACGCTTCGGGACATCCGCGCTCGATCTCCAGACCGACTGGTCCACATCCTTTCGGCGGTGCTCGTTGCAGTTCTGAATCTCCCGGGGGTTGTGATCTACATGATCCTCCGTCCGCCGCAAACCCTGGACGTGCAATACCAGGCAACACTCGAGGAAGAAGCCCTGCTCGCAGAGGTTGAAGGACACACCCGCTGCCCAGGCTGTGGGGCAGTCACCGAACAGGATTGGCAGGTCTGCGCACGCTGCCATACCCGCTTGAGAAAGCAGTGCACGCATTGCAAGCGGCTGCTTGAGCTATCTTGGCAGATCTGCCCATACTGTTCAACACCGGTTCAGGGCGCGGGAAATTCCCACACAGAGGAACCGTCGCTCGAAACCACCTAGAAAAGCAAAGGCCCCGGTGCAGCACAGGGGCCTTTCTCTCATCGCGACTGCAGCATGCTAGCCTTGATGCTCACGGCCAAGACTGCTCCAGCCAGCGTAGGCAGCGCTCTCGCCCAGCTCATCCTCGATACGCAGCAGTTGATTGTACTTCGCCACCCGGTCGGAACGAGCAGGCGCCCCGGTCTTTATCTGCCCCATACCGATTGACACGGCCAGGTCAGCGATCGTCGCGTCTTCAGTCTCGCCAGATCGATGCGACACGACCGCGCGCCAACCTGCATCGCGGCAAAGTTGGACTGCTTCCATGGTCTCCGTGATGGTCCCTATCTGGTTCAATTTAACCAGCAGAGCGTTGCACGCATCGAGTTCAATCCCTTTTCGCACGCGGTCCGGATTCGTGACCAGCAGGTCGTCGCCCACGATCTGCACTTTGTCGCCGAGTTTTTCGGTCATCAGCTTCCAGCCGTCCCAATCATCTTGAGCCAGCCCATCCTCGACAGAAACAATCGGGTATTGTTCTACCCAGGCGCTCCAAAACTCGACCATCCCTGCGCTGTCAAGTTCCTTCCCCTCCCGGCGTAGGTTGTAGACACCCTTATCCGCGTCATAGAACTCCGAAGCAGCAGGATCCAGCGCGATTGATACCTGCTTCCCGGCTTCGTATCCGGCTTTGGCGATCGCCTCCAGGATCACTTCCACCGCTTCCGAATTCGCCTTCAAGGCCGGAGCGTACCCACCTTCATCGCCTACAAGCGCCGTGTAGCCCTTCTCCCGTAGGACCGTCTTCAACGTGTGGTAAATTTCAGATCCCCAGCGAAGACCCTCAGCGAAGCTGGGCGCGCCAAGCGGCATGATCATGAACTCCTGAGCGTCGGTCGATTGCCAACCTGTATGAGCTCCCCCGTTGAGGATGTTCATCATCGGCACAGGAAGTAGATGGCTGTTCACTCCTCCTAGATAGCGGTGGAGCGGGAAGCCCAGCGAGTTAGCGGCTGCTTTCGCAACGGCCAAGCTGATCCCAAGGATGGCATTGGCCCCGAGGCGTGACTTGTTGTCCGTCCCATCGAGCTCGATCATTGCCAGATCGATCGCTCGCTGTTCCATTGCATCCCACCCCAGCAGCAACTCCGTGAGCTCTTCATTTACATTCTCAACGGCTTTCTGTACCCCCTTGCCCTTGAACCGGCTTTTATCCCCGTCCCGCAATTCCAGGGCCTCATGGATCCCCGTCGAAGCCCCCGAGGGAACCAACGCCCTGCCCCAGCTGCCATCGAACAGAGCGACCTCCACTTCCACCGTAGGATTCCCTCGCGAGTCCAGCACTTCTCGAGCGTGAATGGCTTCTATGATGGTTTCCATGTCTATCAAACTCCTTCTTCTTGAGCGTAAGTTGATTATAACCTTTCCGGGCTTGGCAAGAACGATGCGTCCCCATCGATCCGGAGTTGGATCATAAATGTGCGTGATAGAA
>JARRJK010000078.1:0-11228 GCA_037379555.1 Anaerolineales bacterium | reverse complement strand
CCCGGTCGGGGGCAGGAGAGCTGCCGGAACGTTCTGCGCCTTGAGCAGGGTGTAGGTGCCCTCGCTCAAGCGATCCAGGGCGACGACCCGCTCTGCCGGTCCCAGGACGACGTGGTAATAGTAGGCCAGCGTGTCCTCGACGTCATCCGAGCGGAAGATGACGCCCACTCGTGAACCAGGCGCCAGGTTCTGCGTCGTGATCTCCACTTCGAGTATGAAGTCGCCCACCAGCGGTTCTTCGTACATCACGGGCAGCACCCCGCCTGGGAAGTAGCCCGTCAACCGGCCGCGACCGCCGACGTAATCGAAGCTCATGGCCGATTCGCCGAACAGCGGCACAGCGCTTCCCGGAGTGTCGAACGTATCTGCAAAGAGCAGGCTGCCATTCAGCAGTGGTCCGGGCTGACCCGGAGCTGGCGTGTTGGTCGGCGGGCCGATGGGCAGGACCGGCGCGGAGGTTGCGGTTGCGGGCATTTCCGTAGGAGCGGGCTCTTCCGTCGGCGTGTACTCGCCCGAACCAACAGGCTCCGGAAGCGCAGCCACGCCCTCCCCCGGCTCTTCCAGTGTGAGTGCAAAGGTCTCGACGTAGACCAGCCGGTCGTTATCGAAACCCATGACAATCTGGTCCCCAGCTAAAAGCATTCCCTCGGGGACGTCGGCATCATTCATCGGCAGCGAAACCAGATCCTGGTCCGCGAGCAGGGCCCGGACCTGCGCCTCGCTCATGTCGGCCTCGAACTCCCGCGGATCGTAAAAATGGGCGTAAAGCGTATCTTCTGGAACCGGTTCGAGGTCGACTGTCCAGAGCAGTTCCCCATCGACGAAATCGAAGCGGGCGTTGAAATCGAAGTAGGACCATTCCTCCCAGCGCACGACCTGCCCCTCCAGCGCTTCGAATTTGATCGTGAAGGCGTCCGGGGCGCCCATCTCTTCGAGCACCCTCGGACGGCGATCTTCGACTGGAACGGCTAACGCTTCTTCGAGGGACATCGCGCCGGTAGCCGCTGGTTCTACACCGGATGTCGCTTCGGAACGGCCTGGCATGTTACAGCCTGCGGTGAGCAGCACCAGGCACGACGCAATGAGGCAAATTCGAACTTTATGAAATGCGGCTGAAGGCGGTGAATTCACACGAACCTCCCGTCATTACGCCTGATGAAATCGACTCAATCAACGCGAAATACCGTCTTTATGCAGTTCACTTTCGATGGATTACAAGCAGTACAGACCAAGCTGAACCCACCAACGACGAAGCGACCAACGGGGAAGTACCTTCAGAGATACCCATCGTTTACGATACGAATGGAAAGTCTATAAAAAATGGGGGGCTTTCGCAATCGCAGGATGGCCCTGTTGGTGGCTATCCAGCGACCCCTGTGGATTGCGATTTATCACTCAAGTGCGACAGGAATTCATTCCAATATTAGTTTTCCGGGCTTGCACTAGATCCAAGGCACCTTATTTTCGAGAAGGAAGGGAAATGAGACCGGACTCACCCGACTGTTGGTAATCTCGAAGGATGCTCCAGCATTGGATGGTCAACCTCCGAATCGGAGGAGGTATGCTGCTCCCCTTCCAATCCTGCTTGCACCTCGGGCTTGAAAAAGTAGATCGGACAGGCCCTGCGGATCGAGCACGGCTTTCATGCGCCCCGGCCAGATAGGGCAGCCGTCGCATGTCAGGCTGAAGATCCGGTTCGCCTCCAAGCTGGAGATGGCGACCGGCACGAGCATGGTATGGTCGATCGCCTTCCACATCCCGGGCCCTACAAGCTCGCATGGGGCTTTGGCCGCGAAGTGTCCGAACCCGGGAATATGGCGATACAATCAGTCCAATGACCGAACCAAGTCGCGGCTACCAAAGGCGTATCAGCTACGGACTCGAACGTGCGCTGCAATCGGCGCGTCGATCGACCTTGCGGCTTGACGACGCCGCAACACGATGGGTGATCTTCTCCGACCACCACCGGGGCGAGCGGGACCCATCGGATGATTTCGCCCATGCAGAGCAGGCGTACCATGCTGCATTGGGCTACTACCTCGAGGCTGGCTACAAACTTGCCCTGCTTGGTGACGTGGAAGAGTTCTGGGAGAACCGGTTTGAGCCAGTCCTTAAAACGTACCATGCAACCTACGAACTCGAGCGTGTTTTTCATACCCGGGGAGGCTTACTGCGCGTCTGGGGCAACCATGATGATGAATGGCGTCATCCTTCCCAGGTCGATAAGTACCTCGGCCCGCTCCTGCCCGGGATCCGGGTTGAAGAAAGCTTCCTGCTCGATGCCCAAAGCCATGGAGAAACGATGGGACAGATTTTGCTGACTCATGGACACCAGGGTGCGCTCGCTGCGGATACCCTCAGCGGGCTGACCCGCATCCTGGATCGATACATCTGGCGGCCGCTCCAAAGGCTCACACACTTCAACCCGAATACGCCCGCCACCTCCCTTGCGCTGCGCCGGCGGCATGGAATTGCGCTGTACAACTGGGCTGTATCAAAGCCTGGGCTGGTCCTTATCGCCGGCCACACCCACCATCCGATCTTCGACCCGGGACTGCAGGTGGAAGAACAGCTGCGGGCGCTGGATGCCGCGCGACAGGCCGGCGACCCCGGACTGATCGCCCGCGCCCGCGCACAGGTGGAGCATCTCAAGGTGCTGGAAAACCGGCAGGGGTTCCGGATGTCGCAACCGAGCTACTTCAACACCGGCTGCTGCTGCTTCGCCGATGGGGATATCACCGGGATCGAGCTCGAGGGCGGCATAATCAAACTGGTGCGCTGGACCAAGAAGACCTTCCAGCCGGAAGTACTCGCCCGGGCCGATTTACAGCTGATCTTCGAGCGCGTTGCCTCCACCGGACTCGAAGCAGCCCCGCTGCCCGGCTGATAGCGCTGCCGCGGACCATCGGCAGCTCTTTTCCCCCAGCAGTTCATTCTCGCCCAACTGTTTCGAGCGAAAGCACGCTCAAGCAGACCAATGCAGGTTCATACCGAATGCATGGGCCGGATCAACACCCTCGTCTTAACCTAGCTGTACAGCTGCCCACCCGATATGGATTCTCGCCCTCCGGCTTGCCCTCCGATGCGCCTTTGCCCGCATAACAGCGTCTGACGTACCGGTACATGTCCTGAGCGCTGGAAGCGAAGCCGTTCTCAACACCCTATTCGTTCAGATCTTCTCCGCCTGTGAATCTTCCGCATGTGATCGAAGAAAGGTGCTATATACTTTTACAGACTCGACCGAGGAGCCAGATGTATCTGAATCGCCTGGTCTTGTTTCTGGCCTTCCTAATCTTGCTTGGAGCTGGCATAGGCTCTTGGATGGATAGCAGATTGCAGCTTCGAAACAGGCACCTTGCCGTGATGATCGTGATCGGCGTTTTCCTGCTCGTGTTCGGTCTCCCCTTCATGGCCACGATCTGTCTGGTCGACGGCTGCAGCCTGGGCGCAACAGTCATGACGCTAACCCCCGTTATCCTGGGATTTGAACTTCTCATCGTTGGTGTTTCCATCCCGATCATCCGGAAATTTATTTCATAACGCGGAATCCGGAGGGACTGCGTCGCAAACAGCCTGGCTTGCATTTTCAGGGCAGTGAACCGGACCCCTGCGAAGCAACCCGGCTCTTCACTCAGAGATTCCGAACAGCAGCCCCAGGCTCTCGCCCCAGCTCAGGCCTGAATACCTGTGAACGATCAAAACGACGATCCCCAGAGCAGCAGCAAAAGAGGCGGCCAGCAGGACGGCCAGCATCGCTTTCGATTGATCCGTTCTTGCTTCTCGAACCTCATCGGTGTCGGTTCGCAACGCCCAGCCGTTTCGCAGCAGCCAGCGATGCAACGGGAAAGCCACCAAGATCCCGAGGGCTGTCGAAGCGGGATACCTGAGCCAGAAGGAACCGCGAAAATAGTCATAGAAGATCATCGGAAGGAGCTCTGCCAGCGCCCAGAATGCGTTGGCGACCAGGACGAACCCCGGGAAGGATATCCGCTGCTTTTTCCTTCCAATCAGGCTGGAGACCCAACCAAGCAACAGCACCGCAAGGTAAACTTCGAGGAAACGGATGCGGAAATCCGGTCCGATTACGAATTCGTTGATCCGGTCTCCGATCCACAATCCGCATACAAGGCCGACCGTGGTTCGGGTCGAGATCCACAGCGTCGTGCGCCATTGCGGGAGCACCGCACGCTGCGGCCGGGCGTCATGCGCTGCTCCTGCCAGCCAGAAGATACCCAAGCCGAGCGGACCCAGGAGCAGGATCACCAGCGACCAGTACCCATCATCTCTCCAGTTAAGCCTCCTCCGCCGGATGCCATCTACGAGGAAGATGCCCAGGGGAATTACGGCCGCGGCCAGAAGCGCCCGGTCAGCGAATACGGCGCTGGGGCGGTAATTGGGGGCCAGCAGCAGCAGGCGATCTCCCAGGTATGGCTGGAGCCAATCGGCGGCGTCTTCGACAAAGGACCAGGGCAGCTCATGCCCGGCGTCGTACCAGATGATGGTCTTGGGCTCGCTCGCCGCAGTATAGAAACGCAGCGCATCGGAAGGTGGCACGAAAGTGTCGTAAAGACCGTTCTGGAAGAGCAACGCCGCCGGCGCGGCCCGGCCGACGAAGTGGAGCGGTTCGGTCGGCCACATCATAGCCGCCCACTCCGCACTGAAGTGGACCTTGAGACCGTTAGGCCCGGGTTCGGCCGTGTGCTCGACCAATCCACCATCGCCCACCACCAGCACGTAGGCTTTCAGGCGGTTCTCGACCCCCGCCAGCAGCCCGCCCATCGATCCGCCCCAGCTGACCCCGAAATACGCAAGCCGGTCCGGATCGACCTCAGGCCGCTCCTCAAGGATGTCCACCGCCCGCCGCAGGTCGAGGATGGTCTGGATCTTGATCTCCAGGTCCCGCCGGGTGAACATTGGCCAGGTGTTGCCCATATATTGCGTGTGGAACCAGCCGCCCGGACGCCGGTAGGGGCTGGTGATCATGATCGTCACCGCTCCGTAGCGGGCAAACTCGCGTGCGAAGCCGTCCATATCTTCCAGCGTGCCCGGTCCGCCATGCTGAAGAATCAACCCCGGGAAAGGGCCGGCGCCCCGGGGTATGACCAGGCGGGCCGGGACACGGCCCCCCAGCGGGCTGGCGTATGTGAAATCGATCCATTGAGCGCCGTCCTGCTGCCAGCGGCGCTCCTCCTGGATGTCCAGCGGGGAGGTATGGTCATACTCAAAGAGCCCCAGGCTCTCCGCCGGATCGACCGTGGAAAGCGAGAGGGCGACCGCCTCCGGGGAGGCCGGGCCAACCGCATCGGGCGCCTGCACCTCAGAACTGCAAGCGCTCAAAGCGCCAGCCAGGAGCAGCACCCCTATCCAGAATCTATGCTTCATCGATGAGTACTCCCAAACAGCACCCCGGGTGTGAATCCAGGTCGTCGTTTGCCTTGCGCCTGGAGAGTTGACGCCTGGTAGTATCCTGCCAATCCCCTGACGGCTGCTCGCTGCAGGCGATCGATTCCGCCGTGAACCTGGAAATGTTTAGCAGTCGAACGGCGCCCAGCCTGACTGCTCTGATTTTACGGGAGTTAGGGCAGCAATGATACTTGCTGGTTCGCCGCCGACTGCGTTTTGAGGAAGCGATTTTTATCTTATGCGTCTACGTGAAACAGTCTTATGCTGAGAACCCCAAATCCATCCACCCTTGAACGTACGTCCAGCTGAATTTCGCCCGGGGGATTGGAGATAGAGTCCATCGCCCGTCCCAGTCGATCCATCTGAAGTGAGCGCGTTGAGAGGCCAGGGCTCTGATGCACCGGGACCATTGTTCAAATATCTATCTGGTTCGCTTCCAGCAGCGAGCGCACCCCCGCCGCGAAGACCTGCGACAGGCGGATGAGCGCCAGCTGGCCGTCAGCGGCTTTCATTTTGCGCTGCTCGAGCTCGGTCTCGGTCCCGGAGGCATCCATGAGACGGACCAGGAACTCCTCCATTTCGTCCAGCGGCACGAGCATCAGCTGCTGCACGGCGTCCTGCAGCAGCTGCATCGAAGTGCGGTAGATGGTGTAGTGCATGGGCTCTACTCTCGCGGTTCGCCGCGAAGATACACTCGCTGCTCAGCCCTGTCAAAACAACCAAAACCTGTACGAAGAAAGCGGTGGAAGCCTGATCGATCCATAGAGCGCGATCCGATCCAGGCGATGCTCGTTCCGGGAATCCCATGCCTGGCTCCGGCTTCTCTCCCAACTGCTTGTACGTAAAAGGATCCCCTGCCCTGGCCTGGTGAAACCGCACCTGCACATGCACACGCCGGGAAGAACGCCTGGCCACCAGCCGGCGCCTTACAGCTTTGCGTCCTGCAGACTGGCGTGGCGAAAATCATCCTGCCTGTTTACAACACGCGCGATCCCCTGTATGCTGGTCACGGCCCACTGACACCTGACCGGAGAGGGTTCAGAAGAACATGCGCCGATCGACATTTGCCCTGCTGATCGGATCCGCACTACTGGCGGCCTGCTTGACGCCGCCTGCGCCGGCCAGCCCACCACCGGCTGCGGCATCGGCCTCACCCACACAAACCGCCCCGCCCCCTTCCATCCACATCGATCTCACGGAACAGTGCAGCGGTTATGGCGTCAACGACGAGCTGCGCTACACCATCCGGTTTACAGATTACGAGGGGCCGGATGTGACCTTGATCGACCGAACACTCGAGGGCAGCCAGGAGCTCCAGCGGATCACCATGGATTCCGGCCCGGCGTTCAAGAACGCCGTGACCTTTCTCACCGATGGGCATAATGGCTGGGTGGCTATCGAGGTCATGTCCGACAGCGGAGGCTGCGCCAGCCGGAAATCAGAACTGAGCTTCCTCACACAAAAACCTCCGGGGGGCAGCGATCGCGTCGACTTCGCCGGTTATGAAGTCCACGCGATCGAGCTGCGCCTAGATGAGGTCGACATCGAGTCACCCGGCAGTGACCCGAATGGAGACGGCCTCTGGACCGATTTCACATTGCGCGGCGAACTGATCTTCTACGGCAGCTGGCCAGCGATGCCGACCATCACGCCAACCCGAACACCAGCACCCTATGCCACTCCGACGCCAACGCCGACTCGAGACCTGGCTCAAGAAAGCCCGACCGCACCGCCTTCTGCAACACCAACAGCCGGACCTCCCTTCCCTGGCGCCGACTACTGGCTGCTGCGGCTGCCCGGGATGCAGTTTGTCTACCTCGATCCCATGCGCGACGGCGGCTATCTGCTGACGGCCCGGGCCGAGCCGCACCGGTCCGATCTGACAGCTTTGTTCCGCTTGAACGCCCGCGGCGAGATCATGTGGCAGAAGCAGTTCTCCGGTTACAACACCAGCGGCGCGTTCGAAGTCGCCGATGGCGGCCTGGTGCTGTTCAACAACTGGGGGCTGACAAAATTCGACGCGGATGGCGGGTTCGAGTGGTATGAGCCCATAAGCTATGCTGAGGGCAGCCCTGTCCAGAGCTACTACGGGGTTCTACAATCAACACAGACCGGAAGCAGCGGCCGGACGATCGTCCTCAGCGGTCCCACCAGCCTGCTGGCGCAGGATGGCTCCCTGGTTGAGCAGCGCGCACTCTTTGGAAGCACGCCGGACGGGGTTCAAACCCGCTGGCAGACATCCGACGCGAGCTGGTCCGCCGGGCCGATCGACTACAAGGGTTTCTTCCTGCAGCGGCTCAGCGCGAGCGGCGCCTCCTGGTTGCGGCGCTTCGACCTGACCTACACCGGCTCGGACGTACATTCGGAGGGCGTGTCGATTATTGGCACACGTGACGGCGGCGCGCTCTTCGTTGCCCTGGTGCCTTACCTGCGCGGCGGTCTTGCCCGCTATGTCGCAGTCTGGGCGGTGCGCCTGAATTCTCAGGGCGACATCCTGTGGCAGAGCGCGCTCGATGGCGGCGAGGAAGGCGACGCTCTGATCATGCAAACGACCGATGGTGGATTTGTGATCGCCACCAGCTCGGGCTACATGGTCGATGAGATCCGGCCGCTGCGCCTGCTGCGACTCAACGCCTATGGCGCCGTGCTCTGGGATCGCTTCTACCGGCCCGATGCAGGACGCGTCGTCCCTGAGGCAATCATCGAGGGGAGCGACGGAAGCCTGGTGATCGCCGCCCGCGCCCTGCAGGGGTGGAGCAATAACGAGGTCGGCGATCTGCTGCTGCTAAAAACCGACCGCAATGGGAGCGTGTCGGGCTGCCCTTGGCTCGAGCAGTCGCCCTTTGACCCGCCCATCCGAACCTCGGCCGCCACAGAGCTGGAGAACCTGCCGGCCGCATCCCTCGAGTCCGCTGACATCGTCACCGAAAAGGCCATCTCAAGCACCGATGAATATGACGATGCAGATTTCATCTTCGGTGCAATCTGCGCTTTTCCCGCGCCTCCCCCGCCGCCGACCACCACTCCGCTCCCAACGCCCGCCCCCGCAGCGGCCGAACCCGGGCACCTGTACCCCTTCGGCACTTCGAACGCCCACCTGCTGGGGGCCAGCCGCGATGGCGAATGGCTCCAGCCCGGCGAAGCTGCGAGACAGGCCGCAGCCCCCATCGACTTCCACCTGTATGGATTCGGGGGCTATCAGGGCGAGATCACCGGCCTTCTGCGCGAGGTTGGCTCGATGGGCACCTGCCTGGGAATCCCCGGGATCGAGTTCACCAGCCCCCCGCCAGCCGGACCGGACCTGATCGCTGTGAGCGGACCATGGAGCCCGCAGCCGCGGACGGTGCTCGAGATTGTCCCCTCTGCGGTATACGAAACGGTGCTCACGGATTATCTGCGGGAAGCGGGCATCCGCAACCCCGTGGCTCAGATCGATTCGATCTACCGCTTCGACATCGAGGGCGATGGCTTCCAGGAGGTGCTGATCTCCGCTTCGCGCTTCACCGCCGACGATGACACGCCCGGCGCCGTGGCCGGTGACTACTCGGTCGTGCTGCTGCGCGCGCTGGTGGATGGAGAAGTGGCCACCCTTCCGCTCATCAGCGAGACCTACCCAACGGCAAACCCGAGCAGCGATCCAGTGCCGCATCGAATCGCAGGCATCCTCGACCTCAACGGCGACGGGGCGTTTGACCTGGTCACGATCGGCGAGTATGACTTCGGCAAAGAGTACCGGACCTTCGACCTCACCCAGCCGGCTTTCGGGCCCGTCACTCGGCAGTCGTGCATGCCTTGAGCTATGGGCGCCAGCCGTTTGTATATTTTGTTCAGCTTGGCGGCTCCGGCATACGGGAAACCAATTCGCAGCCAGGAGTTGACTTCACGCCGGTCTGGATAGGAGACCCTGGTCGTGCCCTGACTGTCGTCCCAGCGCCGCGCGCTGACAAACCCCATTTCTCCATCCCAACCCATGCGTACAGCTCTAACCGTATCGGTGAAAATCAATATTTGACCGATTCTGTCTTATTTAGTATTCTTGTGGGGTTCCGGCGGCGAAGCCGGACTCATGTTTAAGGAGAGGAAGATGAAGCGCAGCTTAGGTATTCTGGGAGTGGGCGCGCTGCTGGCGTTCGCTCTGGCAGCCTGCTCAAGCGGTACGCCAGCCGTGGAGCAGGCGCAACCCACCCCAACGGAAGCAATGGCAGCCCCGACCGATACGCCCTTGCCGGAGCCGACGGCCACAACCGACACAGGCTACGACACCCTTGCCGCATTCGCCGGCACCTGGAGCGGCAGCTGGACCAATACAACGTTCGGCTCGACCGGAGATCTGACGGCGACAATCGAGGTCAACCCCGACGGCACGGCCACGTTCACCTTCGATCCTGGAGGCTTCGTGTTCGGCGCTTTCGATCCGCCTGAGATCACCTTCCAGGGCACATACGACGCCTCCGGTGTCACGATCGACCTGCCCGGCGACGAGGTTTTCGGCGACGTCACGGTGACCTTCAATCCCGATGGCACCTTCGAGATGGTGGGGGACATCATCCCAACCGCCGGGATCGCCAGGGTGGAGGCTTCCGGAACCTTCACTGACACCACGATGGATGGTACCTACACGGTCTTCTTCGATAACGAGAGCCTCGCCGAAGGGACCGTAACGATGACGAAGGAGTCCTGACGGGAAACGCCACTTGCGCGGATGCCGTTGCTTGTGGAACGAGGCCGGGCTTTCGCCCGGTCTTTCCATTTTAAGATTGTGATCGGCCTTTTCAGCGAACGTTGATCTTGTGGGGGAATTCCACTTCTGCAGCCCCCCACCGGTTGATAGTGAATTTGTTTCATCTGCAGACACCTGACTATTTTAGTCATCATTGTTATGTAGACGAGAGTTGCTCAGTCGATGTGCTGCCTAAGGAAAGAGTCGTATTGCTGACTGCGAGTTTCGATTGCAATTATGTATTTCCCAGGTTCGGGAAGGGATGCGGGGGATCAACGAGATGAATTACTCAGGATCTTGGTATGTTCCCATTCTCTGTCACGAACATAATAAACCTTATGCAGCGCACCTTATAATTGTTCTAAGTTATCCAACTCTTCGATCAACGCCTCAACCGTGCTCCAAAGTTCAAGCTGCTCGCCACGCCGCTTTGCATCATCAAATTCCTCGGGCGGAAGCTTCCCTTGTAACTCCTCAAGCGTCTGTTTCACCATATATTTTACGAAGGGGCCAATCTCATGATGAGAATAATCCAAGGAAGCAAGTTCGATAGCCCGCTCAACCTTTCCAATATGGGAGAACAAAGAAACCACCTCAAGGATTCGGACCAAGGTAGAAGAAGTTCTTCTATATCCTAAGGCCATCTCCAATGCAGCCCGATACTGCTTTCGTGCCTGGTGGAGATCTCCCCGTGCAAGCCATAAATCACCTTTGCAACCTAAGAGCCAGGGTTTAGCTTCAAGAACTCCGAGGCGGTTGATGCTGGAAGAAGCTTCGTCAAAGCATTTGTCAGCAAGATCGTAATCACCTGAGGCTAAAGCAACACTACCTAGATTTACGGTTGTTTCTGCGGTGCCTAACCGATATCCCAACTTCTCGAAACGTTCGATTGCTCTACGATAGTACGTCTCTGCTTCATGATAATTACCGGCCAAGGATGCCAACAAGCCAAGATCACGGAGGCGTTCTATTGCCCACTGCTTATTGTCCGTTTCCTCAATATCGCAGAGGGCTTGTTCAAGATGCATCCTGGCTTTATCCAGCTCACCACGACCTACAGCGATGTATCCCAGGCCGCTATGAAACCAGGCTCGATCGTTTCGAT
>JARRJK010000077.1:22417-24317 GCA_037379555.1 Anaerolineales bacterium | reverse complement strand
TCGATCCGTGGTTGGTCCGGTCTTCGTTTATGCAGAATTCGACTCTGCGTGAAATCCTCGCTGAACCGATGGAAGCGACGATACTTGATAATTCGGCCGCGCAACCTGCCCTTTCAGGAAGATCGGGTTACGGGTCGCAGGTTGGGATGCGGCTGAGAGATCGGTGATCGCCCGGTTAACCTCGCCTTGGTTGAACTCCAGGGCAGCGAGGTTCGCCCGGTGGACGGGCCAATAAGGGTCAGCCTCCACGCTGTGATGGTATACCTCTATTGCATGATCGAGAAGGCTTGGATCGTCGTTCCTATCTGCGGCAATCGCAAGAGCCAACCCACACTGGAATCCATAAAATGTGTAGCCTGGGACTTCCTGCTCAGCCTCACAGATCCGATTTGCGGCTTCCGCCCAGTATCCGTCGCTTGCCTCGGCGACACCTTCACTCATAAGGGTGGAACCGCGATGGTTCCACCAGCCCAGCAGCAAATACAAGCTAGATCCGGCGAGGAGCAAAACTCCAATTGTCGTGGGCTTGAGGTTCGTGATGCGCCCATCCGGTTCCGTTCTAGCCAGGATGACGAGAAAGCAGATAAAGACGAAGGTGATCAGCGGAACGTCAAAGCTGAAATCGACGAGATTGTGCAGGAATAACCCTGCGATTGCACCGGCGATGGGAATGAGCATCATACGCATCGCGGTGTCCTTGCGATTCCATATCCTGATCAGCGAGCGGAGAATGAGGGCAGCCATTCCGAGCGTCAGCAGCAGGCCGGGCACGCCGCTTTCAGCGAGGATCTGGATCCACACGTTGTGAGCATGGGACAGGAAGAAGCCTGGGGGGATGTTCGAGAACCAGGCAGATAGATAGTGGAACGACCCCGGTCCACTCCCAAGGATTGGAGATTCCTTGATTACATCGAATCCAATCTTCCAGATCGCAGTCCTGGCGGTTGCGATTGGGACATGGGATCTCTGTTCGACTTCGAAGGAAAGCAACTGGCTAAAGCCGAACGCTGCGATAGCCAGGATGATCCCTGCCGCGGCGATCCTTTTAGGAGTGATGATTTTCAGGAACGCTTTGATCCCTGTTCCGACTGACTCAAAACGCGAGAGCCACAAGAGCGAAAGTGTAAGAAATCCTGAGCACAGCAAGCTGAGCCAGGCGCCGCGCGAAGAGCAGAAGTACTCGACTACAAGGAAAACGAGGATCACGGCAATCCAAAACAGCTTGATTCTATGGTTGCCCGATCGATACCACCGTACGAGCGCAAAAGGGATCACGAGGTTCAAAAAAGCAGCTTCGAAGTTGGGGTGGATTAGGAGTCCGCCTGGCAGCCGGTAGGCGATGAAGGTTGGTAGCAGTGGAAGTTCTGGCACATTTGCGATCTGAGCAAACCTGATGCTAAGGATGATCAGATTCACAGTCGTGAAGATGCCAGCCATAAAGAGGATCGAGAACTCGAATTCACCATGTTTCCAGTAGTTGGAGTAGGTGACAAAGAGTGCTCCGAATAGAACCAATCGAAACAAATCGAGATTGAAAACCTCGAGTGCATGGAGAGGGAGCGGACTGAGAGCAGTCGATAGAAAACGGTACAGCGTATACAGCGCGAATAGGCTTAGCAGGGGGTGGAGGTTGATCAGTCCAGGAAAGCTATTCCGATTCACGAGGATCAAGACTGAACTCAGGAAAAGAAACGCCCCAAGCGCCAGATAGGGGAGGCTGCTGCTGCGGTTAAACCAGCTGAGACTTATCAACCCCTCCAACAGAATGAAGATGAGAATGCTGAGGGTCCTGCGTTTGACGAACGTCTCCATGTGTTCCGGCTCCCTGGGTAGCAGTCCTGGCGCATGCAGTCCAGATTATCTCTACTATAGCTGGAGAATCCAAGCAGGGAGGTTGAAT
>JARRJK010000077.1:7463-22372 GCA_037379555.1 Anaerolineales bacterium | reverse complement strand
TAAAAGTAACCGATACGCTACAAACGCAGCTGGGGCCACCAGTGATAGCGGGAAGGGAACCGGTTCCTGCCTTTTGTGGAATCGCTTCAATGAGAAATACTAGCGTAACGAGTAGCGGCAGGAGCTCTGCTAGCAGCGACGTCGGGCTGCTAGCCACGAGGTCGGAAAGAGAGATCATCAGGAGCGAGGCGGCCAGACATTTGTTTGCCAAGTTCTTGTGAAGTGGCGGCTCTCATGTCGACTGTGAGTTCACCACGATCAAACGCGGTTCCACTCAATCCTAATCAGCCGATCGTGCCATCGCACCCGAATTCGTAAATTGTCGTCCACGAATCTGAGTACGCCTCCACAAGGCAGCCCTGATCATGCCAATATGAAAGTCTCTCGATAGCCTCTTGCATTACTCCATCCGGATCATGCTGCAAAAGGAAGTCTGCATCTTCAATGCTGAGCATGAGATGGGTTATCTGCCTGTCGGTCGCCCATGCTTGGAAATCCTGGAACTCTTCGAATCCGCTGATGCTCGCTGCCCAGCGGAAATGATCAGGATCGGGGATGCAGACAGGTGAACAATAGTAACTGCGTCCATCTCCCAGCAACAGTACCTTCGCATGTTCAGCAAGTTCATTTTTCATATATTGGGTAGCTGCAAAATCGCCGACATTCCACTCGAGAAAAGCTGCTGGGCTTTCGCTTCCGGATAGCCACCTCCAGGGCTTTAGCGTTCGCATAAGCTGGATTTGGTAAAACAGTGTAATCATGATCAACCCAACCGAAAGTGCAGGCAGAAACAACCCAAGCGCGGGCTGTTTCCTCATGCGGCTTTGAAACTCCATGATCACAACGGCGGTGAGGATAGCGAGAGCGGGATCGATCGGAAGCAGGAAACGGATTTGCTGTGAACCCATGAACCAGAGCAAGAACCTGATCCCGGAGGCGGCTGCAAGGAACCTCGATATGCGGTTGTAACGGATGAAGGGGATTAGAAAGCCAAGCAGAAAGAGTGGATTGAGGATGTCATTTCGGTTCATAACCGCACCGAATTGTTCGTGTTTTGTGAAGATTGTTACCGGCATCGAAAGCAGAGAGAGCATGGAGTGACCGGTACCAAAACTATGGAGATAATCGTTATAGAATTGCAGCCGTTCGGATGTCCATCCCGGGCCGCCAAAGTAGAGCGGGTAAACCGGATTCCCAAACCAAACGATGTTCTTGATATACCAGATTCCAGCGATAACTCCAGCTATGCATCCATATCGCACCATGATTGGTATCAGTTCACGAAGGCGCTGCCTTGCATCCCAGAGCAGAAGCATACCTATTACGACAACGCCCATCAGCGCTAGATATTTGGATGATAGTGCAAAGCCAAGAAAAATCGCCGAAATGTCTAAACTCGCTGGTTTATGGTCGCGTAAATACTCGATCACAGCAGCCAGTGCTATCCACTCAAATAGGCTCCATCCCAGATCGATGTAAGCAAATCCCGCCCAAATAGGAAGAGTAGGCATGCCCAGGATCAAGGCCAGGGCAATCCAGGCAGTGGAATGGCGAAACCAGCGCCGGGCGAAAGCCCAGGTGGAGAGCACGTAAAGGCTCCCGAACATCAGGTGGATCAGTTTTGGTACGATGACATCGCCGTACGCAAGCCCGGTCGTGAACAGGAATTCGATGCTGAAAGGTCCGTTCACGTACCAGATCTGTTCGTCAGGGTAGATTCCGCCATTAAGGAGGTAATCCCTGGGACCGGCAAGATGGTACATCAAGCCGTCATAATCCCAAGCTGGTACAAGTGCATTTAACAATGCGAGAGCGCCGACAGCCATGGCGAGGCAAGCAGTAATTTGCTCAACCCGGCTTGCATTTCTCCACCGAGCCGGGATCGTTCGGATCCAGGCTAAAAGCGCCAGTGTACAGGCTGTAAGTTGGGGACCAAGGAGTATGGCAGCTAGGATGAAGAGTGCAGAGATGGATGCCGTCGAAAGGATTTGGAGGAACCCAAGTCCGCTTAGAGTAAACGCCAGGAATCCTAGTCCCAATGCCGTCGAAAGGATCGACGTAAGGAAATAATCCTTATCAAAGGCAGTTAGCCACCGATCGTTGACATATTTCCCAAGCGCGTATGCTAGGATGCCGATTTGGACTGTAAATCCGACACTCCATAACGCGCCGAAGACTCCAGGAATTCCGGTCGAATCAATTGCCGGGATCGGAATCAGCGATCGAAGTCCAATCCATAGTGCGAGGACCATCCCCCAGACAAGTCTATGAATCATTCCACTTAGCCGAACACTATGGTTCATGGGGTTGGATTGTATAGCAAGCTGCTTGCATAGTAAAAAAACTACGGCCTGGCAGCATCCCGCCAGGCCGTAGTTTTGTCTTAGAAATGCTTATCTGTCAATCGCCGGCGGAAGTTCCCTCGACGACAATCTCCGGGGCGGGGCGCTTGCTCTGCCAGATTGCCCAGATCAGGATCGCCACCAGAACCAGGATGACCGCCCAGCCTCCGATACCCAGATTCGTGTACTGCACTACGATCGGTGCGATGATCACTGACACCAGGTTGACAACTTTGATCATGGGATTCAGTGCGGGGCCGGCGGTGTCCTTCATCGGGTCACCGACGGTGTCACCGACAACACTGGCCGTGTGACGCTCCGAGCCCTTGCCGCGGTTGGCGGCGGGATCCGCGGGTTCGTCCTCGATCACTTTCTTGGCATTATCCCAGGCGCCACCAGCGTTGTTCATGAACACAGCGAGCAACTGGCCTGAGAGGATCGCCCCAGCGAGGAAACCCCCAAGAGCTTCAATGCGCAGGGCGAGCCCCACGACGATTGGGGTAACCACACCGAGAAGGGCGAGTGAGATCAATTCCTTCTGAGCTGCGGTCGTCGAAATGGCAACAGCCTGTCTGTAATCCGGGGGGACTTTCCCCGCCAGCACACCAAGCTTGAACTGCCGGCGGACCTCCTCAACGATCAATGCCGCAGCGCGTGAGACTGCGTTGATGGCGAACGAGGAGAACAGCCAGGGCAGCGCGCCCCCGATGAGCATACCGACAAAAACCTGCGGCAGATCAATTCGAATACCGATAGAAGCGATCTGCTCCGCAACCGGAACACCCAGCGCGTTCTGCGCCCGGGTGACATCAACGATGAAGGAGCCAAAGAGCGCGACGGCGGCGATCACGGCCGACCCGATCGCCACGCCTTTGGTGATGGCCTTGGTCGTATTGCCGACCGCGTCCAGGTCTGCCATGATCCGACGAGCCTGGTTCGTATCCTCGTCATCCTGTTTGTGCCAGGCCATCTCGCCGATCCCGGCCGCGTTGTCAGCGATGGGGCCGTACGAATCCATCGCCACATTGTTGCCGGTAAGTGTCAGCATCCCGATGCCGGTCATCGCAACACCGTAGAGCACGAATGGGACTTCGTTTGCCCCCTCGAATCCTGGGATACCGCTGAATATGATGACCGAGGCTAGAATCGTGACCGCGATCACCAGAACCGACCATACGCTCGACTCGTAGCCTACGGCAATACCGCTCAGGATCGTTGTCGCGGGTCCGGTGTTGGTTGATTTTCGTATCTCACGCACCGGCTTGCCGTGGCTGCCGGTGAAATACTCTGTCAGGCGGTCAATCGAGATAGCCAGCAGCACGCCGACTGTTGTTGCGAGGAAAGGCCGCCACCAGCCACCAGGTACGCTGTCTCCCATGTAGAAGAATGCCATCAATCCAAACAGTGCAACGGAGATCGCAGCCGAGGAAAGATACCCGCGGAAGATGGCTTTCATCGCATCCCCACTCTTGCCCGGGCCTCCCCGGACGGCATAGGTGCCAATGATTGAAGACAATACGCCTATTCCGCGCACTAACAAGGGGTAGATAATCCAGTCGAGGTTGCCCGTGAGGTGCCATAACGCCAGCCCCAGGATCAAGCCCGAAACGATCGTCACTTCGTATGACTCAAAAATATCTGCAGCCATACCCGCACAGTCGCCCACGTTATCGCCGACCAAGTCGGCTACAACGGCCGGGTTACGCGGGTCGTCTTCAGGAATGCCGGCGTCGACCTTCCCAACGAGGTCGGCGCCCACATCGGCGGCTTTGGTGTAAATGCCGCCGCCGACACGCATAAAAAGAGCGAGAAGTGTTCCTCCGAATCCGAACCCGAGCAGGGCATCTGGAGCGGCGATGCCGAAGATGATGAAGATGATCGTTCCGCCGAATAGGCCAAGCCCATCTGTGAGCATGCCGGTAATGGTGCCGGCCCGGTAAGCGATCCGCAGCGAATCACCGAAAGATCGCCGGGCGGCAGCAGCGACGCGGACATTGGCTTGAACTGCCATGCGCATGCCGATCTGGCCTACTGCAAGGCTGAACATCGCTCCCATGACGAACGCGATCGCCCGGCCGAGTCCTACGACCAGGCGCACCTGGGCGTCCGTCATTCCGGCAAACCGCTCAAGCGCTTCTGGTGAGGGCTCAACGATGTACACGGAGAAGAAAAGTGCCAGCGTAAGAACAACGACAAGGGGCAGGATCGATCGGAGTTGCCTGCGCAGGTATGAGTCGGCGCCGTCACGGATGGCGTTCCAAACCTTCTGCATTTGCTCGGTGCCTTTGTCTTCTTTGAGGATCTGTGCACGCAGGAACAGTGCGTAGAGCAAACCGAGGATGGCGATCCCAAGGACGGTCCAGATGGCGATCTGCTCAAATGATGTCAGACCTTGCATTGAAAGCATGGAAGAGCCTGCCTCCTTTGATAAATTTTCGAGCGGGGAAACCGGCTGATTGTACTTTGCCCCATAGTAACCGTCAAGCAAACGAATCGCTATCGGGAAGCATTGAAATTTGCTTATTGACTCGCCCCCCTCATTTATGTATATTGTTCTCCGAGGTCAGCACTACATCAATCTGGTTAGGGTTGAGCACGTGCCGCCCTGATTGTCTGGCTGCCGTGCTCTGTTTTTTTGTCACCTGGTACCGGTTTAGGGCAACCTGACCGATCGGACGGATCACCTCGCTCGAGTCATCGCCACGGACGATTACGTTCCGGATCCCGAATCAGGATTTGCAGACGAGAGCCCACAAATTGCATTTTAGTCGGGCTGACCCGTGCACTATTGCTGGGGCAGCCTAATAGAAGTATGCTGGATAGTGGAAGGTTGGATTGAGCAAACGCCGGTCGACACGCACAAACGGCAATAAGCCGCAAAAGGAGCTCGAGCGAGAGACGCCGTTCGAGTCTTTTGAGGAATCCTCCGCTGATCCCGAATCAGACAATCCGCAGATCGAGCAGCTGATCGAGCAGGGTAAAGAGCGCGGATTTGTGACGCTGGATGAGATCCTTGCAGTTTTCCCGGAGGCTGAACGCGATCTCGACCAGCTCGATGATACCTATGCCACGATCCTGTCGGCTGGCTTGACCGTTCTCGATCAGAGCCACGACGAAGAGCTCTCTGAATCGGCACCGGAGATGACGGCTGCGGAGGAGCGTGAACTCGAGCTGGAACAAAGCGTTCTCTCCACAATCGACGCCGATGATACTGTGGGGCTATACCTGAAAGAGGTCGGGAAAGTTCCGCTTCTGACTGCACAGGAGGAAGTCTCGCTTGCCAAGCGTATTGAACGCGGGCGTGAAGCGCGTGAGGAATTGGCACGTGCCTACGTCCCACCGAAAAAGCGCAAGGCTCTCCAAAGGGAAATCGAAGATGGATGGGCGGCACGCGAACACCTCATTACGGCAAACTCACGCCTTGTGATCAGCGTAGCGAAGAAATACATGGGTCGCGGTGTGCCGTTTTTGGATCTCATTCAGGAAGGCAATATCGGTTTGATCCGGGCGGCGAAGAAATTCGATTACCGCCGGGGGCATAAATTCTCCACCTATGCGACTTGGTGGATCCGCCAAGCGGTGACGCGTGCAATTGCCGATCAGGGACGCACAATCCGCGTCCCGGTCCACATGGGCGATCAGATCAACCGCTTGCTGCGTGTGTCTCATCAACTGACCCAGAATTTCGGCCGGGAACCATCTACCGAGGAACTGGCCCAGGTGCTGGATGTCTCTCCGAAGAAGGTCGAGAACATGATCCAGGTTGCCCGGCGGCCGCTTTCGCTCGAGACGCCGACGGACGAAGAGGATGATTCGGTTCTGGGGGATTTTATTCAGGATGAGGATTCACCTGCTCCGGCTCAGGTCGTGACGCAGAATCTGCTGCGTGAAGATTTGAAAGATGTACTCAATACCCTCCCGCCAAGGGAAGTGCGGATCCTCCAGCTTCGCTATGGACTGCTTGACGGACAGAGCTACACGCTGGAGGAAGTGGGTCGCAAGATGGGTGTCACACGAGAGCGGGTTCGCCAGATCGAAGCCCAGGCGCTCAGCCGATTGCGCCAACCGACTCACCGGCGCAGGTTGGCCGATTACCTGGGTGAGTGAAGGCTGGCCCCGCTTGAATCTGACGCCCCATCCACATGGGGCGTCTTGCTTATTGGGATTCAGCTCGATATTTGAAAACAAGCATCGCTCGTGAGCCGTAGGTATCCGTCGGGATGCTCTCAAGCAGCCGGTACTCCCGGCTGAAGGTTTGATCGCGCAGCAGGCCTTCCCGTCCGTACGCTTCAAGGATGACGACATAATCCGGCTTCTCGTCGAGGATCAGCTTGGGCGGGACGGCGTAGTTGATGGTGTAGAGCGAGGCTGGAATGGGGAAATACTCAAGGGTAACGGGTGAGACCAGGCCGACCGTATCTAGAATGCGGGCATCTGTGTAATACCCGAGCGCCCCGATATCTCCAGCGGCGATAACATCTCCGTCCTTCAACTCTCCCTGCAGATCCTGGGCGACCTGAATATAAAGTTCTTCAAGCTTGATGTACGCCATCTTTGGCGCCGGGCGGGCTGGCCCGTGATCCGGTCGGAGGGTCCAGGCGTTCAGGATGAAGACGACGATCAGTGCTGCAAGTGCCATTCGGATTGGCCGGGCTCGCTGGTTGCGAGTCAATCCTTCCAGTCCAAGCGTGATTCCCATCACGTAGACCGGCAGCGGGGGTGAGAGATACCAGCGGAAGATGAGTGGATTCGCGATGCTGAATGCAGCGAGATAAATCCATGGATAGGCAGCAATTGGCCAGAGATTGATCCGCTTTCGGATCACGCGCAGCCAACCGGCGATGGAAAGGGCAGGCAGCAAGAGCAAACCGATCCCTATCCAGATTCGCCCGAACAGCAGATTTCCCATAAAGGGTGTGGCGTAGTTCTGGAGCAAGCGCACAAAGGCTGCCTCCGAGGGAAGCTGATAGGCGCTGACCTTAGCAAGGATGGAATGCGGCAGCGGCTGACCATAGGCAAGCGTTGCCACGACCCCCCACGGAATCACGGGAAGCAGGAAGGCAGCCAATTCCGCCAGCGAAGGTCGATTCGGTGTCTTCGCCCACCAGTCCCGAAGCCGTTCGAGCGCCAGCGGCGCCAGGAAAAGCAGGGCATCCGGCCGGGTCAGCAGGCTCAGGCCGCCCAGGAAAGCGGCCAGGATTGGTCGGTTCGATGTTTCTAAGTACAATGTCCCCAGCATGAGCAGGATGAAAAAGCTGGTTTCCATCCCGCCGATTGAAAAGGTGACGGACATCGGGCTGAGCGCCCAGTATAGACTGGTGAGTATGCCTGCGAACGGTGAATCCAGTCGCCGGCCAAGGCGAATCAGCAGGTAGCAGCTCATGGCATCGGCCAGAGAATTCACGCCAAGCGATAGGTATGGGAATGAAGCCTGCGATCCCCCGAATGGGATCCCAAGCAACGCCAGCAGGCCGGCATAGAGAGGGGTCGTCGTTCCGAGCACCCATTCTCCGGGATTGTAGACAAGGCCTGCGCCCGTGATCAGATTACGGGCATAACGAAAGGTAATGTACGCATCGTCAACTATCCGGGGGCCGGATACGAGGCGGGCGATCACCGCAAGGATCGGGATAAGAATTTCGGGACGAAGGAAACGCCGCAATCTCACATGAGCATTATATAGATGGCAGGAATACCGGGAAAGTACCCTCCGATGAAGCGACTCTCGGGTTGGATCGCGGCCGCGATCGTTTTGCTGTCTGCGCTATTCAAACTGGGATTGATCGGTGAGGGCGTCTTTCCATTCAATGCCGATGAAGCGATTGTCGCCTTGATGGCGAGACACACGCTGCAAGGCGAGTGGCCGGTATTCTTCTACGGTCAGGCCTACATGGGAAGCCTGGATGCGACCCTGGCGGCGGTCGGTTTCCGATTGCTAGGTGAGCAAGTCCTTGTCATCCGCCTGCTGCAGGTGGCGATCTACTGTGGAACGATCCTGACGACTATCCTGCTCGGCTGGCGTCTGTTCCCAAACCGGATCGCTGGTCTTATCGCCGGCCTGGTTCTGGCGGTTCCGACCACCAATTTGACCGTGTATACGACGGTGTCGCTTGGTGGGTATGGCGAGGCGCTCCTGATCGGAAATCTGATCCTGCTGACAGGCTTGAGGGCGTATCGCGAGCAGTTTCCGCTGCCGATCTCATTCCTTTTGGGTTTCCTGCTTGGATTGGGTTTCTGGGTTTTTGGGTTGACTCTTGTCTTCAGTGTGGCAGTCATCCTGATGCTGCTACGGGGGGTGCGGGCACTGCGCCCTTCCCAGCGGGTTAGAACGATCTCAAGTATCGCGCTGGGGACAGTACTGGGTTTGAGCCCCGTGATCTACTGGGTGTCGGTCCATGGCTTTAACGCTCTCTTTGCTGAACTCGGTGGTGCCGCGGTCGCCGGGGTTTCCGGCGTTGGTTACTTTTCCCAGATTCTGCAAAGCCTGCGTAACCTGATACTGTTTGGGACGAGTGTGATCTTTGGCTTCCGCCCGCCGTGGGACGTTTATCCCTTATTCGTTCCAGGGCTACTGTTGGCACTGGCGTTCTGGTTGGCAGCCGGTGCGAATTTGATCTGGAAACGCGAGCTTCCCGGATCAGCCCAGGATGGAATTCGACTGCTGCGAGATGTCGCAGTTTTGACGCTGCTTGGCTACGTCCTGACCCCTTTTGGTGCCGATCCATCCGGGCGTTACTTCCTCCCGATCAACATTATTTTGACGATCCTCGCGGGAGCATACGTCGTGTACGGGACACAGCCGCGTTCGATATATCTCCGCTGGCTGCTTCTGACTGGTTTGATGATCTTCAACCTGGGCTCGAACATCCAGGTGGCGAGATCCAGCACTGAGGGATTCACCACTCAATTTGACGCCTCGACTCGTATCGATCATGGCTACGATATGGAGTTGATCCATTTCCTCGAGGCATCCGGGGCGACACGCGGCTACAGCACGTACTGGATCTCCTATCCGCTTGCTTTTGAATCCGGGGAGAAGACCATCTTCGTGCCAGCCCTCCCATATCATGCCGATCTCCGCTATACCGAACGGGATAATCGATACCAACCTTATGCAGCCGCCGTTGCCGAGGCAGGGCAGATAGCCTTCATAACCCACTCGGAGGCCGCGCTCGATCGGGTGCTGATAGAGTTCATGGCCAGCGAGGGCATTCAGTGGCGTGAAAGGGCAATTGGCCCCTATCATGTATTCTATGGGCTTGATAACAAGCCTGACATCGACCGGCTGAAACGCGAGTGGAACCGGTAGCCTTGCTGGCATACGGAATGCACCAGAACCTCAGAGAGAGTGGAGGAATGGCTTGAGCTTTAGGCGCCTGGTGTTCTTGCTAACAATTCTCGCAGTTTTCACGATGGCTGTGCGTGTGTCCGTTGACAGCGATACGTGGTGGCACCTGCGCGCGGGTAAGACGATTCTCGACCAGGGGGCGATTCTCGAGCGTGATCCCTATTCATTAACAAGGCAAGGAGAGCCGTGGGAGTATCCGGGTTGGCTGGCTGAGATCGCGCTCTATGGTACCTACAATCTGTTCGGCTTCGCTGGCCTTAACCTGCTCACGGCGTTGGCTGTCACTGCGGCATTCGGCATGCTATGGCGAGTCCTGGAAGGCGGCTTGCTGCTTCGAAGCGCCGTGCTGCTGCTGGCTGCGATCACATCAGCTGTTTATTGGTCAGCCCGGCCGCAAATCTTTTCCTTCACGCTGTCGGCCACCTATATCCTGATCCTCGAACACGAGCGGCGATCGCCGAGTCGGCTCTTGTGGCTTCTACCCCTGCTTATGGCACTTTGGGTGAATCTGCATGGAGGCTTTGCCATCGGCTTTATCCTGATCGCGCTTTATCTGGCAGGAACACTGATCTCCGCTGTGCTCGATTGGAATCAAGGCAGACTTGGTTTCCAGCGGACATGGGAGAGGTACCGGGAGCGAATCCTCCGGCTGGTCGGGGTTGGGCTGCTTGGGGCTGTATTCCTGGGGCTCAATCCACATGGCTTTTCGATGCTCTCCTATCCATTTAAAACCGTCTCAATCGGTGCCTTGCAAAGCTACATCCAGGAATGGCAGACTCCTGACTTCCACCAGGCACAGGTGCAGCCATTCCTGCTCATGATGCTGCTGAGTATTGTTGCGATCGCCGGTACGAAGCGGGGGATTAAGCCTACCGGGCTGGTACTGCTGCTGGCATTCATGGCAATGGCCTTGATGGCCGCGCGCAACGTCGCGCTCTATGCATTGGTAGCGGCTCCATTTTTGGCCCGGCATCTTGATTCGGCCGCCTCCCGGCTTGTTCTTCCCGGCGCCCGCGGCCAACCTGTTCCTGAGCGTAGAGCCAGGGTGATCAATCTGGTGTTATTCGTAGTGCTGCTTCTGCCCGCGAGCTTCAAGATCATGATCCCGCTTACGCCGGGTACAAACGAAGAAGCGATCCGCAAGGCTTTCCCGGAAGCGGCGGTCGAATATCTACGAACTGCCGAGCTGCCGGGTCCGATCTTCAACAGTTACAACTGGGGTGCGTACCTCATCTGGACCTTGTATCCCGAATACCTGAGTTTCGTCGATGGGCGCACAGATCTGTTCGATGATGAGCTGTTGAGGCAATATCTGATCACCTGGAGGGCACAGGAAGGCTGGCGGGATGTGCTGGACCGATGGGGTATTGCCACGGTTCTGCTCGAACCCGATGCGCCGCTCAGCCGGGTCCTGGCCGAGAGCGATGATTGGAGCACAGTCTTCGCCGATGATCAGGCGGTGGTTCTAACCCGCCGCCCGGAGGGGTAGTGGACAAGGTGACGGATTGCGTGATGATAATGCGGAGACCGAAGTGAACCGGACCGGCCAGTATATTCGTATAGCCATAATAACGGTGCTGTTTGGTCTGTTGATTGGGTTGACTTATGTTAACTATAGCTTCTCCGAGCGCTCTCCTGGTGGCAACGATTTTCTTGCACGGTGGACGGGAGCCCACTATTGGCTTGTGGAGGGCATCAATCCTTACGACGAACAAGTAAGTCTCGAAGCACAGCACATGATCTATGGACGACCGGCTGACGTCGANNNCGAATTTCGTATATCCCCTGCCGGCGATGATCTTTTTTGCTCCTTTTGGACTGCTCCCGTACACAACCGCTCGGGCTCTCTGGATGACGATCCTGGAGGTGAGTCTCCCTGTACTCGCCGTCATGGGCCTTCGTTTGGCGCGCTGGAAGACCAATGCGGCTACCATTGCCCTGGTGTTGTTGTTCTCCATCTTCTGGTATCACGGGATCCGGAGCATCGTTGTTGGGCAGTTCGCTGTACTGGAAGCGCTGTTACTGATCGGAGCATTGCTTGCAATTCAAGAGAAAAATGACATCCTTGCCGGCGCACTGATGGGGCTTTCCGTTGCAAAACCACAGATGGCTTTCTTGATCATACCTTTCGTACTTTTCTGGGGAGCAGCCCGGCGGCGGTTGAGGTTGGTCGGTGCGATTCTCGGATCGATAACCGTGTTGCTGCTGGGTTCGATTTTCATCATGCCAGATTGGCCGATCCGGTGGTTGGCGCAGTTGGTCGCATATCCGGATTACACGGCACTCGGTTCTCCAGTTTCGATTTTCGTTAACCTCATTCCGGGGGCGGGTGAAAACCTCGAGCGTGTGATCGTCGCTGTGCTGGTCATCTATATGCTCTTCGAGTGGCTCGCTGCCAAACAGGCGGATGACAGGCACTTTCAGTGGACCTCGGGGATGACGCTGGCCATCACGAATTTGATCGCATTTCGAACGGCGACAACTAACTACGTCGTTCTGCTTCCACCGATGCTGCTGGTTTTCTCCTCATTCCAATCCCGATGGCAGGCGAAAGGGCTTGCTGCAGTCTGGGGGGTCATGATCCTGCTGCTTGCCGGGCTCTGGTGGCTCTTCCTGACTACAGTCGAAGGCAATGTCGAAAGCCTTTGGATGTACTTTCCTGTGCCCGCGCTTACGTTTCTGGGATTGCTCTGGGTGCGCTGGTGGGTGGTGCGCGGCGAGCGATTGCCCATTGGCAGTAGACTGGCTTGAGCGTATCGTTGATCTTTATGGAGACAGAAAACGTTTGTTCATGCCCCTCGGTTTGAGTGGGAAGTGAGTTTGAACACCGAATGCGAAGATTGTTCCCGCGATTGAGTTTAGAAAGTGTAGATCTCAGTCATCAAGCTGTCCCGCTGACCTTCCTCGGCTTGGTATTGATCCTGGCGCTTTGTGTACGTTTACCAATGCTCGTGTCCCGTCCATTATGGTATGACGAAGCTTTCTCGATCCTTTTTTCCCAAACCGGTCTATCTGGCATGATCCAGGGCACACTGACAAAGGCGGCGACGGGCACTTCAGATGTTCATCCGCTGCTTTACTACTCCTTACTTTGGCTCTGGACCGATCTTTTTGGTTCCAGCGTTTTCGCCGTTCGAGCGCTTTCTGTACTGATCAGCCTGATCCTGCTCGTTGTCACCGTGCTGTTCGTCAGCCGGGTGTTTTCCTCAAGGGCCGCTGTGCTGGTTGGAGTCCTGGTGGCTCTGGCACCCTTTCAAATTCACTATGCTCAGGAAGCACGCATGTACGGCTTGCTGGGCGTATGGATCATGGCTGGCGCGTATGCGATCTGGCAAGGCACCACGCGAAAGGCGTGGTGGCCATGGGTTGGCTTCGGTGTGACCGCCGCGCTGGCGATGTACACTCATGCCCTGGCGGCAGTGTTCCTTGTTCCGCTTGCTTTGACTCCTTTATGGTTCCGGAACTTCAAATGCTGGCGGAAACTCGCAGCCAGCATAGCGCTGGCTCTCGTGCTTTACCTGCCCTGGGGATTGCAGCTGCCGGGCCAATTCGCACGCGTCGCCCGTACTTACTGGATTGAACCACCGACGATTGCGACCCTCCTTCAAACCGTGATGGCCTTCATCTCAGGCCTGCCACTCGAGCGGTTTGCATTGTATGCCGGCCTCTTTTTATCGCTTGGCATTTTGACCTTTCTCGGATTGCAGCTCTGGCGGATACAGAGCGCTGGTGGGCAGCAGAGGCGGGAATTGGTTTGGGTGGCATTGCTGCTCGTGGTCCTTCCGATTGCTTTGCTCTTCCTGCTATCTATCATCAAACCGGTCTACATCGTTCGAGCGCTCCTGCCCGCTGGTGTTTTCTTTCTCGTGCTGCTCGCAGTTCTCCTTACTCATGATTTGACACCGAGGTCACTGCGAATTGTGTTGGGTGGGATGTTGGCCATTGCGTTCACGCTCGGAGAATATTCTCAGCTGACCTACCGCGGTTTTCCCTATGCTCCCTTCCGTCAGATTGGGGATTTCTTAGAGCAGGTTTACAAGCCCGGGACGGTTATCCTGCATTCGAATAAATTGACGATGCTGCCTCAGGTTTATTATTCACCGCAGCTCCCTCAAACCTACCTTGCCGATCCTCCAGGAACGGGCTCGGATACACTTGCCTTGCCCACCCAGCGAGTGCTCGGGTTGATTGCGGCAACGGATCCTGAGTCGGCCGTGGGCGACGCAGAAGTAGTCTACTTCGTGATTTTCAAGCAAGAGATCCAGGACTACCTCGATCTGGGGTTGCAGGCTCAGCCTGCCTTGGTGTGGCTGCAAGATCACTTCTCAACCGTCGAACTGCGGGAATGGGGAGATTTGGAATTGTTCATTTTTAATGACCGGATTCTGGATAGGACGATGATTTTCGAAGCGGGAAGCGGGCTGAAGTGAGCCGGAGGCGCTGGTTAATCCTGCTCCTGCTCGGCGCCCTGATGACGCTGTTTGGCGCCATCTGGGTCAGCACTCCAGGGTATATGGATGCGGATTACTATTTTGCAGTCGGCCAGCGGCTTGCGCATGGCGATGGGTTTACCGAGCCTTTTATCTGGACCTATGCTACGGACCCTGCTGGGATCATGCATCCTTCGAATCTGTACTGGATGCCGTTTACCTCGATCCTAGCCGCATTACCGATGTCATTGTTCGGTGTCAGCTTCCGGATAGCCCAACTGCCTTTCCTGCTGCTGGCAGCTTTGCTTCCAGTCGGGGCTGCCCGGCTTTCTCTTGATGTTTTCGATCATCCGGATCATGCGTGGCGGGCAGGCTGGCTTGCTGCGTTTTCAGGGTTTTTCTTCCCGTATTTTCTTACAACCGATATGTTTATTCTATATGCCTGGCTCGGGCTGGGAATTTTTTACATCCTTGGGACGAGACCTGCAGCGAGCGCATTATGGCGTTGGTTCCTGATCGGAGTATTTATCGGTCTAGCGCACCTCGCAAGAGCGGATGGATGGCTTTTCTTCCTGCCGGCACTAACTGCCATTTTCGTCCGATCCGGCAGAAAAGCCCCCTGGATCCTGATGTTGGTGGTTGGTTATCTTCTTCCCATGGGTCCCTGGTTCCTTCGCAATCTTTCAGTCGCCGGCTCACCCCTCGCGCCTGGCGTTGGGCGTTCACTCTGGCTGACTTCATACCCGCAGTTCTTCAGTTATCCTCCTGAGCTCATTACCTTCCAGTCCT
>JARRJK010000077.1:4229-7422 GCA_037379555.1 Anaerolineales bacterium | reverse complement strand
CTTTCATCATCTGGGGCGCCTACATCCAGCGTCGCAAGCTTCTGGTTCGGTCGGCGGGTGTCTATGCCCTGGCGGTGCTGGGTCTGATGTCGGTTGTCTTCCCGTTTGCGGGGATGAATGGAGGTGTGTTTCATTCCAGCGCGGCGTTGATGCCGATCGTCTGGTGCCTGGCTCCGGTTGGGCTTGAGCAAGCTATTGAATGGGGGGTTAGGCGGCGTGGGTGGGAATTGAATCGGGCGAGGTCATTGTTCCATCCATCGGCGATCGGGCTTGCTGCATTGTTCACCCTGGTGACGATGTTCAGCCGGGCAATCGGTAGTGATCCGACGGATCCACGCTGGAACTGGCCTCAGCGGACCTATCGTGAAGTCGGGGACTTCATGGCGGATATTGGCGCAGGGAGTGAACCTGTCGCCATCAACAACCCTCCGGGATACTGGGTGGCAACGGGAAATTCCGCCATCGTTATTCCGGGTGGCGGTCCAGAGTCGCTCCTTCAAGCGCTCCAGCGATATGACGTTGAGTGGGTGATTCTGGATGCCAACCATCCTGTCGGGCTGCGGGATCTATACGAAGGCGAGATCCCGACCTGGCTGGAGCCATCAGGCGAGCTGAAGGCTCGCGACGGCACTGTGCTCCGGATGTACCAGTTAGCAGCAGACGGATCGGGCTCATGAAGGTTCGGATTCGCGGTCGAACCATATTTTGGCTTATCCTGCCGGTCTGGCTGTTTGCCTGTGCCGGCTACCTGTTCTACAGTTCCAGGCTTGCAGGACCGGGCTTTCCGCTGGATGACGCCTGGATCCACCAGACGTATGCCCGCAATTTAGCCCTCACCCGAATCTGGGCATTTTCCTCTGGCCAGCCAAGCGCAGGTTCGACCTCGCCCTTATGGACCGCTCTGATCTCTATGGGGTATTCTCTCCACATTGAGCCTCTGGTCTGGACGTATCTCCTCGGTCTGGGTATCCAGGTCGGATTGATGGCGGCGGGAGGATTGTGGTTTCAGAGACGGAATCCCGAGTTCAAAGGCGGCTGGATCTGGGTGGCTGCGCTGATACTCCTTGAGTGGCACCTGCTTTGGGCTGCATTATCCGGAATGGAGATCCTGCTCATCGCCGTCCTGGCATGTCTGGTGTTCGCCTTCATGGCAGGATCAAAGCTTCCCCGGGTCTGGCTGGGCGTGCTCATTGGGGCGGGAGCGTGGGTCCGGCCCGATGCGCTGACTCTGTTGATCCCCGGAACCTGGGTCCTGCTGTTTCAACCGGATAGGAGAACGGCAGATCGCGTGCGTGAGCTGCTCTGGCTTTTCACTGGAGCTTTTCTAGCCATACTGCCCTACCTCTGGTTCAACTTCCTGCTCGAAGGGACCTACTGGCCCACAACCTTCTACGCGAAACAAGCCGAATACGCGGTGCTGCGCGAACAGCCGCTGCTGCAAAGACTGATGGCTCAAGCCATCCAGCCACTCACCGGCTTTGGCATTCTGCTTCTACCGGGCTCACTCTGGAGTGTCTGGCGGGATGTACGGGAGCGTGCATGGGGCAGGCTGGGACCAGCGATCTGGGCGTGCACATTCCTCGGCGCGTACGCACTACGCCTGCCTGTAACCTATCAGCACGGTCGCTACGCCATGCCTGTCCTCCCGGTTCTAATCGTGTTAGGGATCGAAGGATCGTTTCAGTTATTTTCACGCATGAAGAATGGGCCGTGGCCACGTATCATGGCGCGAGCCTGGGCGCTGAGCACCGGAGTCGTCGGCATCGTGTTCCTGGCTCTGGGAGCACGTGCCTATGGAATGGATGTTGCAATTATAGAAACCGAGATGGTAAAGACGGCGAGGTGGATCGCTGGCCACACGAAGCGTGAGGCCTTCATTGCAGCGCATGATATCGGTGCTCTGGGATATTTTGGAGATCGGCCGCTCCTTGATCTGGCCGGACTGATCTCACCACAGGTCATCCCGATCTTAAGGGACGAGCCTGCGCTGGCCCAACTGTTGAAGGAGGAAGGCGCAGATTATTTAATGACATTTCCGGGCTGGTATCCCGAGCTGACCGATGATCTGGAGGTGGTGTACAGTTCGAAGGGTGAGTACAGTCCACAGCTCGACGGAGAGAACATGACGGTTTACAGGCTCGGCCCTTGAAGTTTGCTCGACGCGAGTTGACTGTGCTATACTCGCCGCGTCCAGAAAAGGCGGTTGATGAATGGAAGCCTATACAGTAATCATCGTAGACGATCATCCTCTCTTCCGTGAAGGCGTTCGCAGTGTGATTGATGCAGAAGAAGACCTGAACGTGCTTGCGGAGGGTACGAGCGGCGATCAGGCAGTTCAACTCATCCGTGAACTGCGACCCCAGGTCGCGCTGGTCGATGTGAACCTGCCAAAAATGAACGGCATGCAGGTAACGCGTCAGATCGTCAGCGAGAGACTCGACACGTCGGTCGTGCTCCTGACAGCCTACGACGATGTCGAACAGGTGCTGCACGCTTTCAGCGCCGGTGCGCGGGCGTACTGCTCGAAGGATGTCGAAGCCGGTAAATTGGTGGACATCGTTCGCCAGGTCGCTCGTGGTTTCTTCGTTGTTGGCGACCAGGTCTTCGACGCAGAGGGACTCGACGAATGGCTTTCACGAGGCGTTGAGACGGTTCGACGGCCTCATCTGGAGGGCGATGTGGAAGCGTTTACTCCTCTCTCTCCACGCGAGATGGAAATCCTTCAATATGTCACGCGCGGCATGAGCAACAAGGAGATCGCCTCTAAACTGGGCATCAGCCATCAAACCGTGAAGAACCACATGACCGCCATCCTTCATAAACTCGATGTGGAAGATCGGACACAGGCCGCAGTCTACGCATTGCGGCACGGATGGGTTCGACTCCAGGACACTCGAAAATAGCCGCGAGGCGCCATGACCGAATCCGATACCGGTGAAGAACTATCGCCCTTAGAGCTCTTTCTCCAAAAGTCACAAACCGATCTTGAGGCTATCCAGGCGAAGATGAAGGAGATCACGCTCCTCGTTGAGCAGAGTCAAGGCGAGGTGGAAAAACTCGGGGCGCGCAACGCGGATATCACCGCCCGTCTGCACCAGATGCAGCAGCATTTTGATACCGTGCCACGCGAGGATATTCTCAACAACTACGAAGCTGCGCTGGATGCGCAGCAGCGCTTGTTCACCATGCGCGG
>JARRJK010000077.1:0-4158 GCA_037379555.1 Anaerolineales bacterium | reverse complement strand
TTATGGGGGGACGGACCGCCGTAGAGGTCGACGACGAGAATGAACCTTCCACGGCAGGGGTTCTAGCGCAGATCATCGAGGCCCAGGAAGACGAGCGCCGGAAAATTTCCCGGCAGATCCACGATGGCCCTGCCCAGGTGTTGTCGAATTTCATATTGCAGACAGAAATCGCGAACCGCTTAATGGATACCAATCCAGATCAAGCGCGCGAGGAGCTGGCAAATCTGAAGGAAGCAGCGACCTCAAGCTTTGCGAAGGTTCGTGATTTCATCTTCGAGCTGCGACCGATGATGCTCGATGATCTGGGACTGCTGCCTACCGTCCGCCGGTACGCCGAGGCCTTTAAAGAGAAAACCGGTCTGGATATCGGCGTTGTCAATACCGGTACCGAACGGCGCTTGGCGATGCACCGTGAGGTTGTTCTCTTCCGTACCGTGCAGGAATGCCTGGCAAACACGCGCGATCACGCGCAGGCTACACAGGTCAAGATCATTATCGATATGGATCAAAACCAGGTGCGCTGTGCCATCGAAGATAACGGCCGTGGTTTTGATCCAGAGATCCTGGAAACTGAGGATATGCAGAATCGGGCGCTTGATCGCTTGAAGCGTCAGATTGAGCAGCTTGACGGTGATTTCGAGATCGACACCAAGCCTGGTGAGGGCACACGCATCTCAATCACCCTTAGCACCGAAGCTTAAACGCAGATGCCAGCTCGAGGAGCCCGATCGCAGGGAGAAGCCGCCCTTGGGTTGGGGGTACCCGTACCCGTGTCCCTCGGAAATTGGTCCTATTGAAAGCGGGCTACCAGATGCCTATAATGGCTACGAGCTTGTAACAGAAAACAGGCGAAATCATCACAGAAGGGAGGTGAGGGATATGTTGTTCGCACCGAAGGAGAAAGGCCAAGGTCTCGTTGAGTACGCACTGATTCTTGTCTTGGTTGCAGTCGTCGTGATCGTCATTCTCGCGCTGCTGGGCCCGGCCATCGGTAACGTCTTCAGCAACATTGTTACGAACATCTAACATCTCGATTGGCCGGAACCTGGGGGAGCTATGCTTCCCAGTGATTCAGGACAGGAGCCCTATCGAGGATAGGGCTCCTTGTGTAAGGGGAATGTAAGCGAGGATCCGGCGACACCTGTGATAAAGTAGGCTCAACTTGACTTTTAGAGTCAAGCGGGTAAGATACGCGCGTCCACCCCGGGTGGGCGGACACGGTCGTATTCGTACATGAAGGAGGCCACATGCGCCGTCCAAGAATCTTGATTCTGTTCGCCATCATCCTGCTGCTGGGTGTTGCAGCGATCTATCTTCTCACCCGCGGCGGTGGCGGTGGACAGCCAGCCCAGGGTGAACAAACTCCTGTGGTCGCTCCCGATGTCGTCTTCGTGGCAATCGCAGCCCAGGACATCGCACGCGGCGCCCGCATCCCGGACGACGGGGTGGTCATGTCGCGCATGCCTGCCAACATGGTCGTCGAAACGATGATCAGCGGCAATGACGAGGAAGCCATCCGTTCCGCGGTCGTGGGACGCATCGCCCGGCAGGATATCGGTCGCGGTGTTCCGATCACGGAGGCCATGATCTCAGAAGGCACGGGTGATCTCCTGGCCGGCGGCTCGGACGCGTCGCTCGCAATCCCGGCTGGTTACACAGCGATCGCGATTCCCATGGACCGGCTTTCGGGTGTCGCCTATGCGCTTAAAGATGGCGATGTGGTCGATGTGTTGGTCTCGATGCTCGTCGTCGATGTCGATCCTGATTTCCAGACAATCCTGCCGAACTTCTCGACCCCGCTTATAGCACCAGGGGGCACGACAGAATTCCCCTCGCCCAGCATAACGGGCAATGTCGGGGAGTATGAGGACAAGGATCGTGGCAACCAAGTGATCCTGGGGAAGGTCGTGGAGGAAGAAGAGACCGGCGCGCTGTTCCACGTAGTGCCAAACGAGGTACAGCGTCCACGGGCTGTCACCCAGCGGCTTGTCGACAGCGCACAGGTGCTGCATGTGGGCACCTTCGCTCTGGAAGGTGAAGCGACGACGCAGGTCGTGTCGCAGCAACAGCCGCAAGGTGCAGGTGCTCCTGCGGGACAGGAAGGCCAGCAGGTGGTCGCTACGCAAGTTCAGCCGCCGGATATCATTACCCTGATTGTGACGCCACAAGACGCTCTGGCGTTGAACTGGGCGATGAAGGTCGGCGCGGACTTAACTCTTACGCTACGGGCACCGAATGACTCCGAGCCCACAGAGACGATCAGCGTAACGCTGCAGTACCTGATCGAGAGCTACAATATCACGGTTCCTTCAAGGCTTTCGTTCAGCTTGCAGCCGCGCGTTGATCAACTGGTTGAACCCAAGCTTCCGAATGATTCGCAACCGACAGTACCGCAGCAGTAGAACAAAGATGAAGGTTGATATTGGCGTCCTGACATTGGAGATGTGGGTATGACCGAGAGCGCGGAGAATGTCATCCGCGTACTGATTGTCGATGATATCGCCGAGACGCGCGAGAACATCCGCAAACTGCTGCAGTTTGAGTCGGATGTTCTCGTCGTCGGCGCTGCGCGTACGGGTGTCGAGGCGATCGATCTCGCCCGTGAGACCGAGCCTGATGTCGTCATCATGGACATCAATATGCCGGACATGGACGGCATCTCGGCTACGGAAGCGCTGCTGCGCGATGTCCCCTTCGCTCAGATCGTCATGTTATCGGTCAATAACGATGCCGATTATGTGCGGCGGGCAATGCGGGCTGGGGCGCGCGATTTCCTCGCCAAACCACCCTCGGGAGACGAACTGATCTCCACCATCCGCACCCTGTCGGTCATGGCGCATGAGCAGAAGGAAAAGATCGCAGCTCCCGTCCCGCAGGTCATCGTGCAAGGGCCCGGCGGGCGTGGTTTTACAGGGCCGCTTCGCCCTCAAGGTAAAATCATCGCTGTTTACAGCCCGAAGGGCGGCGTGGGCTGCACAATGATGGCCACGAACCTCGCCGTGGGTCTAGATACCGCCGATACCCCGACAGTTCTTGTTGACGCAGCGCTGCAGTTCGGCGACGTCGCCGTCGCGTTGAACCTGCAGGCCAAGAATACCTTTGTCGATCTCGCCGCCCGTTCCGAGGAGCTCGATACGGATTACGTGGCAGATGTGCTTATCCATCACGAAAGCGGATTGAGAGTCCTGGCGGCTCCGCCGCGGCCAGAGATGGCGGATGAGATCTCCGCGCTGCAGGTGCGCAACGTGCTACACCAGTTCCAATATGGACGATATCACCCTGGCCGTGCTGGATACTGCCGATCTGCTCGTGACCATCTCAACGCCAGAGATCCCCTCCATTAAGGATACACGCCTGCTGTTTGACCTTCTGGGTGTGCTCGAGTTTCCCAAGCAGCGGGTCTTTTTCGTCCTGAATCGAATGGATCGAAAATCTGGTATCACTGCCGAAGCAGTGTCCGAGAATTTAAAGGTGCCTGTGGACGGCGAAGTACCGTTCGATGAAAAGGCGGTTGCATCCTCTATCAACCGGGGCACGCCGTTGCTGTTGAACGACAAGGGGCAGCCGGTGGCCCGCAACCTGCTCAGCCTGCTTGGCGATCTCAAGGAACGGCTGCTGCAGGAAGAGGTTGTGGAAGAAGAGGAAGAAGCTGAGAAACCGCGGTTATTCAACCGCTAGTGCCCAGATGGTATTGCCCGGCGACGGGTAAGGAGCGTGCAGCGTGTCGTTACTGAAGCGAATTGAACAGGGCCAGGCGGATAACGCGCCGGTTCCGAGCGGCGGCAATAACAAGAGCGGCAACGTCCCAAGCGTAGGAAGCGGGAGCACACCTGCTGCACCAGGTGGTGGATCTCGCATGGGTGGGATCGCTGCCCGACGGGTGGCGCCGCCCGGCGTACAACAGCGGGACACCTATCACGATCTGAAAACCCGTGTCCAGAACAAGCTGCTGGCTGAGCTCGATCCCTCCATGGACGTCAGCCAGACATTAGAAGTACGGCAGACGATCGAAGATCTGTTTGAGACCATTCTGCAGGAAGAGAACATTGTCCTCTCGCGCCCCGAACGGCGCCGGCTCTTCGAGCAGATCGTTGCCGAGATCCTCGGTCTTGGACCGCTCGAGCCCCTGCTTGCCGACGGCTCGATCACAGAGATCAT
>JARRJK010000076.1:0-11621 GCA_037379555.1 Anaerolineales bacterium | reverse complement strand
AGCAGGTTGATGTCGAAGGTCTTGATGAACTGGTACAGATGCTGTTTGAGATGGAAGCGTATGGCCTGGACCATGCCGCTTGTCTTCGAGCTGCGCTGACGGGTATCGAAGATTTCGGCATTGAGGGCGGTGATGTCAGGATGGTCACTGGCGGCTTCCGGGACCACCACGCTGCGATCCTGGCTTTGGTCCGTGCTGCCGGCGAAGTAGAAGCACTCGTGTCCCCCTGCCGTAAGCAGCCTGGCCCAGATCAGCGATTGGCGTTCAGCTTCATCCTGTCCCATGAAGTGGGTGCCTACAAAACCGATTCGGCTGGGGAGGGTGTCCATATTGCCCTGCCTTTTTTTCGGATAGCCGCAGCAATTTGACTGCGTGCTAACTCTCTGGATAGCCTTTAATTCGGCGGATTGCGCAGCAGCCGGCGGGCCAGGCCCGAGCCGAGCAGCGCCAGCCCGTCGGTTGTCATGTAATGATAGCTGGAGGCGTCGAACAAGATCGAGGCGCGCGCAGCGAAATCTTCGTCACCAGGCCAGAGCACAGCGGCCAGCCGGATGCGGGGAAGAGGCTGGAAAGCGAAGCCCAGCGGAGCCAACGCCGGCAGGCGCGCTCCAGCCATTGCACGGGCGGCGGCTTGTAGCGCTCCGGGCTGTTCACCGAAACGTCGGGCCAGCAGGTTGCCGCTGTATCCCTGGAAAGCCTGGTTGTAGAACGCGCCATCTGGAAGCTCACGGAAACCGATCCAGCGATCAGCCAGTTCCGTGCCATCCGCCATGTCGAGGTAGTACAGCAGCATGGCACAATCGAACATACTGCACGGTTCGCCAGTCTCAACATCGCCGATGGTTAGCTGTGGCCAGGTTATCCGCACCAACCGTCCCCAGTAGATCAGCTGCAAGCCGCTCCCCTCGATTGTGGCGCCGCTCAACGCAGCGAGATGGCCGAGGTTGCGTCCATGGAGCGATTCTCCCAGGGACTCCAGGCGGCGGGTCATGCTCTGTTCCCAGGCCTCCCGGGAGGCTTCCAGCCGGCCTTCGATCGACCCGCTTTCTCCTCCGGCCTGATCCGTGAGTCCCGACATCTTCAGCCGCCCTCGATGCTGGCCATGTAGTCCCGTATCTCTGGCACCGCCGTCAAACGCTCGCGGAAGAAATTGTTCACCAGGTTGATTACCTCGGCGCGCGTTGCGTCCACCTGCCCCCGCCAGGCCTCCCCCATCTCGCCCTCTCCCAGCAGCGCCCGCAGCCCGAGCAGCGAACGCACGATCTCCGTCTCCTGTTCGCCCTCGAGCGCGTCGACAACGGTCAGGATCAGCTTGTCAGCCTGGCTGGCGAGCTGCTGCTTCGTGATGCTGCCTGGTTTCTGCACCACATCGTCGAGCGTGCGGATCAGGGACCAGACCTGGTATAGCGCAGTGGCAGGCTCATCGAACAACTCGCGCACATACGCCGCCTCCTCGTAGCGGCCGGTGAGGCGGAAGATGTTGTACATGCGCTTGGCGGCTTTGCCGTAATTGGCGTGCGCGCCAAGGTACTTATGCACTTCTTTTTCAAGCTGTCCGACATACGATTCGAGCGCATCGGCCGACACATGTTTTGCCAGTTTGGAGAAAATCGGAATTGACTCAGCTTCCAGGTAGACCTCCTGGAAGTAGGGATCGAGATATCCGTCAAGCGGTGTGATGGTCCCGTCGGGTGCCTCCCAGGTCACGTCAAGCATGTTGCTGGCGTTCGCCAGCTGCCCGCGCAGCGGATCGGCGACGACCCAATCGAGCTTGCACCAACCCGGGTCGGAGGCGACCTCGGCCCACTGGATCGTGAGCGGTTCCCCCTCCGGTGTGCTGGCCTCGATGCGGCCGGCTTTGACCTCGGCAGCGTCCCATGAAATGGGGGTGCCTGCACGGTGGAACTCCTCGCCTCGCAGCAAATCCTGCGGGTATGATCCGAACTTGACTTCGATCAACTGGTAGGTCGGGCCGTTCATCGACGCCAGCGCCTTCTCACGGATCAAATCGGCCAGGGCATCGCATGCTGCCTGGCGGGTTTCGGCCAGGATGTTCACGCGCTCAAAGTAGTCGCAGTCGCCGGGGTAGGTCTGGATCTTCGACTGGGCCGCCGAGCCGGACAGCGCCAGCGCGGTCTCCACCAACCCGGGCTGATCCTTAAACTCGACCAGTTCCCCAATTCGGCGGAAATAGGCTAACTCCTCGGGGCTGAAGTCGAGCATCGAGACGGCATGCCCGAATACACCGCTCTTGGGATCGACGAGGATGTCGGAACTCCCCTTCGCTGCGCTCACGGCAGACAGCCACTGCAGCGCTTCCGCTTCGTCCAGTTCCACGCCGAGACGCCGCGCGGATGCAAGGATTCGGGAGAGTGCTTCATTGGGGGTGGATCGATCGATTTCAGACACGACATAACCTCCGGGTTACGGCTACGCAGAGCCGGATTCTGTTTCCATTCTGTCGAGCAGGTGCCGGAAGAGTTCCGCCTGGTCCTGTGCATCCTCGAGCGCGTTGTGGGAGAGGGAGACGGAGGTCTCAAGCCGGGCGGCGACCTTTGCCATCGCGGTTTCCATCCAGTCAATGGCGAGCAGGCCCATGGCGAGCGCTTTGATGTCGAGCGCGGCATGGCCGAAAGGATTTTCAATCTCATAGCGCTGGAAGTAATCCTGGACGAACATCCAATCGAAGGGCGCGTTGTAGGCGACGAAAACCGGCGCCGCCCCTTCCGGTGTGACGGACCGCACCCAGGAAGCGAATTCGGCCAGCGCCTTTGCGGGCTCGGTGCCGGTGGAATGGAGCTGCAGCGGATCGAGCCCGCTCACCGCCAGAGCATCCTGATCGATCTGATCCATGCTGGGTTGGAGTTCGACGTAGAATGAATTCTGCGGCTCCTCGACCAGGCAGGCCCCGATTGAGAGCAAGGGAAAACGGCTGGGGGCGGGCCCTGCAGTTTCGATGTCCACCGAAATGTAGCAGACTGGTGTCAACCTGGGCTCCCAAGCGCTGGTTCGGATTCGATACCCGCTGGTTCAGCGTCCGCTGATGATGTTGCCGATGATATTGCCACCGATCCCTGCAGCACCTTTGCGTTCGTCGACTTGTTTGAAGCGCGCTGCTGCCAGCACGCGGTCCGCCAATCGAGAAAACGGCAGGCTTTGCAGGTAGATTTTGCCGGGGCCGGTCAGCCGGGCCAGGAACAGGCCTTCTCCGCCGAATAGCGCATTGCGGAACCCACCGATGAACTGGATGTCGTAGTCAACCTGCTCGGAGAAAGCCACCAGACAGCCGGTGTCGACCCGCAGCTGTTCGCCCTTGGCTAGATCGCGCTCGATGATCGTCCCGCCAGCGTGAACGAACACCATGCCATCGCCGTGCAGGCGCTGCAAGATGAACCCCTCGCCGCCGAAGATGCCCGCGCCGAGCCGTTTGGTGAAAGCGACTTCGATCTCGATCCCCTGTGCAGCGCAGAGGAAGGAATCTTTCTGGCAAAGGATGCGTCCGCCGAAATTTTTTAATTCGATCGGGATGATTTTTCCCGGATAAGGTGCGGCGAAAGCCGCGCGCTGCTTGCCGGATCCGGAGTTGATGAAGCTGGTGATGAAGAAGCTTTCGCCGGTGAACGCGCGCTGCAGGCCCTTGAAGATACCGCCACCAGTCGAAGTCTGCATCTGGATAGCTTCATCCATGTAGGTCATCGTGCCGGCCTCAGCCCGGACGCCCTCGCCTGGATCGAGCTCGATCTCGACCAGCTGCAAATCGTCACCGTATATTTTGTAGTCGATGATGTCGGCCATGGGCTGCTCCTCGCTGGATGGTGGAATGTGTGAAGTCTACCAGAGTTGAGAGATGGCTCCAACCTGCGGGCTGGCACACAGGTACGCCCCTACGGGAAATGGTAGCGGTCTAACTCCGAGCGCGGCGGATTTTCGAGGATGTAGTGGCGCAAACGGGTCAGTTCATCGTTATTCCGGATGATGCGATCGTAGTGGTTGCGCTGCCATAATTTCTTCCCAGGCGTCTCCAGTATCATGTTCATCGACCTTGTGGTTTGATATTTGTAGTACGCGATGATCTGGCCAAGGGAGCTCTGCTTGCGTAGGGGCGGGGTCACCCCGCCCCTACGGGTGACAGGTAACGCCTCGATCATGATAATGACATGAAAATGGTTTGGCATAACCACGTGCGTATCGATTGTCACAAAAGGACAATGCATCTCTATCTGACGAAAACCGAGGGCAGCAATCTCCCCAAGTCTAGATAGCTGCATTGAGCCATTGATGACCTCTCCCAGAATGCAACTGGGATTTTCGACACACACCGTCACGAAGTACGCCCCCGGCTGGGCGTAATCGTAGCCCGGCTAGCGGTTGGATTTCCTTCCGGATTGCATGGATTATCCCCCTGATAGAGCGCATCCCGAAGAGCAGGCTACCGGTCTTCGGAATCGAATTCGTCCTGCTCCGGCTGGCCGCGCAGGCGCCGCAGGCTATCGAAGCGCGTGCTGCGCTTTGCACGCCGGCCGCGGCGGCGGAGCAGCAGTCCGAGCGCAGCCAGCGCTGCGCCCAGCAGAAGCGCCAGCACATCCGCCTGCCCGGCTTGCAGCGTGAGCAGGAAGATCAGCAGCGCGAAGAGGGCGATCAGGATTAGCGCCGAACCAAAACGGGAAGCCATGCGGGATTAACGGGCAGCCCTCGCCCGATCAGCTCGGCGAGGGCTGCCATGCAACTCCGGTCAGCGGATGAGCGTGTGGATCTGCTCATGCATGTAGAGCGGGAGGTAGTAGTGGCCGCCAGCGTTCTTCCCGGAAGAGCCGGAGCCCTTCCAGCCGCCGAAAGGCTGGAATCCCGGCCACGCGCCGGTCGTGGAGCCCTGCGGGCGGTTGGCGTAGGTCACGCCGGCCTCGATATTCTCGAAGAACCAGGCCGCTTCATCTTGTGATCCATAGAAACCAGCCGTCAGGCCGTACTGGCTGTCGTTGGCCAGCTTCATCGCTTGCTCGATGCTGCTCACTGGGTGGACCATGGTGATCGGCACGAACATCTCGTAAGACCACAGCCGGTGTGAGTGGGGCACATCGGCGGCGATTGTGGGCTCGCAGAAATAGCCCTTTTTGAAATCCCCACTGGTCAGTACGTGCCCGCCGGTCAGGAACCTGCCGGCTTCGGAAAGCTCTTCGTTGAAGCGCTTGAAATCGTTGTACGCGCTCTTGTTAACCACGGGTCCCAAGAAAACGCTGCGATCCGTGGGGTCGCCGATTTCGATCTTCTCCGTCACCTCGACCAGCTGCTTGACAAAATCCTTGTAAACCGGTCGTTCGACATAGATGCGGGAGTTGGCTGAGCACTTCTGGCCTTGCAGGCCGAAAGCCGAGCGCACGATGCCGGCTACCGCCCGGTCCAGATCTGCGTTGCGCGAGACGATGGAGGGGTTCTTGCCGCCCATCTCGAGAATCGTCGGACGTGGATACCTGCCGGCCGCGAACGAACGGTAGATTTTCATCCCGACATCATACGAACCGGTGAAGGTGATACCGTCCACCTCCGGGCTGTCGATCAGGGCTTGGCCGAGCGTGCTGCCAGGTCCGGTGACATAGTTGATCACGCCCTCTGGAAGTCCGGCGTCGCGGAAGCATTCTGCCAGCAGCCGCACGGTCCAGGGCGTGTCGGTGGCGGGCTTCATTACCACCGTATTGCCGGCGACAAGCGCCGCACCGACCGGTCCGCCCGTGAGGGCAGCCGGGAAGTTGAAGGGGCTGATCACGACCCACACGCCATATGGCCGCAGGACGGAGGTGTTGCTGGCGGAGTAGCCCTTGAGGGGGTCTTTGCCCATCTTCACCTCGTAGCCCTTGTTTTCCTCGAGCTGATCGCAGGCGTAGCGAATGAGTTCGGCCGCTTCAGCGATGTCGCCCAGCGCCTCCATGCGGTTCTTACCGACCTCGAGCGAGATGACGGCTGCGATCTCATAAATGCGTTTGTCAATCTGTGCTGCAGCTTTGCGCAGCAGCCGGGCGCGCTCTCGCCACGAGCGGCGAGACCAATCGGGGAAAGCCTTGCGGGCCGCCTTCAGCGCCCGGTCGGCGTGCTCGACGTCGCCACGCTGGAAGGTGCCCAGCAGCCAGTCCTGGTTGATCGGCGAGTGATCCTCGAATTTATCGCCGGCGCGCACGTCCTTGCCTGCGATGAACATCGGGACATCCTTGCCGAGGCCGTCCTTGACCTTCTTCAGCGCGCGATCGTAGCGCTGATGGAGCTCCTCGGGCGGATTGAACATCGTGGCATAGGTCAATTTGAAATCAGTCTGCTTCTTGGCCATGTTGATGATCTCCTGAGCAAGCGGGGTAACGAGCGAAATCAGTATATCGCCGCCATTCGCCGACGTCAAAAGCACGATGTATACTGGTCGAAGAGTGCTCATTGGGATGTCCGCAGGGAAACCGCCTGGCTGGAGCGGAGCTTGCATGACATGGGTCGAGGATGGAGTTTACGCCGCCGGGGGCGAGCACATTCCGGCGACCTGGGGGGCTTTTGCCGATCAAACCGGCGTCACGGCCGTGCTGCATCTGTCGAGTTCTGGTCCGACGCCTTTCCTTGGAATCCCCCCCGCCAGGTTCCTTTGGCTTGACCTGGAATTGGAAGAACAGGCTGACAGCAAGGTCCGGCGCCTGGCGGGCGAGTTCGTGCGCGACAGCCGCGCGCAGGGCCGCAGGGTGCTGCTGCATTGCACAGGCGGCCGCCACCGCACGCGCTGGGTGTATGTCGCCTACAGGCTGTGCCGCGGCCATGGCCTGAAGGGCGTGCTGCGGGATGCAGCGCAGAAACCGTGGCTGGCCCCCTACCATACCGACCGGGAAGCGTGGATCGCGTTCCGTAATTATCTAAAGTCATGCTGATAGGGAACGGACCCTCGACTGGGTCGTAGAGGAGTTCAGATGCTGTTCACCGATGCGCTTTTCATTGGAGTTGATCCGACCGCTGGAAACCGGCCGATGCATTACGCCGCGCTTGACCGCGACCTGCATCTGGTTGCGCTTGACCAGGCGGAGATGGAGGCGGTACTGGCATTCATCGGCAGCCTTGATTCGGCTGTCGTCGGGATCGACGCCCCGCAGTCGCCCAACCATGGGTTGATGGCAAATCCTGATATACGGCGGCGCTACAATCTGCGTCCAAACGGCGGCAACTGGAGCGACTGGCGTATCTGCGAGTATGAGCTGCGGCAGCGCAACATCAGGCTCTATTCCACGCCCCACGAGGTGCAGGAAGCGAAGGGTTGGGTGCGGACCGGCTTTGAACTCTTCAAGCGACTGCAGAAGAGCGGTTTCCGGCAGCATATTCTGGGTGAAGAGCCGGGCAAACGCAGCCTGCTGGAGGCCCGTTCACACGCCGGCTATACCGTGCTGCTTGAGCGGCGGCCATTCTTGAAACAGACGATGGAAGGTCGCCTGCAGCGTCAGCTCGTCCTGTACCTGGAAGGCCTGGAGGTGGCGAACCCGATGCATGTGCTGGAAGAGATCACGCGCCACAACCTGCTGATGGGCAATCTGCCGCTCGAAAGCTTACGCAGCCCCGAGGATCTGGATGCTATCATGGCGGCGTACATCGCGTACCTGGCGGCCGTACAACCCGAACGGTTGTCTCAAATCGGGGAACGTGAGGAAGGCCTGATCAGCGTGCCCACTGTCAACCTGAAGGACTTTTACCCTTAGATCCCGCAACGAGCGGGGTGGCCCCGAAATTGGGTTCAAGCTATACTCTTCGCTCCGCTCCTGCGGAGCGAACATTTATGGGGTGCCCGGCGAAGCGCAGTCGGCGCGTGTCACAGGCTGCGTTTCGATGCCAGCGATACAACCTGTGTTTGAGGCTGTGAATGCTGACTGGGGCTGGACTTCAACTGGGGACAGGCGCTTCCTTAGAGCGCAGCTCGCCCACGCCTAGCAAAGCTCGAATACTTGAGATCATTCCGTCCCAACCCAGACCGACTGCAACGGCAGCGGTCTGGGTGCGCGTTTATCACAGGGAGGCAAGTCAATGACTGCAGGAACGAGACCGCCGGAGTTCCAAAAGCTGGAGGCCCGGTTGGCTGAGATTGAAGCCCGCTATCAACGCGGGGAGCTGAGTGACGCGGCCTACCAGCAGCAAGTCCAATCGCTGACCCTGGTTTTTGCAGATGGCTCCAGCTGGTGGCTGGGGGGTGATGGCGCTGCCTGGCACCGCTGGGATGGGAAAGCATGGGTGCGGTCGGATCCGCCCACGGCGACGGCCGTTGTCCCCCCTTCACGGCAAGCACCGCGCGCACTCAGCCGCCCACTCCTGCTTGGATGTGGAGCGGGGGTGCTTCTGGTGCTCGGTGCAGTGGTCATCCTGCTGCTCGGCGGTCTGGCGGAATACCGTGCAGCGCCGAAAATCGTGGAAGGGATCCAGCCGGGAACAGCTTCAGCTGTCTATTCGCTCAGTAGGGCGCAGCAAGTGGTGGTGGCCGACCTGGGCGCACCGCAGGCGTTCACGCTGCTGTTCTACGAAGAAGAACTGGAAGATGGTTCGCTTGGCGATGTGCGTTTTGAGACCTGGAGCTACTATGCCGACGGCCTTGAGTTCACCTTCATCAACGGTGATCAGGTAGGAGAGGAACCGCTCGATATCGGAGCTAGCGGTGATATCGTACCGATCCCCTACCGGCCGGAGCAGTTCGCGGCCTATATGAGCCTGGATGAGGTGGTCGATGCCGCTGGTCTGACGACCTACCTGGTGGTACCGCTCGAGAAGGAGCTGGTTCGCGGTGGCGCGGTGTACTACGCTGATGAACTGACCTTCGGGTTGAAGAATGACGAACTGCTCTACATCGAAGCCCTGGCACTGCAGGTGGAGGGCTGACGATGAAGACATTCTCACTGCGGATTGTTAACACGTTTGTGATCGCCTTGTTTCTTATGGAAGGCCTCGCGGGCTGTGGGGGTTCGAGCGAGTTGGCAGCGCGCCGCTCGCAGGACGACGCCATGCTGCTGCTGATCTCCAGCACGACCCGCGTCCTGGAGGGTGAAGATGTCGCAGCCGGCGTGCTGCGACCGGGCATGGCGCCGGTCATCCAAGCAAACCGGACATCGAATGAGATCGGCATCCTGGTGGGGATCTACGAGGATCTCTATGGCCGCTATGCCGAAAACCTGGCGGCTTTTGACCCGCAGCTGGCGGAGAAATATTCCGACCGTTTGGCGGAGGAGTACCAGGCCAAGGTTGAGCCGCTGCTGGCGCGCAAGGCCAAACTCGACGCCAGCCGCCGCAGGCGGCGTTGGGGTCTGTTCCGCGCCATCGGCCGCGGGCTGGGCCGCTTTGCGAAGTTTATCGGGAGGACGACGGTCACTATCGTGCGCGAGGTCGGACGCGAGCTTGCACAACGGACTGTGACGATGGTCAAGCAGCGCGTGCGCGAGCTTTTCGAAGGGCGCGTGAACACATTCATCGCCCGTTTAGCAAGCAAATTCGGGCCGCTGGGGCCCTTCGTGCAGGGCAAGCTGAAAGCTGCGCTCGACCGCTGGTGGATTCGCACACGCGACCGGGTTTCTGGACGGCTGGCACGCCAGGCGACGCAGACTGCCGAGGCCGGGGTCGCGGCAGCCCAGCTGCCAGCGGAAGGGGAAGCCGAGCCAGCGGAGGCTGAGCCGCAGCAGGTTCCGATCGACGAGTCGGAGTTCGGCGGCGACGAGTGCGATCCATCGGGAGCCTGGTACGACGACTACTGGGAGCAGGTTGCCGTCCCGGCTCTGAAACAGGATCACAAGTACTGCTCCGATTGGTCCGGATACAACGCTTGCGTGTATGAAAAGGCCCGCCAGGGCGTGTGCGCGGAGGAGGCGCATGCCGCGTGCGAGACGCTCTATGAAGCCATCCCGCCGGTTGGTGGGGGTGCCACTGTGACCATCGTCGACGACAGCGTCTACCATCTCGACTCCGACAACCACTTCGATATCACCTTCTCGCTGGACGGCGGTCCGGTCAGCGGCTATGCAGCCTGGGATTGGTGGGATAACTTCTTCGGTGAAGGCAGATGCTATGTAAACAGCACGTTCACCTTTAAAGGAAGCTTTGATCCCAATACCTGCATCCTGAGCGGAACCGGCGTGCGCACGATGGAAAAGCATGAGGTGCAGGAAGGCGACTGCCTGGGCGTGGGAGATTCGTATGAGGAGACGATCCCCTTCCGGATGGATCTCCATCGCGGCACGCTTAACACCTGTGCTGAGCTTCCAAGTTCGCCGCTGTGCCTGCTCGAAGATATCGGTGATTTCATTAAGTAACCCGGTAGCCCCAGGCTCACCACAGCAGGTACACGCAAAGGGTAGCCAGGATGAAAGCACAAGAGAGTCCATCTCGACAGCGCTTACCGATCCTTGGTTTGCTGATCTTCGGTATGGTGGTTTGTGGTCTCCTGTCGGGCTGTGGCCGTTTGAGTGGAGAGCGATCACTCGACGATGCCGCTCTGCTGCTCATCGCCGTATACCAGCGCATGGACGCAGGCGATCCGTTCGGTCAATCCGGACGGACCGGCCTGATGGCCCTCGCTCGCCTGGCGCCGAAAGCTGACGGCGGCAACTTGAATGAGATCGAGATGCTGATCCGTATCCGGGAGCAGCTGTACGCCGACCAGGCGGCCAAAGCGGATGAGCTATACAGCGGGGTTCAGGCGGAACGCATCAAGGCCAGCCTGGAAGCGGAGCAGCAAGCGAAGATCGATCAATTGGTCATGGCCGCTGATAGGCTGAGAAAGAGCCGGGCTCGGCGGCGACGGGGTCTCTTCGGCCTCTTCCGCCGCATCGGGCATGGCATTGCCAACGTGGTTGCGCGCAGCCTGCGCGGCATCGGCAAAGTGACCCGCTTCGTGGTGACAAAGCTCGGCCCCGATCTGGTCAGGGATATGGTGATGAAGCGCGTCCAGGCGCTTAATGCGCTGATTCAGGGGCGATTCGACCTGATGTGGGACCGGGTGCGCGGCCGGCTGGGCGGTCCGCTGACCGAACTTCTACGTTCAGTTGTGGACCGGGCGTTCGTCCGTGAGCGTGACCGGTTGATTGCCAGATTCGGTATGGGGGGCGGAGATGCTGCCGCAGGTCGAGGCGAGGGTGAGGATCAGCAGGCGGCGGATGCATCGGACGCGTTGGTGAATGAGAACGGCCATGATGAGGGGTTCGGCTGTGGGGACCGCGATTGGGTCGATGACTACCTCGAAGGCGTGCAAGGCGAATTGCTTGCGGAAGGTAGGAACTGCAACCCGGGCGCTGCGAATCAATACCAAGATTGCCTTGAGGAGCGAGTCCTCGAGGGTCTGTGCAAAGATGAGGCGCTGGACGCCTGCCAGCCGCTGCTCGATTCAATCCCGTCGAACCTGCCAGGAGATGGAGCGACCCTGACCAGCATGCTGAATGACAGTTCGGCCGTACGAGATGAGGTCTCGATCACCCTGCCTGCAGGCGGCGGTGCGGTCAGCGGCGAGATGTACTACGAGAAGTACGACGCGGTCTTCATCTGCACCTTCAAGGTGACGACGGTTATCCAGGGCACCTTCGATCCAGTAGGATGTTCACTTAACGGTACCGCTCAAATCGACCTGAGCTATGAAGGGCTTG
>JARRJK010000075.1:0-23464 GCA_037379555.1 Anaerolineales bacterium | reverse complement strand
GTGTAGATCTCGCCCTGCATGACGTAAAACTCCTTGTCGACCGGGGGCAACCCGCCCTCCGGTTCGACCACGATCAAGCTGTACATCCCCATGGCGATGTGATGCGCCACACTGGGGGTGGCGCAGTGATAGACAAAGACACCCGGGCTGAGCGTCTTGAAGGAGAAGGCGTGCGTCTCTCCGGGGGCGGTCTGCGTGTAGACCGCCCCGCCACCGGGACCGTTCACGGCATGCAGATCGATCGAGTGCGAGAGCGTGCTCGACGTATCGTTGGTCAGCTTGAGCTCGATGGTGTCTCCCACCCGGACCCGGATCATTGGCCCGGGTACCTGGCCATTGAAGGTGTAGTAGGTGAACGTCGTGCCATCGGCGAGCTGGCCTTCGACCTCCTGGGCCAGCAGGTCGACCTTCACGGTGGTCGGCAGGCGGTCTCCGATGGGTCCCGGCAGGTCGGCGGGGTTGCGCACGATCGAGGGCGCCACGGCTGCCACCGGCGCAGCGGGTTCTCCAACTCGCAGCACGCCTTCCATGCCAGCCTGGCGGTGACCGGGCAGAGAGCAGTAGTAATCGTATTCGCCGGCTTCGCCGACCTCAAAGGTCAGCGTAACCTTTGAGTCCAGATCCTGAATCTGTTCGGAATGCACGTTGAACTCATCGATCACAAAATCGTGCAGGATGTTATCGGCGTTGACCAGCGTGATCTCGACCGAGTCGCCGGGATCGGCGGTTAGAACGGGGTTCTCCATGCCGTCGATCTCGCCGCCCTGGCCGACGAACACCAGCTTACCTGTGCCAGCTCCGGTGAGCAGCGTGTAGCGCACATCCGGTTCGGACGCGGCGCCGGATTCGCTCACGGGGACGACCTGGGCCTCGGATGCCGGAGCTGGCTCGCTGGTGGGTGTGGGCAGCCAGGGCGTGGCTTCCGGGCTACAGGCGGTGACGACCAGAGCGGCGGCCAGGAGAACAAAACCTAGGTATCGTAGACGCATGGGACCTCCTCCTTTGGGGATCGCAGCCAGCTGCCCTGTGCACAAGGCGAATAGGGCAATTTCATTCTCTGAAGAGCCTCATCGAAGGCACCGCGCGACGGGAATCGATCTCGAGCGCGCGGATAACGGAGTGATGGTGGCTGTAGACGCGGCCAGGGCAACCCATGCGATGCAGGATGAAGGTCCGCACAAGCTGGGACCACTGCCGCCGCAGCCGGGCAACGTGCAACGCGAGGGCTGGCTCGAATCGATCCGATGACTTCACAAGAACAGGGTAAACCAGATGGAATTTATCTTCTTTGCGCTGGCGCAAGGAGTGGGTCAGATGGGGAGGTCTTCCCCGATCTCCACGAGCCGTTGAGGCGAGACAATGACGATCCGCTCGCGCCCCAGTTCCAGTACGCCTTGACGTTCCCAATCATTCAGGATGCGACTGACGGTGAAGACTGTCGTACCGGTCAGTTCGGCCAGATCCTGCCGCGTGAGTGGAAAATCCAGCAGGATACCGCTCTCGAATTCGCGCCCGAGCTGGCCTGCCAGCCGGCTCAGCGCCCGGGCGATGCGGCGCTCGACTCGCTCGGTGGCGAGCTCGCGAATCTTGCGGTGGGATGACTGCACGACGCGCGTGGCGAAGCGGAGCAGATTCTTTGTCAGCTGTGGGAACTGGTCAAGCAGCTGGTTGAACTCGGTTGCCCTGATGGTCGCGGCTACTGCCGCGCCGATCGTAAGCGCGCTGGCGGGATAGGTCCCCTCGCCGATCGCGGGCAGCGCGCCGATGATGTCGCCCGGACCGAGAATGTGCAGGATGACCTCGAAGCCCTCGGCCGAGGTCTGCAGGATCTTCACCTGGCCTGCGAGCAGGATGAAGAATGTCCGGGCCGGCTCGCCTTCATGGACGAGGAAGGTGTCGTCTTCCAGCTCGCGAATCTGGAAGTAGCGCGCAAGCGCGTCAACCTCGGGTTCCGAGAGACCGGTGAAGATTTTCGCCTGCCGCAGTGCGAGGGGCAGGCGTTCGTGCTCCTTTGGCATGGGATCAAGATTGTAGCACAGGGTCCCGGCAGAGCCATGCGGAGCGTAAAGCCGGGAAATCCGCTCCAACGCCCCTGGCTTTCACGGTGCAAACACTTCCAGCTCGCGCCAGGCAACCCACGACGGGCTGCTGGTCGTCACGAAGCGCAGGATTTGCAGGTTTTCGATGGGCGGCACCGGCTCGAAGACTAGCATATCCCCCTCTTCCGTGGAGCCTCGGAACTCATGCAGCAGCTTCAGCGCTTCGCCAGTGGCACCGCCCCAGATCTGGTGCACGGTTTCGCCCGCCGGCCACTGGGCGACCGTGAGCTGGATTTTCCCGATCGTCCGGGGCCGGCCGAGATCGATTTCGATCCATTGCGGCGCATCGAACCCGGCACCCCACTGCGCAGCACTCCCGTCGACCGCATTTTCCGGGGGTTGATCCGGCAGGGAGTTTGAGGCGCGCACCGGTTTTCCCAGGGACAGGTTCTCGGGTGGCAGGAATTCCGGTGCGCAGGGATCGGGAACCAGCGAGGGAGCGAGGGCTTCAAGCAGCCGGCCATTTGCGTCGAACAGACTCCAGGTCGAATCCCCGATTGCCTCCGGCGCACGCAGCACACCCCAATATAGCCAGCCGTCGAATCCAAATTGACAGGATTGAGCGATCCACGCGTGAACCCCGGAGACGGCCGATTCGATGTCATCATAGCGATCGATGAATGCTCCAACCTCGCCCATTAAAACCGGCTTGGTGTGTGTCTGGAGCAGTCCGAAGTTTTCGGCGATCGAAGCGAGCGAATCGTTTCCCGGGTAGGCGTGGAAATCGAAGAAGTCCAGGTTCGCCTGCTGGAGCAGTGGAGCGGTTTCCACATAGCGGAATTCTCCCTGCCGGATCGGGTTTGGGTAATCCGGGACGAAGAATCCCATCGTGACCAGGGCCTTAGGGTCGTGGCGCTTGATCACTGCCCGCAGCTGGTCAATGTAGTAAAGCATGCCCTCAACCGCCATCGCCCGCCTTGAATCAGGGTTCGACATGTCGTAGGTTTCGCCATTAGCCGTGGTGACATAACCGGACGTCAGCGAGAAGGGTGGTTCGTCGTTCAAGTACCACTGCTCGTTCAGCAGCGACCAGGCGAATATGTTTTCAAACGGCGCGCCACGCGCGGCCAGCCCGTTCATCAGGTCGTTCCAGTAAGCTACACCGGCTTCGATTCCTTCCGATGTGAGGTAGTGGGCATTACGGTAGCCTCCGAACTGTTCGTTGATACCCTGGTCGGAAATGCTCCAGTATTGTGCGCCAGACGGCAGGTCGTTCGACGTGAGCAGCAGGTGTAGCCCCGTCTCTCCGGCGATGCGCATGGTTTCGACGATGTTATCCAGGTAGAGCGGGTTGAGACCGATGCCGGATGGATCGCTGATGCAGCCCTGCCGGCCCCCGCAGCTATCGATGAAGATGCGTACGGTGTTGTACCCGTACTCGTGCAATCGTCCGAAATCGGCCTGGACCCGGGCTGGGTTGAAATCGTCTAGACCGAAGAAACGATCCTGGAATCCCTCGGTCGTGGGCACGATGTAGAAGTAATTCGCCCCGCGTGGCAGAAAGGTATTCCCGGCGATGGTGTCATAGAACTCAGCCCTGCCACCAACGCTGCGCACGCCGATGCGATGCGTGCGTACAGTTTGTGCCTCTGTAGGCTGCGGCTGCTCGGTTTGGGTGGCGAATGCCGTTGGGGTGCCATCGATATTTCTTGGTTCGGGCGACAAACCACACGCTGTCAGAGTCAAGAGCATGAGGTGCAAAACGAAGGTGAGGACGAAGCGGCGAGATTTCGAAATGACGAACTGGGCGGAGCTGCCCCATTGCGGCGCGCATGGCATAACGCTTGTGCTCCTCACGAAGTGAACGGACTGAACATCGATCGCAGCCAGGCATCAAACGCTCCCGGCGAGGCCGCATCGAAGGCAGCCAGGCCCAGGCAGATCAACCCGGCCACGGCCAGCAGCAGACCAAGGGCACGCAGCGGCAGGTGCAGGAGCGCCCGCCAGAACGTGGCGTTCCAATCCGGTGGGCCGAGCAGCATGCCGGCTCCAATGCCGCTCAGCGTCAAACCGGCGAACGCCAGAACAGGCGCCGGATGCATTCCCAGGTAGGCAAACAGCCTAGTGTCGAGCCCGGCGGCGCGCAGCAGGCCGAAGCCAAACAGGGCCAACCCGGCCAGGAACGTCACGAAGCCCCAGGGGAGAGCGGCGGGCCCGAGGTACGGATTGCCATCACGAAAGAACTCAAGCACCCGCACGCGCCGGGTTGATAGTGCGCCGAGACCGCTCAAGCAGAACCCCAGCCCGAAGGCCAGCATGCAGACCGTGTAGAGCCAGGCCCATCCCAGCTGGCTGGCTCCGACCAGGGTCAAGATGCCGAGCGCCAGCGCCCCGGTCTCAATCCACTTCAGCCGCCCGAAGAATTCATCAAGCATTCAGACCTCACGGGTTGGATGCAGGCATCGCTGTACTGTACGTTGTGGACGACACACAAGGCAGCCCGACGGTCTGGCCATCGCTGCCCAGGGTCGAGAAATAGGGTCCACCCAGGCTGAACGCAGCCTGCGATCCATAGTAAAGCAAATGCCACTGGCCGACATCCAGCTCGGTGTAGCCGGCGATAATCGTCCCGGGCGGCGACTTCAGGTCGGGCGAGAAGCCAGCGGGCGGGTTCCATGGCGAGCGGTCAAGCAGGATCGGGATGGTCATCGACGCACCTGGATCGAGCGGCGGGATATCAAGGCCGACGGCCTCGAAAAGCTGGCCCTCGATGTGCTCGCCACCGACGCTGTTGGTAGCGTGGTTGTAGACCGATAGACCGCAGCGCTCGATGTCGGCTTTGGGAATACCGGCCGTCTCGGTGCGGCGCGTGACGCGCACGGTGAGCACAGCCGGTTGCTCGTAGGCCAGCGGATGCGGTTCCCAAAGATTGTAAGCTGTCTGACCTGCCTGCCCGTAGGGCCCGAGATCGAATGAATCGGTCCCGGCTTTCAAGTTCTGCTTGATCAAACCTTTGCAGTCCTGATCGCAGGGGATGCCCTGGCTATTTAGGTAATCGGCCGCCTCCTGTGCGGCGGTGTTCAACGCTTGATCCAGATATTTTCCGGCGTCGAGGTCGCCCTTGACGGCATCTTTAACGATGCCTTTGCAGACGTCGTTGCAAGTGACGCCGTGTTTCTTGAGTTCATCCTGTGCGAGTTGCAGGCCGTAATCAAGTCCTTCGTTGACTAACTTGTCGGGATGGGCCAGCAGATCCAGCCCCTTGCGGATGGAATCCTGGCAAAGCGGATCGCAGCCGGTCACCTCGGAGATGGCAGCCTGGGCTGCATACTCGAGCCCCTGGTCGAGCAGCTGGTCGAACTCCGGCAGTTCGGGGGGAATGCCAAGATAGGCCAGGCCGATGTTGACGCCCAGGTTAATGGCAGCCTTGCAGGTGTCTTTCGCGTCGCCCGAGAACGCGGAGCAGCCGATGTTCCCCACGAAGTCGACCACGGCGTTCTTGAGGCTGTTATAGGTCTTTGCGACCCAACTGAGGAAATCCTTGACCAGCCCGCCAAGGTAGTCGAGCCCTTTCTGCAGGTGGCAGGCCAGGTTCCAGCCGCAGCCGCTGTCTGATGACTTGCAGGTTACGCCGGGACAGCCGCAGGACGGCGAGCCGGCTGGGAGCAGCGTGGTGCAGGTGAGCTCGGGTTCGGACGGGGAATCGTAAGGGTTGATGCCTTTCAGGATATCCTCGAAGCTTGTCGTTCCAGAAGTTGTGCTGCACTGCTGCAGCGGCTTGGAAAGCACCATGCAGGAGGCATAGTCCGGATCAGCCGGGCGGTAGGGTTGGAACGATACCACCTGCACATCGTACAGTGGTCCTGTCTCCGCGTTGACCGGCGCCGTGGCCGGTGGTCCGTAACGTACGACGACCTGATTCGAGGCTTCGAGTAGTTGCTTGTTCGATGCGACCGGAATGACCCGGACGTAGAAGGTCGTTGGCAGCAGGCTGCTCAGGTTTCGTACACGTTGCAGCGAAGTCTGTGCGGGCTGGAGCGCTTGCTGGATGGCCTCCCCCAGACTCGGAGAGGGGGCGCTGCCCTCGGGGAAGTCGATGTACTTGGAGAAATCAATCAGGAACTTGGCCGGTACCAGCTTCTGCTGCTCCGGTCCTGTCGGGAAAGGGAAACCTTGCTTGTGCGTGACGACCTTGGGAGGCGGCGTCTTACCGCTGGCAATGACGTCAGGGGTCCAGAGCAAGCCGGGGGTAAACGGTGCCGTCGAGACCTGCCAGATGCCGCCGACGACGCCCTCGTCCACAGTTGACCAGCGGAAAGCCTGGTTGAAACCCTGGAAGTAGCCCTCGATCGGGCTGGGGATCGTCCACTCGCTTTCATAGCTGACCTGGTCGCGTATCTGACCGATGATATCGAGCTGAGTGGCGGTGATCGTACCGAGGAACGGGGCGTTCACTTTATCGCCCAGCACGCCGGATTTCTGGCCGAGGTACATGAGCTGTCCACCGGACCAGCCCCAGGCCTCGAGTTCAAAAGGCGTGGGTTTGGGCAGGTTTGCGAGCGCTTCGGGCGGGATCAGTCCGCCCAGGTCATAGCCGCCGGAAGATTTCGGCAGGAAAGTACTGGTACCGGCCGGGAAGCGCTGCCAGGCCCCCCCGGCGAGCGAAGCGTAGAGGTAGAGCTTGTCGATCGGAGTCTTAGGGATGAGGATGCCGTTCTTGATGTCGAATCCAGGCGGGACCGGCAGGTTGAGCTGGACCGGGTTCACCTGTGCACTGGCGCTGGGAGCGCCGGAGGGTGGAGCCTCCTGGGTGGGGAGCGGCTGGGACGGAGGTGCGGGCGGCGCCCCGTCCTGCGGTGCAGCCGGTGGCGCGTTGGGCACCGGAGCCGGGATGGTTATGTGCTGGCCAGGCGAGAGCGGTGTCCCTGGGTCAAGGCCGGGATTCGAACCGAGAATCGCCTGGGGATCGGTCTCGAAGTCCTGCGCCAGGCCGGCGACACTCTCGCCACCCTCGGCGGTGAATGGTATTGGAAAGCGTACGTCGGCCTGCTGGACGGCGAGCAGTGTGAGCGGGTTGGACTGCAGCACCTCGCCGTGTGCATCCGTAGCCCGCAGCAGCAGCTTATGCTCGCCTTCGCCAGATGGCGTCCAGCCCCAGAACTCCTGCAGCACGCTTTGGGCCGGGTTGAAATCCTTCTGCGCCCAGAGCTGGTCATTGACCCACAGCTCAATGTGTACGAACCCCGGGGATGATAGCCCTCCAGCCACGACCTGCACGGTGCTGTGCAGCGGCACGGTCGAACCATCCGAAGGTGAGGAGATGGCCAGCGTGCTGCGGGTGGCTGCCCTGAGCTGCGCTGCTTGCCAGGGCTTCCAGATGAGCAGGCCGGTAACAAGCGCTCCAGCGATCAGCACGGCTGCAACAATAATCATCCAACGGCGCACATTCATGATTTACTCCATACCCCTTAGAGATCCTTCCGCAAAACAGTCGGTTGTCACCCGACGCCTCCAATTTCGATCCTGCGTACGGTCAGTGCACTACCGGAACAGTTGGCGTGGCTGTCATCAACGTGATCGGCGGCAGGATCGTGATCGAGTTGCAGCGGGCGAGCTGCAGGTCGGTGAAAACCGGGCTGCGCGTGATCTGGCCCTCGGCTGGCTGCAGGGCGAATTGGTAGTGCACGATCCCTCCATCGCCGCTGAACCCGCTCATGCGCGCCAGGCTGTCACCGGTCTTTGTGAGGGAATAGCTTCCATCACCTTGTGGGTTCATCGCTTCTCCCTGCGACCAGTCCGACTGTTCTCCGCTGGCGGCATCTTCCACGCGGTAGAAGAACACCACGACCTTGACTCCGCCTGGCGCGCGGGCCCGGGCGGAGAAGGTCACCTGCTGGGGATCGCAGCTGGCTCCGCCGAAGAAAACCCGCCCGGTTGACGGAGGCTGCCCGTTTATGCCAGCGGGAAGCGCGGTTGGCGTATCCGTCGGCGTCGGGCTGGCGGTCGGTGTGGGCGTTGCGGTCGGTCCTTCCGTGGGTGTCGGTGAGGGTGTCGCGAGCTCGCCGATCGTGACCATGACCTGCGACGGCTCGCTCCAGCTGCCGTCGGCCGTCTGCGCACGCACGGCCAGCGTATAGCGTCCCGGCTCCGGAGGATGCCAGGTCCACTTGACGTACGCTAACCCGGCGCTCGTGTCGGATGGAGTTTCGCTCTGTGGGTCCGCTCCGTTGACCCTCAGTTCAAGGAGGGAAATGCCGCCAGGGTAAGCACCATGGGCGATGACCTCCTGGGGAACAAGGGCCAGCCGGCTGCCATCGAGCGGGGCATCGATCCAGGCTTGAGGGCCGTTTATCGGGGTTGAGCCGCAGCCTGTGAGCATGATCGGCAGCAGGGCTGCGAAAATCCAGCGCAGGTGCAGCGATTGGATAAGCCGGGCCATCAGCAGATCCTCCTTCGATGATCGATCGACGCGGTGGGCTGGGGTTTCGGCGCCGGTCTCGTGGTAGTTGATACGCTTGGGCAGGCCGGGGCCTGGCAAACCCAAAGCACACCGTTAGGACGGAGTCCGGGCGATGCGGCTGTCGAAGGTTGGGGGGGAGTCGGTCGGCGTTCCGCGTGGTCCGGGCTGTGCGTGACGTAAAAAGAGATAGTTGCCCGATTTTGTAAAATATCAATTGTTAATTATGAGCAATCCAGGTCAAAAAAGCAAGGGAGAATATTCTTGCGAACGGGGTGCTCAGAATTGTTCGATGAAACGATCTTGAGTTGTAAGGGGCACAATGAATCGTGGTGAGAAGGCGTACTGATTGAAGCGGGTACTCCAGGTTTTATTGGACGTCAGCAGTTGATGTGATCGGACTCAGTGGCCCAGACAGGGGATCAAACGCGGCACCTGCCGTCGGTAGGATTCATATGTCGGACCGAACTCACGCAGGAGCCGCCGTTCTTCGAAGGTGCTCCCAATGTATAGGTAAAGGGATATGCCGATATTCAGCGCCAGCACGCTGGTTGTCATGACTGGCGTGAGCCAGATAAACAGCAGTCCGGCGCTGTAAAGCGGGTGGCGCACATAGCGGTAAAGGCCGCCAGTTTCCAATTCGTTCTCATGTTCGCTGGGGCGCTCCACCAGCTGCTGCAGGCCGAGGAAATGCCACGGGTTTGTCTGCAGCAGGCCGATGATTAGCAGCATGACCGCCGCCAGCTGGCCTAAACTTGAAACGATGATCCACGGCCCCGGCCAGCGATAGATCAACTGGCCGGGATATGCTGCCACAACGGCCATGACCGGAAGGAATGTAACCACTGCTACCAGGTTGAACGCCAGCCGGTAGAACCGCCGCCCCGGGTGGCCGAAAGCCTGCTCCGCTCTCCTTTTTGACCCGAAAGATGCCAGCAGGCTGTGCAGCGCGGCATACAGCAACATCGCAAGCAGGGTCAGCAGAGGGCCCATCATCACTGGGCCCTCTTGGTTTCCGGATATTGGAGGCGGCCGTTGCCGGGCCCCCTCATTGGAAACTCTTCTCGTTTCAAGCGAACAGTAAACCTAGCCTTCGATCTTCGCCCGCAGATCCGGGCCGCGGAATGGCGTACCGAGGAACAGCGCGCCGATCACGCAGACATCGAAGATGCCGGCCAGGAACGGGACAGCGCCGACGACCGCCAGGACAATGCCCCATACGCCTTCAACAAGGAAGATACCAATCGCGATCAGCGCCGCACCAGCGATGATGCGCAACCAACGCCCAAATGTGCTCGACATAAATTTTGCAAATCCCATTTTTTCCTCCATAGACTATGCACAATCCCTGTGCAATTGATTCGATGCGCACACGGCGCAAAACGTTACATCGTCACGCGCTGGCATTGTTCAGAATAGGCCCATACCGTACAGCCGGTGGGACTCATGCAAGGCAGCAGAAGCTGTTTATTGCTGTGAGGTGCCTTTCCTGTTGTAAGCGAAACTGGCGGGACCAGCGCTCAACAAGGTGATGGCCGTGATGATGACTGCTGAAGCCAGGCACCAGGCGCAGCTCGCGCCGATTACGAAAGGCTCGAGGAAGGTGAGATACAGGGCGAAGAGCGTGCCGAAAACGCCGGCCGCAAATACTCCCAGCGTGGCGATCCGGGCGGTCGCTGGCGGAGCGTATCGGGCGATCAGCCATCCCGCCAGGATCAGAACGTAGCCGAACACACCCAGATAAGCGTTCGGGATGCCCAACAGCACAGTTGAATACTCGCTCTGCGCAACCGTGTTGCAATCACCGACCGGACCGCAAGTGGCTTTATTACCCGTTGCAGCGATGTAGGCGAGATATCCAGCGACGGCGATGCCGGCAAACGCAAGGATTGGAACCCAGAAGGTGAGCGGTTCGGGGCGGCGGGGAGCGAAGCGGCCGTTCCAACGCAGGCCAACTGCGACCAGCGAAAACAGCATCGCGATGATGACGACGATCGACAGCGTGTTGCCGCCCGGGTCAAGCATGATCCGCTCCCCGAGCGGCAGATCGGCCGGATTTCGGTCCAGCACCTCCGGCGGCGCTTCAGGCTGTGCTGTCGGGACGCTGGCAGCAGCCGTTGATTCAGCGCTTGGTGTCGCTTCGACCTGCGCTGCCGGCTGATCAGGGAACGGCTGCAGCGCTTCGATGTAACCGGTGAGCCCGGGGATGTCCGGCCAATCGATGCCGCCGCTGCCCAGCGCTTCTTCAGTGATCAGCGGGAGCTGCGCGGGGATGTCGATCGACCCGGTGAGGATCGTCTCACCGACCACCATCAGCGGGACGACCCAATCTTCCTGCGGGATTGAATAGCGGTCGATCGCAGCTGCGTAGAGTTCGTTCCCGATCTCGCTCGTCGTATCGACGTACAGGACTTGAAGTGCATTTCCCTGCAACGCGACCAGCGCAGGGGCTTGCTCGCTGTCCGGGTCGTAATTCTCGCCGTAGTAGCTCCACACGCCGCTCGAGTTGAACTGCTGCGAGATCTGGGGCATGTTGACGCTAATCACCTGCTGGCAGTGAGGGCAGGTTGGGGAGTAGAACAGAACCGCCCGTACGACATCGGCCTGCGCTGTGGCCGTAGCGGTGGGCAGGACGAAGCTGATTAACAGCAGGGCGGTGATCGCGATGCGTTTCATGGCGGCTCCGAGATGTTGATTTGGTGTGTTACACAGGGTTCGATTATACCGCCGGCCGCCCGCACTGCAGATCCCAGAGGCGGTTCAGGGCAAGTTCCAGTTTCGCGAGCAGCGGCTCGCCGCCTTGTGTCGTGAAATCATCTTCGTTGTCGAATGTCACATAGGGCACGGAAACACCGGCGCTCTGCAGATAGCCGGATCCGCTGCCGGCGAAGTCGCCCCAGTCGTCCTCCTTGTACAGCCTTTCCATCTTCTCATCCGAGAGCCCGTGCTCGAGGATGCTGTCCGGCCGGTCCGGGTTGAAGCGGCTGCGGTTCTTGCGCAGCGATTCGTCATAGGAGACCTGCACGTAGAGGCTGCTGCATTGCTTGAGGATCGGCTTGCCGAGGTGGGGGTAGGCTGTGCGGTAACCCCCGGCCGACAGACCGCGCGAGAACTCAATCACGGCCGTACACCCTCATCGTGCAGGAAGTAACCATCCGGGGTGGTGTGCAGACGCGGGCGGTGGAAGACCTGCTCCAGCAGCCAGTCCTCCTCGAACCAGGCCCACAACATGGGGAAGTCATCCAGGATGTGCATCGGGCCGATGTGGAAGCGTTCGATGCGCGCGTCATCCGCGATCCCGCGTAACGCATCGATGATCTCGCTCTTGCCGGCCGCCGGCCGGGCGTTTAGAACGAGGATTGGAAAGATGGTATTCACCGCTTGCACCTCTTCTGACGCAAAGCAACGTCGTCGGTTCGAGATGGCATATTGTACTCGGTCGTGTTGCTGGCAGGTGCAGGCTGAAAGCTGCATGGTAGAATGTCGGCGCGGTGTTCTACGTTGGCTGGCCGGGATATAGATTGCGGGCGATGCGTTCAGGATGAGCTTCCAGGCTGATTGTATATTCTGCCAGATTCTCCAGGGAGAGCGCGAAGCGAGCTTCGTGTACAGGGACGAGACCGTTACCGCGTTCATGGACTTGTTTCCAGTCGTACCAGGCCACGTGCTCGTGATACCCAACGACCATCAGCAGGATTTCAGCCGCGTCGAACCGGAGCAAGCAGGGCAGATGTTCCAGCTGGGCAGGGAGATCGGATCGGCTCTGCACCGGAGCGGTATGAGCGTGGAGGGAATCAGCTATTTTCTTGCTGAAGGCGAAGCAGCCGGCCAGGTCGTGCCGCATGCCCACCTGCACATCATCCCAAGACATGCCGGTGATGACTGTGGTCTGCAGCTGCATAAAGGAATCCCGGAGCGGGCGGAACGTGGGGTACTCGACCGGCGAGCAGCGGCACTTCGCGAAGCGCTCAAGCCGGATGCGATATTCTGAGTAAGGCACCTCTGGAGGACAGCCATGCAATTAGAGCGGGTGTGTGTCTACTGCGGCTCGAGCGATCAGTCCAATTCAACATATTTTGAAGCCGCCGCGCAAATGGGACGCACGCTGGCCTCACGCGCGATCACGCTCGTCTACGGAGGTGGCGGGACGGGCATGATGGGAAAGCTGGCCGATGCCATCCTCGAGAATGACGGCCAGGTGATCGGCATCATCCCCCAGATGTTTGAAACGCCCGCCCTGCTGCACAGCGGACTGACGGAGCTGCGCGTGGTTGCCACGATGCATGAGCGAAAAGCGCAGATGGCCGAGATAGCCGACGCATTCATCGCCCTGCCCGGTGGGTTTGGCACCTTTGAGGAGCTATTTGAAATCCTCACCTGGTCTCAGATTGGGTTACATCACAAGCCGATCGGCATCCTGAATGTCAACCGCTATTTCAACCCCTTACTGGCACTGATCGATCACGCCCGTGCGGAGGGTTTCATCTACAGCGAACATAAGCAACTTCTACTGAGCGAGGCGGATCCGGATATACTGCTTGACCGGCTGGAGAATTACAGCCTGCCAACAGGATTGGAGCGGTGGGTTCACCGGAAGGAGCGGGGATGAACGCGGCACAATTCTTCGACCAGTGGAACCCGGTCTGGCGCGATCTTATGCGCGCCGTATCCATGCTCAAGGATGAGCAGCTCGACTACAAGCCGAGCGAAAGGTACGCTCGCAGCGTGGGGGACCTCCTGCGCCACATCATCAATGTAGAGCGGGGCTGGATTCACTTCGTCATCCGCCGGCAGTACGATTCATGGCCGCAGGAGGACCCCGCTGCGCTTTCGACGGTGGCTGCGCTGCGGGAGGAGATGGAGCACGTCCACGAAGAGACGATGGATTATCTCGAAACGGTGGACGTCGACGACTTCACCCGCATCGTGCAGGTTCCCGACGACGGCACCCCGAAGCTATCCTGGATCCTGTGGCATGTATTCGAGCAGGAGATCCATCATCGTGGCGAGCTCTATCTCTGCTTGAGTCTGCTCGGCTATGACCGGCCCAAGACCGACCGGCCGGGATAGTTATATGATGAAGGACTGTGGGAAGGTTACAGGAAACGGATGAGTGAAGCCATCCGCATGCTCCATTTCGCCGACCTGCATATCGGCATGGAGAATTACGGCAGCATCGATCCTGGCACCGGAACCTCGAGCCGCGTCTACGATTTCCTGCAGCGGTTGGATGAGCTGATTGACTTCGCGCTCGAGAATGAAGCCGATCTGGCGGTGTTCTCGGGTGATGCCTTCAAGGATCGCAATCCCGAGCCCACCCAGCAGCGCGAGTTCGCAGGTCGCATCAAGCGGCTGGCGGATACCGTGCCGACGCTGCTGCTGGTCGGAAATCACGATATGCCCGGCATGGCGGTCAAGGCCAACAGCCTGGATATCTTCCGCGCGCTGGAAGTACCTGGCGTGATTGTCGGTTATCGTGATGAAGGCCGGGTGGTGGAAACAAACAGGGGGCCGGTATTCCTGGCCTGGATGCCGTACCCGATGCGTAACCGGCTGATGTCCTGGCGCAAGTACCAGGGCAAGTCGATCGATGAACTCAATCAAGGCTTGCGCAGCGAGGTCTCCGAGCGGCTGGCGGAGCTTGCCAGGCAGGCGCGTGGGATGGACATGCCGCGCGTGCTGGCCGGGCATTTCGGAGTCGACAGCGCACGTTTTGGATCAGAGCGCTCGGTCATGCTGGGGCGTGATCTACCGCTGCTGACCTCGATGCTGACGGATGATGCCTGGGATTATGTCGCCCTCGGCCATATCCATAAGCACCAGGATCTGAATCCAGAAGGCTATCCGCCAGTCGTTTACAGCGGCTCGCTGGAGCGGATCGATTTCGGCGAGGAACACGAACCGAAAGGCTTCTGCTGGGTTGAGCTGGAGCGCGGCGCTACTAAGTGGCGGTTCATACCGGTTGCAGCCCGTCCATTCCTGACGCTGGATGTCGACGTGCGCGGGTCGGAGGATCCAACCCGTGATGTGCTGGCGGCCGTCGAAGCCCGTGATCTGGAAGGCAGCGTCGTGCGATTGAGGATTCAATTGACGGCCGACCAAACACGGCTGCTGGACGATCGAGCGCTGGAAGTTGCGCTCGAGCCGGCGGCGAACTTCGTCATCGCCCGTGAGCTCGAGATCGAGGCGCGCGTACGCCTTGGCGATCTGGCGCCAGAGGAACTCACACCGCTTGAGCTGGTGGAACGCTATTTCAAGAGTCGTGAGGTGGAAGAGGAGCGGCTGGCCGAACTGCTGGCGAAGGCCGGTGAACTGCTCCATGAGTAATGGCCAGCCCGTATTTCAGACGCTTACAGGCAAATCGAGTCTCATAACCAAGCTATGATCCCGCTCGAACTCGAGCTGAAGAATTTCCTTGCATATCAATCCCCTCCGGCCTTGAATTTCGAAGGCATTCATGTTGCCTGCCTGGCTGGAGAAAACGGTGCCGGCAAGTCCTCGCTTCTGGATGCGATCACCTGGTCGCTCTGGGGGCGCGCCCGTAGCAACAGCCCCGACGATTTGATTCACCAGGGCAAGAAAGAGATGAGGGTCGCGCTCACATTCGCACAGGGAGCGGACCGCTACCGTGTGATCCGCCAGCGCAAAGCCGGCAAACGCGGGACATCGATCCTCGAGTTCCAGATCTGGGATGAAACAGAAGGTGGCTGGCGGGGGCTTTCGGCTGCGACCATGCGGGATACGCAGAAGCGCATCGACGATCTGCTCCGATTGGATTACGAGACTTTCACCAATTCAGCCTTTCTGGTCCAGGGCCAGGCTGATGCCTTCACGACCAAGACGCCCACCCAGCGCAAACAGGTGCTGGCCAACATTCTCGGGCTCGGGGTCTGGGAAGTGTATGAAGCCCGGGCACGGGAGAAGATGAGCTCGACTCAGGCGGATATTCAACGCGTGGAAGGCCGCCTGCAGGAGATCGGGCGCGAACTCGGGCATCGCGCGGAGTACGAAGAGGAATTGAAGACAGCTGGAGAGCAAGCCGATGCCGTAGGCAAGAAGCTTGTGGAAGCCGAACGGCAGTGGGCCGATTTAGAAGGCGCTCGGGCTGAGATGGTCAACCTGCAGCGCCGGATCGATGACCTTACGCGGCGCATCACAACCCGGCAGCAAGAACTGGAGGAGCTATCAGCCGAGCGGGCAGAGCTTGAGACTCGGGCCGATGGCTCGGCCGTAGAAGCAGCTCTGGAGGAGATCACGACCGCCCTGGAAGCGTTGGCCCCGCTGCAGGAACGGCTCGATGAACTGATCAAGCAAGGGGCAGTCCTGCTGGAGCAGACTGCAAACCTGCGTGGAATCAATGAGGCGCTTGGCCCGGAAACCGAACCGCTGAAGGTGCGCCTTGAGACCCTGCAGCAATCCGATCAACCCGTTTGCCCTACCTGTGCCCAACCTCTGACGGAAGGACACCGGCATGAATTGGTGCAGGATCTGAAGCAGGAGATTGCAGCCCGCCGAGAGCAGTACCGCGTCAACCGCGAGCAGATCGCAGAGCTGGAGAAAGGGCTAAAAGCCCTGCACCAGGAGCAAAGCGGCTTGCAGGAGCGCCTGAAAGAGCGCATCTCGCTGGAAAAGAAGCTGGGTGAGCTGCAAGCCGTACGCGAACACGTGGGCCAGGCCCAGGCTCAGCTGCAGAAACTTGACAGCCGCATTAAGCGCTGGGAGCAAGATCTCGCCGAGGAAATCGCCCGTCGCGAAAAACTGGAGCAGGATATCAAGGCGAGTGAAAGCCGGGTGCAGGCAGCCGCGCTGACGGAGGCGGATCTGGAAGGGCTGCGGCGCGAGAAGCGCATGGCGGATGAGAGGGTCGGGGGCGCCCGCCAGAAGCTAGCCGCCCTGGACGCATTCGAGGTTCAGCGGACGGAGCGCGCTGCGGAGCGCCAACAACTTGCTCTTGATCTAGGGCTCTACGGGGCGCTGCGGGATGCGTTCAGCAAACGCGGCGTGCCGGCGATGATCATCGAAACCGCTGTACCAGAATTGGAACGTTCGGCCAACGAACTGCTCTCACGCATGACGGATGGACGGCTGCATGTGCGCATCGAGACGCAGCGTGAGATCAAAACCGGTGAGTTGCGCGAGGCGCTCGATATCATCATCTCTGACGAACTCGGCAGCCGGCCCTACGAGATGTACTCCGGTGGGGAAGCCTTCCGCATCGACTTTGCGATCCGCATTGCACTCTCGCGCATGCTGGCCCGGCGGGCAGGAGCCAAACTGCGCAGCCTGTTCATGGACGAGGGTTTCGGGACCCAGGATGCCCGGGGGCGGGAGCATCTGGTCTCGGCCATCAACAGCATTCAGGATGATTTCGACCTGATCCTTGTCATCACCCACATCGAGGCCTTGAAGGAAGCGTTCCCGGCCCGCATTGAAATCATCAAAACCAGCCAGGGTTCAACCTACCAGTTTGCCTGATCCATGATGATCAGGCGCTGTCATAACCCCCATCGGAGCGCGTGCCGAACCGGATGCGGTCGGTTTGTGTTTCCCTATATGAATGACCGGGGATTGCTTCGCTAGAGGAGGAATCATGCGGCTGATGATTGCCGGGGGAACCGGTTTTATCGGCAAACATCTGAGCGGTCTTGCGCTCGAGCGCGGCTGGGATCTTACCCTGCTTGTGCGTGACCCACAGAGCGAAGCCGCAGGTGAGCTTCACCAGCGCGGCGCGCAATTGGTCCAGGGCGACATCACCCATCGAGAGCAGATGCATAGCGCCTTCGACACCATACGGCCCGACGTTTACATGCACAACGCAGGCTGGTATGAATTGGGAATCCCCCGCAGCAAGCGCCGTGCAATGTGGCGGGTGAATGTCTCCGGGCTTGACAACGCCCTGGCTGCGGCGGCTGCGATTGGGGTGAGGCGCGTCGTCATGACCTCCAGCACAACCGCTCATGGCGACACAGGCGGTGAGGTGGTGGCCGAGGGTTTTCAGCGTTCTGCACCGCCCCTCAGCTGGTATGAAAACACGCTGATCGAAGCCCGGCATGTCGCCGACCGCTATCTTGCTGCAGACCTGCCGTTGGTCATCGGCTCCCCGGCCCAGGTGATCGGCCCGGGTGATCATTCCGTCTACGGTCAGCTCTTCCGGCTCTACCTGCGTCATTTGCTGCCACCTACCGTGTGGGCGCCGGAAGGGTCGTTTTCATTCGTCCATGTCGAGGATACCGCCCGGGCGTTGTTGGAGCTGGTGGAGCATGGAGAACCAGGGGAAGAGTACTTCATCTGCAGCAGCGTGATGACCAACCGCGAGATGCTCAAGATATGGGCCGGGCAACTGGGACGAAAGGCACGATTCGTGTGGCTTCCCCGTCCGCTCGCGATCGGGGTGGGCTTCGCGGCTGCACCCTTCCTGCGTCTGATCGGTCAGCAGGCTTTTATTTCACCCGAAGTCGTCCGCTCGAGCTATGTGTCGTTTCGCTATCGTGGGGATAAAATCCGGCAGGCGACAGGGGTATCGATCCGTACTGCAGACCAAGCCTGGATCGACACGATCGAGGCTGAGCGCACGCTCCAGCAGGCAGGTTGAGGCTACTGCAGGGCGTCAGGGGGACCCTCGACAGGAAGCCAAACCGCGAAGCATGAGCCCTTACCGTGACCTGCGCTGTAAACATGGATGTGCCCGCCGTGGCGATCGGCGATCTCATGGCAAATCGCCAAGCCAAGCCCAGTTCCGGGTGCGCCCGTCTCCTGGCTGGCTGTTCCACGGAAGAATCGTTTGAAGATTTCTGTTTGTTCGCTGGGTGCGATGCCCAGTCCGGTATCCTCGACCTCCGCGATCACCCACTGGTTCTGTCCATCATGATGTGTGCGCGAGCGCAGCGTAATGCGCCCGCCTTCAGGCGTGTAGTTCATCGCGTTTGTCAGCAGATTGGTGAATACCTGGCCCAGCAACCGTTCGTCGGCGAGGATAGCGGGGGCATCTTCGGAAATCTGCAGGACGAGCTGCAGGTCCCGTTCGGCAGCCAGGGAAGCGCGATCCTGCACCAGCGCGCTGAGCAGTGTGTTGATGTCAACCGGGCGGGCGTAGAGCGGCGAAGCGCCGACATCGAGGCGTGAGAGCGACAGCAGATCGTCGATCAGGTTTGCCAGCCGGTCACTCTCGCGCGACAGCGTTTCGAGATAGCGGGTTACCTTCTGCTTGTCCCGCACCCTTTCCAGCAGGTCGAGATAGAGGCGGATGTTGGTTAACGGCGTGCGCAGTTCGTGCGAAACATCAGAGACGAACTGTGACTTTAGCCGGTCGAGCTCTTTCAACGCGCTGATGTCGTGGTAGACGCTGACGTAATTGAGGATCGAGTTATCCGGTGCGACAACCGGTGTGATCGTCATGGCGGCTTCATAGGTGCTGCCGTCCTTGCGCAGATTGACGACTTCAGCCTTGAAGGTCTCGCCACCTTCAATCGTGTTTTGCATCGATTTGTAGAAATCTTCGCTTTGCTTGCCAGTGCGCATGAAAGCCGGGGTTTTACCGAGCACTTCCTCGGCGCGGTACCCGTTCAGGCGTTCCCAGGCCGGGTTGACGAATTGGATGACCGCGTCGTGATCGGTGACCATAACCGCGTCGCCGACATGCGTGAGCATTGCATCCAGTCGGTCACGCTCGGCTTTGAGAGCCTCTTCCAGGGTGATGCGCTCGGAGATGTCCGTGATCAGCCCCGTCAGGCCTTGCGGACGGCCTTCGTCGTCAAGGATCAGGCTCACGCCGATCATAGCGGGGATCTCGCGGCCCGAATTCGACCGGAAGGTAGTCTCATAGACGGCGGCTTCCGGGAGATCGCCGATGATCCGCGAATGGAATCGCTGCAGCGAGGCTTTAAGGTTTTCATCATCAAGAAAACCCGTCTCCTGGAAATGCTTCCCTACGATCTCCTCCGTGGGCGCCTCTGCCATACGCTCCAGGGCCCGGTTCACGTACAGGATCATGCCATCGGCGTTGATCTGGAAAATCCCTGATTGGGCGGTCTCGACCAGCGAGCGGTAGCGTGCCTCCGAAAGAGCGAGTTCTCGCGTGCGCTCCTCCACCTGGCGTTCGAGGCGCTGAGCCTGGGCTTCAATCTGCCCATAAAGGTGGGCGTTCTCAATCGACACTGCAGCCTGAGCAGCGAATGCGCGCAGCAGATCGAGCTCCTCGGTCGTGAAGGGGCGCTCCAGGCCCAGACGCCGGACCGTCATCGCCCCCAGCGTCCGCTGGCGGATCGAGAGCGGTGCGATCGCCAAGCACTCGGGCTCATCCTCCGGCGTCCCGGGAACCTGAACCGCGCGTGGATCCTTGGTCGGATCGTTGATCAGAAGCGATTCGCCGGTCTCGACGACGTGTCCGGTGAGACCCTGGCCGAGCGGCACGTTGTAGTTCAGTAAGGCCTGTGCGTTAGGCTCAAGGGCGACGACGCACTGCAGAGTGCCTTCGACGTAATCCACGAGGTGGATGCGGCTGCCATCCCCGTTCAGCAGGTCGTTGGCCTGACGGGCGATCTCATTCAGCACGGTATCGGTGTCGAGTGAAGAGGAGATCGAGCGAGCGGTTTTCATCAGCGTCTGGGCTTCCTCCGCCCGTCGGTGTGCTTCGCTGTAAAGCCTGACGTTGCGCACGGCGATTGCGGCCATGCTGGCGATGGCCTGGACTTGTTCGATGTGTTCGGATCCAAACCGCTGGCGTGATGAAAAGCTGAACAAACCGATGCCGCCGATGGCTTCCGTTCCGATGATCAGCGGTACACCCAGGAAGGCATGTGCCCCGGATTGAACCCAGGCTTCGATAGCGCACGGCATTTCGCTGTAGTCGGGGACGAGGATGGGACGCCTGCTCTTGACCAGCTGCCGCGCAAAACCGCCATTGCGTTCAGCGACCTGATCCGCATCAATCCCTGGAAGCCCGATGATGCATGGATAGCTGAATTGGTTCTCATCGTTCTCGATCAGTCCTACTGCGCCGGCATCCGCCCCGTTGACTTCAAGCGCCAGATGAATCACACCCTCGAACACCTGGCGGATATCACGGGAACTGGCCACCTCCTCGATAACCTGGTTCCTCAAACGCTGCAATTCCAGCGCCCTTTCGAGTTTTTCGCGACTGCGTACCTGTCCCAGGGCAATGGCGATGTGATCGGCAAGCGCAGCGACCATCGGCACATCATCCGGCGTGAGCCAGTTGGCGACGACGTTGAGCGTTCCGATAACGTCACTGCCCAGAAGCAGCGGAGCCAGGATCACGTGTTCTTCGCCTAGGATCTTCATCACCGGGGCGAGAAGCGGCTTCAGCTTATCAGGCATCAATTGGGAGACAACTTCAGATCGATGTGGGGTGAACTGTGCTTCGCGGCTTTCCAGGACCCGGTGGTAAAGAGCAACCGTGTGGGGGTCAAAGCTGTAGCCAGCCGGGGAGAGGCCCGTGATCCGGTGCAGGGCGCTGATGACCGGCTTCGGAAGCGAGGGGGAACCTACGATGAGCATCCCATCCTCGTTGAACAATGCCACGGTACCGCGCAGATTCAGGCGGGAGAGTTCCTTGGAGACGGCACGGATGACATCGTCCTCACCAGATGTCGCCTGGCGGGCGACTCCGGCTGCGGCGCGCAGCGCAGAAACCCAAATGGTTCCGTGTTCCCCCTCGTGCTCCTTCTTGTCGATCAACCTTCTATCCCCGACTCTTCTCTTGCAACTATATCACCTAACCATTGGCGGAGGCCCAAACAGCGGGTGGCGTCATGCGTCCGTATCCAGCCACTCTACGATCGTCGCTTCACCCTGTCCGACGCCGACGCAGAGCGTGGCCAGCCCGTAGTAGGGTCGTCCAGCCTGCGGGGCCCGCCGTCGCATCTCATGCAGCAGCGTGACCATGATCCGTGCGCCGGAGGCGCCGAGCGGATGCCCGAGGGCGATGGCGCCGCCGTTGACGTTGGTGATTTCGTGCTGAAATCCGAGTTCGCGCATGACGGCTAGCGCCTGGACTGCGAAGGCTTCGTTTAACTCGATCAGGCCCAGGTCGGAGACCGCGAGGCCAGCCCGCTCGAGTGCTTTGCGGGTTGCATGGATCGGACCGAGTCCCATGGTGCGCGGTTCAACACCGGCGGCTGCGCTGGCAACGACGCGAGCCAGGGGGCGCAGTCCGAGCGCTTGCGCGCGTGTATCTGACATGAGCACCAGCGCTGCAGCGCCATCGTTGATGCCGGATGCGTTTCCGGCTGTGACAGAGCCGTTCTCGCGGAACGCAGGCCTCAGCCTGGCCAGGGCCTCGGGCGTCGTATCGCGCCGTGGACGTTCATCAACCTCGAAGCGAATTGGATCGCCTTTGCGCTGCGGGATGAGAACGGGCACGATCTCCTCAGCGAACTTTCCACTGTCGATCGCTTCGATGGCCCGACGGTGGCTTTCGTAGGCGAACGCGTCCTGCTTCTGACGCGAGATTTCAGGGTTGATTTCGTAGATGTTTTCGGCCGTCTCGCCCATCGCCTCGTTGCCGTACGCTTCCTTCAGCTTTGGATTGGGGAAACGCCAGCCGAGCGTCGAATCCCACATCGTAACGTTGCCCCATGGGTAGGCGGCCTCGGATTTTGGAACAGCGAAGGGGGCGCGTGACATGCTCTCCACGCCTCCCGCGACAAAGACCTCCCCCTCTCCGACCCGGATCGCGCGGTAGGCGGCATTGATCGCCTGCAGCCCGGAGGCGCACAAGCGGTTGAATGTGACGGCAGCCACTTCGACCGGAAGTCCTGCCAGCAGTGATGCCATGCGCGCCACGTTGCGGTTGTCTTCGCCGGCCTGGTTGGCGCAGCCCATGTAGACCTCTTCGATCGAAGCCGGGTCGATATCAGCTCGGTGTACCGCCTCGCGGATGACGAGCGCGGCAAGGTCATCAGGCCGGACGGCGGCCAGGCCGCCACCGTGGGTGCCGATGGCCGTCCGAACCGCGGATGCGATGACAGCTTCGGGCATGCTTGCCTCCAGGTTCAGTGCTTTCTACAGGCGATTGTACTCCAGCTTGGAAAAGGCTTGCGAAGGCTTGACAGGGTGGTTTGATTATGTTAGAGTACTCTAAAGTATAGAGTACTCTGGAGTGATAAACATGGATCCTTCCAAAGCTTCGGAATCGCTGGCACTTATTCGGGAAGCCGGAAATGCCACTCGCCGGGCGATGGCCCGCGCTGGCGCCGGGTACCAGTTCGTCATCTGGGGCCTGGTCTGGCTCTTTGGCTACCTCGGGACCCAGCTTCTGGAAGGCGCGGCCTCCGGCTACTTGTGGCTGGCGTTGGATTCCTTTGGGGTGGTGGCGAGCGCGTACGCGATTCTCCGGCTCAGCCGGCGCGTGCGCTCGCCCGGGGCCTGGAAATTCGGATTCTTCTGGTTGTTGCTTCTCGCTTTTGGCGGTCTGATGATGTGGGTCGTATGGCCGTTAGACCAGGAGGAGTACGTGTTGTTTGTCACGCTGCTGATTTCGATGGGCTATGCGGTCTTCGGCCTCTGGGCTAGCACCCCGCTGTTGATCGTCGGAATCGCTATCGCGATCCTTGCCATTCTGGGTTGGCAGTTGCTGCCAGCCTACCTCGGCTACTGGTTGGCTTTTACTGGAGGCGGTGGCCTGATCGGGGCAGGGCTTTACATCCTGCGGGCGTGGAAGTGACCGATGCCTGAATTTGACCCGATCATTCATCAGCCTGTCCGCTTACGGATCATGGCCGCGCTGGCCGCGTTGGCAAAGGGCGAATCGATGGAGTTCACCTTCCTGCGCGATGCGCTCGACCTGACGGACGGCAACCTGGGTGCCCACCTGCGCAAACTGGAAGAAGCGGGTTATGTACGTCTAGAAAAAACATTCGTCGATCGCAAGCCGAGGACATATGCTGAACTGACGGCAACCGGACAGCGGGCTTTCGATGAACACGTCCAGGCGCTGAACGACATTCTC
>JARRJK010000074.1:0-11875 GCA_037379555.1 Anaerolineales bacterium | reverse complement strand
ATCGCGGCGTGCAGCTGCGGGATCACGACCTGGCGCACGAGCAGGTCGGGCTGCTCGAGCACACCGACGCCGATTTCGACTGCCGCCTCTACGTCTGCGACCAGTCCGGAGAACAGCACGATGCCTTTGCCGCCCAACCCATCCGCCAGGCGTACTTCGAGCAGGCGCACCTCCGCCCCTTTCACGCCGGCATCGGCGGCGTGGATGGCTGCAGCGACGGTCGTGGTTTCGATCACGCCGACCGAGTCTTCGGGTTCGGGGACGCGCCCCCCGGCGAGTGAGCGGCCGACATCGATGTGGACGCGCGGCAGGAAGACGGTGTCCAGCACCTTGCTTCCCCCGACCAGGCGGCCGGCCGCGAGCGACTCTTCCACATCGGCCACCTCGCCGCCGATCAGGACCAGGTATTTTCCCGGCTGGACGGTGCCGCTGCGGATGATCTTGATCGGAGCCTTCTTGATCATCGCGTCGGCCGATTCGATCCCGGCGGCGATACTGCTGAACTCAACCAGCGCCAGCGCCGGTTCCATCATGCCATCGAAAAATGAGTGTTCTGCCATCATCACACGATCCGGAAGGAATCTTTCAGCACGCAGCGGCGGATGCGGCTGAAACTAATCGGGTTGGTAATCCCCTCACCGGTCGGGCTGGCGATCGTGAAGGAGCAAAATCCCTCACCGCCGTAACCCAGTCCGGCGAACGAGGGGCCGTTCTTGATGAAGATGCTGCAGTCCATCTCGCGCGCCATGCGGCTCAAATTATCGAGGTTTTTCGAATGCATCACCGCCGTATGGCGGAAGCCGTGCTCGGCGATCTTCGCCCGGTCGATGCCCTCATCGGCATCGCGCACGCGCACCAGCGGCAGGATTGGCATCATCTGTTCCGAAAAGACGAGCGGGTGATCTGCCGGCACTTCCACTAAAACCAGGCGGACTTCATCGCCGACGCTGATTCCGATCTCATTCAGCAGGACGTTGGCGTTCTTGCCGATGAAATCCTTGTTCATTACGCCATGCTTGCCGGCTTGGGGCGGCTCAGCAAAGATCGAGCGCATCAGCTGCTCGAGCTGCCCGGCGTCGATCTCGTAGGCTCCGTGTCGGATCATCGCCCGCTTGAGGTCGTCGGTCACGCTGTGGACAGCGAAGACCTCTTTTTCATCGATGCAGATGATGTTGTTGTCGAACGATGCCCCGCGCACGATGTCCTGTCCGGCCTGTTCGATGTCGGCGGTTTCGTCGACGACGACGGGCGGGTTGCCAGGGCCGGCGCACACCGCGCGTTTGCCGGACTGCATCGCCGCCCGCACCACGCCGATGCCCCCAGTGACCGTCAGCAGATTGACGTCATGATGATGCATGATCTCCTGGGCGGTCTCGATCGTCGGCTGGGCTAGTCCGGTCACCAGGTTGGCCGGCCCGCCGGCCTCGCGCACGGCCTGGTCGATGAGCTTGATCGTGCGGTTGGAGCACGATTTCGCGCTCGGGTGGGCGTTGAAAACCACCGCGTTCCCGACAGCGATCATGTTGATCGCGTTGCAGATCACGGTCGAGGTTGGGTTGGTGCTGGGGATCATCGAGCCGATCACGCCGTAGGGGGCGAATTCGACCAGGGTCATGCCACCGTCGCCGGTCCATGCGGTGGGGTCGAGGAACTCGGTGCCGGGTGTTTTGTTGGCGTTGAGCAGATTCTTCTCGATTTTGTCTTCATAGCGGCCCATGCCCGTTTCCTGCCAGGCTTCGTAGGCCAGCAACTGGGCGTTTTCGCGCATCGTCCGCCGCACGTGCGAGATCATCTGCTCGCGCAGCGCCAGCGGCATATCATGCAGCTGTTTGAACGCCTGGCGGGCGGCGGCCACCGCCTCGTCGACATGTGTGAACAGGTTGTCGCCCTGCGTCACAGCAGGCGGCAGGGATGGTGTGGGTGGCGGGGCAGGGCCGGTTTCCGGCAGTGGACCATGGCGCACGCGCTCACCCTGGCGCAGCTCCGACATGACCTGCTGGACGATCGCATCGATCCGGGAATCATCCAACATCATTCAGCCTCAGCTTTGTTGTATGTGATCCGTCCATCGACCTCAAGCACATCCACGATGGCCATGATCACGCCATCGCAGGGGCGCTTGTCGGTGTATTTTGTCTGGCGGGCAGCGCTGCCGGTCGCGTACAGCACGACCTCACCCAGGCCCGCGCCGACTGCGTCGGCTGCGACCCGGTAGCCGCCGGTCTCCTCGCCTTCGATATCGAGCTGTTTCAGGACCAGGAACTTCAGCCCCTCCAGACTCTCTTCCTTTCGGGTTGCGACCAGGGTTCCTACAACTTTCCCTAGCAGCATGTTAGCCTCCTTCGCCGCGGCGCTTGCTGCAGCGTCCAGGCCTCATTCGTCGCGCGATCGCTCCCGTAATGGGCTCCCGGGCGGTCTCATTGCATCCCGGGTCCATACGGTCAGGCCCATGCAGGCGCCTGGCCGTATGGACCATTACGGCAGGACCGATCAGCCTTCAGCAGGCTGGCGACCAAGCGGCAGTGTGCGGTCCACATTCGTATGCGGGCGCGGGATCACGTGGATGGCGGTTACTTCGCCGACCTTCTCGGCTCCACGCGCTCCGGCTTCGACGGCCGCCTTGACGGCAGCGACATCGCCGCGCACGACCGCTGTGACGAACCCGCCACCAGTCTTTTCGTAGGAGACGAGTTCGACCTTGGCTGCCTTGACCATCGCATCGGCCGCCTCGACCATGGCGGGATAGCTGCGGGTCTCGATCATGCCAAGTGCTTCGGTCATACCATATTCTTCAGCCATGTTGTCCTCCTGAGGACAGATTTGATCCTGCTTCCGATAATTGCCGATCGCCAGCTGTGCAGTGAACGTGCGGCGATCTACTCAGAGAGCCCTACTCCCTGCGGGCCTCATCTTTCTCGCGTCCACTTACGCCTTCGATCGCGGCAACCGCCGCACCGTATCCGGCCATGATGTCACGCTCCTCGCCGCCCAGATACACCCGGCCGAAACTGCCGAAGGCGCGTACGTCCAGGATATTGATGTGAGCGGCTTTTTCAGCCTCATTCGCTGCCAGCGCGGCGTAGCCGGCCGGTTCGACCTCGAGCACGTACAGCGTCTGGCCGGCGAGCAGCATATGGCCGTAGCGCATGCGGTTGATCAGCTGCACCTGGTGGGCGTCGACGAACCGGATGATCTGGCTCGAGGCGATGCGCGGCTTGAGCCGGTCGCTTTCCTTCACATCCAGCGCTTCGAGAATGGCTGCACCGGCTGCGCGTACTTCAGCCTGGTCCTCATGATGCACTTCGAGCAGCCCGAAAAGACGTTCGACGATCTGCATCCCCGGCCGGACGCGGGTCGATTTCAGGGCGATATCGGTGATGCGGTTGATCTCGATACCAGGAGAAATCTCGACCCAGAGTGAGGTGTCATGCGGCAGCGGGAGAAAGCCGCGCGCGACGGTGCCCAGGTACGCGGCGTGCTGGGGCTGCAGGCTGTCGAGAAAGACGTATGTGCGAAGCTCAACGGTCATGAACGCTCTCCTTGACTGGGGCTGCCTACTCGCCCCCGATAATCTTCACGCTCGCGCTGGCGCCAATGCGCGTAGCGCCGGCTTTGATCATTTCCTGGGCTTCTTCATAGGTGTGGATGCCGCCGGCCGCCTTCACGCCGATGTTCGGGCCCACGACCCGCCGCATGAGAGCTACATCCTCGGGCGTCGCTCCGCCCGGTCCGAAGCCGGTCGAGGTCTTGACAAAATCCGCCCCGGCGACCTTCGCCAGCTGGCAGGCGGCGACCTTTTCCTCATCCGTGAGCAGGGCGGCTTCGATGATCACCTTGAGCAGGGCGTTGTGCGCATGGCATACACGGGCGACAGAGGCGATGTCTTCCTCGACCAGCTCATAATCCTTGGACTTCAGCGCCCCGACGTTGATCACCATGTCGACCTCCGTCGCGCCGTCGCGGATCGCCTGCTGTGTTTCAAAGACCTTGACCTCGGTCGGCGTGGCGCCAAGTGGGAAGCCGACCACGGTGCAGACCAGCACATCGCTGCCTTTGAGCAGCTCCGAGCATAGGGCGACGTTGGTCGGATTTACACAGACGGAGGCGAAATGGTACTTGCGTGCTTCATAGCAGAGCTGAGCGATCTGGTCGTGGGTGGCGTCAGGCTTGAGCAGCGTGTGATCGATCATATGGCTCAGCGCCTCATCCGCCGGCGCCATGCCGAGCGTGCTCGCCACGCGATCGGCGCCGGCGTTGATCACCGGCTGAACGTGGCTCATGAATTCATGCGCAGACATCGTGATCACGCTGCTCGGGGTGCTCTTGCCGCCGGGGACGAACGTATCGTCCTGCAGCAAGATGAGCACCTGCTTCGTGATCTGCTCGATGATGCGTTCCAGCGTGTCTTGATCTAATTCCTTCATGGTCACCTGTTTCATGCGAGCCGCTTCTCAGGGCCGTGAGTAGCGGCGCTCGATAGCTAGAATCTTGTCCACTCGCCGGGCGTGCCGGCCTCCGCCGAATTCCGTCTCAAGAAATGTCTTCACCACCTGGCGGGCGACGTTCGAGCCGATCATGCCGGCGCCGAGGGTGAGCACGTTGGCGTTATTGTGCTCCCGACTGTTATGGGCGGTGGCCTGGTCGTAGCACATCGCCGCCAGGACGCCGGGCACCTTGTTCGCAGCCATGCAGGAACCGATGCCTGCGCCGTCGATCAGGATCCCGCGCCAGGCGGATCCGCTGCCGACGAGCTGTGCGACGGCCAGCGCGAAGTCCGGGTAATCGACGGACTCCGTGCCGTGTGTACCGCAGTCGATCACCTCATAGCCCAGCTCGCGCAGCATGGCCAAGAGTTCGTTCTTCAACGCAAACCCACCGTGATCCGCCCCGATGGCGATCACCTTACCTGTCGCAGGCGATTGACTGTGCGTCGGGGCTATCGTTGGATGTGGTTCAGTCGGCTTCGCCTTGCTGACGAACGTGATCTTTCGCTCCATGGCGATCTGCCGGGCGAGCGGCGTGATGAGCGCGTCCGCGGCGATGGGATATTCTGATCCGACCGCCAGGTCACGCACATCGAGTTCGGTGACGAGCGGCCGCTGTCGGCGGCTCTCGCGGTCATGGTCAATGCCCAGCGTCCGGTATACGACTTTACGGACCATGCGGCGTATCCTGTTTTCATCCGGCATGGAGTACGCTCCGTTTCGCACGTTCAGGGACAGGGCCAGGAATCATCTCGCCAACCAATCTTCATCCATACGCAGCGGGTCGATATGGGAGGGGTCACTCTGTGGCCCGAAGCGGTTGACCTCGACTTCGAAGCGCGAGCGGTCTCCACGAAAATATCCGATGAAATATTCGATCGCACGGTCCTGCTCGGAGAACGAGACGCTCTCCATGCGCAGCAAGGGCGATCCTGGCTCCACCTGGAACAGACTGGCCAATTCGTCGTTGGCGACGACGGCTTCGATCCGCCTGCGACCGCGATTGAGGGAAATGTCGTAATTCTCTTCAAGAAAGGCATAGAGCGAGTGCTGGCTGAAATCGGCGCTCAAGGCCAGCGGGCAGAGCTCGTAAGGCAGGTAGGAGGTGACAAGAACGATCGGGTCCTGGCGGATATAGCGCAGGCGTTCGAGTTTGATGACCGGGCTGAGTTCCTCGAGGTGCAGATAATGCGCGACTTGCTGATTCGCTGGGAGCATGACCTGTTCGAGCACCTTCGAATGCGGTTCGAAGCCGCGCTCAGCCATATCCTGGTGGAAACCGACCAGCGAATGAACGAGGCTGGTGCTGCTGATCTTCGGCTCGGCGACGAATGTGCCGCGACCTTTCTCGCGCACGACCAGCCCTTCATACGCCAGCTCCTGCAACGCCTGACGCACGACCGTGCGGCTCACATTGAAGCTCTCGCACAGCTCAAGTTCGCTTGGCAGCCGCTCACCAGGCTGCCATCGTCCCGTGCGGATCCCTTCCATGAGCCTTTCTTTCAGCTGCACGTAGTAGGGCAGCGCCGACGACCGATCGATCCTCGGACCAAGTCTCGACGCTGTCGAACTGGTTGTCATCACCATTCCACTCTGCACCACTAGTGTTGATTATGTAATGACAAATATGTATCCTGTCATTACAGGTAAAGCCATTGTAGGGTAATTCCACGCCAGAGTCAACCGGTACGCACGGCTCATGGCGGGATGACCGGCGGATATGGCACGGAGAAGGCTCACGAAAGGCGAATGATCGGAGAACGTACCCATCCAGCTCTCCAGGAGATGCTGGTTGGGCAGCAAGTGGTGGGATATCCGCTGTGAGTGCCTCAGGATTTGAGCAAGAGCGCTGCCGCTCGACGGAGGAGAGATGGCAGTCGACCAGGCTGTCGCAGGACTCGAGTCGCAAGTCCATGCCTGCCCTCGCAAAATGCTCACCGCTGGTCATTCGCCGGTTCAGCCGGTGGCGCGGTATGCTGGCGACAAACCTCGAGTACACCACCAGCGTGACGCGTGATCCTTCCAGCCTGCATGCTTGGGTTACCGGTCCTATGAATCTGTGGGATCTGCTTTCGCTTCTCATCAAGCCCACTGCTTCTTGCCCGGACAAACCCGAGCCGGTGATCATCTTTCGGCATGCCTGCGGCACGTGCAACGATCGGGAAGGGTTCATCAAACCTGTTCAGCCTGGGTCACTGTGGTTTCAGGTTTGCTGATCGCACCAGCCGCAGGGCTGATCCGGTATACTTTTCCGGATAGATCAAGATGGGATGGGTAGGCAAAATTGGTTGAACGTACGAATGAAGCCTGGCTGAAGGACCTGAGCTCGACCGGGGAGCGGCAGGAAGACGCGCTTCGCGATCTGGGGCGAATTATTCGTGCTGGCCTGCCCTACGCCCTCTCGAGCTGGCTGCCGGCCTCAGATCCCAACTTTGATGCCCTGGCAGATGATGTCGTCCAGGAAACGCTGCTGCGTGTCCTCGATCGGTTGGACAGCTTCGAAGGCCGCAGCAAGCTCAGCACCTGGGCTAACAAGATCGCGGTCCGCATTGCGCTGACCGAGCTGCGCAGGAAGCGCTGGCAAGACCGCTCGTTGGAGGAGATTCTCGAGAAAGCTCAAAACCCGCAGCTCATCGCTGAACATAAGCCCAATCCGGAGCGCATGGCCATGCAGTCTGATCTCCTGCGGCACGTTCAGGAGCTCATCGAGCGCGAATTGACCGAAAAGCAGCGCACCGCGATGATCGCGCTCGGAGTACAGGGCATGCCAGCGGAAGAGGTGGCGCGCAGGATGGGTATGACGCGCAACGCTCTCTACAAACTGATGCATGATGCGCGCAAGCGCCTGAAAGCGCGATTGGCCGATGAAGGCCTGGATATGGACGACATCATGAAAGCGTTCGAGGCGAGGTAAGGCAGAACGACAATGGATCGTCTGAGATGTGAGGTTCATGCTTGATGAATAATGCGCTGGATGCCTTGAGGGACTTCCTGCTGAAAGTCGGCCGAACGGAAAGCCACGAGCTTGACTGTGAGCAGGTCTTCCAGGTCTTGGATGTGTACGCCGAGGCTGTTGCTCAAGGCGTCGACGTGGAGGAGTTGCTGCCGCTTGTCAAACACCATCTGGCGATGTGCCATGATTGCCAGGAGGAGTATGAGGCGCTGCTGAGGATTCTGGAGGCCGGATTGACCTGATGTCCCCGGAGCTCTCCGCGTTCACCTGAATGCAGCTTGGATGCCGCCTGTCGTCTTCTTCGTGAACCATGTGACCTTTTCCACCCCATTTGCGTCTAAAAGAATGTGAGCCGTTCCTGAGCAAACCTGGCGCGCTCGCGCAGGGATCGGATTTGCTCATGAGCGGCTCGCGAAAACAAAGCGCAACGTCAGGAGTATCAAACATGACGAACAAGCCAATTCATATTACCGATGACGAGTTCGAACTGAAAGTCCTGCAGTCCGAGCTGCCGGTCGTGGTGGATTTCTGGGCCCCATGGTGCGGCCCCTGCCGGATGGTGGCTCCGATCCTGGACGCTTTGGCAGAGGAATACGCGGATCAGGTGAACTTCGTCAAAGTCAACACGGATGAGAACCCGCAATGGGCGATGCATTTCGGCGTACAGGGAATTCCAACGCTGCTTGCATTCAACGCGGGTGAGCTTGTACGTGAGCAGGTCGGCGCGCTGCCCGAACCGTATATGCGACGCTTGCTGGATGAAGTCCTTCAGATCGCCGGTGTTCGGATGCCCAATTAGCGGTTACCACGCAGCCTTAATAACCTTAACGTCTCCGCTGCGGTCAGAAACGGAGACGTCGCTATTCTGGCAACGTGGGCTCGCGCGGTGAAGCGCCGGTCATGCGGGATGTTTATTGTGGAAACACCCACGCATCAAACAGCGCGTCGAGCTCGCAAGAACATGTCTCTTCAGCCAGGCGTTCGAATTGAGCCGGCGTGCTCACCTTCCAGCGCAGCTCATCGACATACCGCCTGAGGAAGCGCAGGAAGTCTTCCTCGCCCATCTCGTCCGCCAGCGCCTCGATAAAAAGCGGCCCGCGGCCGTATACGATGGCGCCGTATTCCTTGCTTGTATAGCTGCTGGAGGGAAGCCCGATCGGGATCGGCTCGCGGTCGACGCGATCCCAGCGCGCGACCCAGGAAGCTCTGGCCTGTTCGTAGGCCTGCTCTCCGTAGCGCTCCCGGAAATAAAGGCCGGTCATATACTGCGCCATAGCTTCATCCAGCCAGGGATCTTCGACCTGATCGTTTCCCACTAGGTTGTAGAACCATTGATGGGCAACTTCATGGACGACGGTTGATTCGAGGTATACCTGGGACGATACTCCGGAGATGGTCGCTTCGTGATCGTATAGCCTGTCGGTCAGGCCGATCGCACCGGGATATTCGATTCCGAGTGCCTGCATCGGCGTGGCGAAGGTCTCCAGTTCTGTATATGGATAAGGCGACAACAGCTCTTCGAAGATGCCAAGCGCGCTAGCTGTGATCTCGTTGATCCGGCTCATGGCGCTTGAGAACTCCGGCCGCGCGTAATCGATCAGGTAAATCCCTCCCTCTTCGGTCGCAGCCTGGTCTAGATTTTCGCCCGCGGCGAGGTATAGATCACGTGCGGGTCCGTCCGCGATCAGGACGACCTGATCGGCATCCTTGAACCCTTGTTGGAGCATGCGGCCGGAGCTGATCAGAGTCAGCCCGGCCGGGATTTGCAGCCGCACAAGGTAATAGCTGGCCGGCTGGGAAGTCAGGTCGCCGAACGGCGGAGGCACCTCGAGAGCCCAGCCAGCTTCGGTCTGTGCGGGGATCACCGGGTGGAATTCCTGCAGGAGCAGGATTCCATCGTGATAGCCGAACAGGCCGTAATTTCCCTCCATGGTTTGCGGTATCTCAAGGGCAAATGAGAGCTGCAGGACAAGCTCTCGCCCGGGGGTGAGCACGTCGGTAAGCGGGATGGCGAGCACACTTTGGCCGGACTGGAGCGAGGCTGCTACAGGCTGTCCATCGATGCGGATATCATGAACGGTCAGCCGGCCGCCTGCCAGGTTGGGGAACAGGCGCAGGTAAAGTTTCTCGAGGGGTGCTCCCCCGGAGTTCAGGAACCGAATTTCCTCCCTCCCATTCAAACTCTGCAAATCCTGTGCGACGACTACGTCGAGGTGGTAGATACTGGCCGCCGTCAGCGGGCGCGAGCGGGCCGGTTCGTCCTGCATAAGGCCTGGCAGGAACAGATCGTAATCCGACCACGATTGGTCGAGCGGATCGCTGACCTCGGAACCCGGCGGGAGCCGATCAACATGGCCGGAGGGTCCGGTCTGGTTGAGAAGCTGACAGCCGGCGAGAAACGAGGCTGCGATCAGGGCGATAGCACAGGTCCGCGATCTCATATCGGCTCCTGAGATGTAAGGAATACCTCGGTTACCTATGTACGCATGGGAGAAGAAAATTGTTCAGGTTTTTGGCACATGCAGTGGGATAGCCGGTCTCCTGTGCCTGTTCACCATTGCCAACCGCGAAGGTGGAATAGGCGGTTTGAACAATTCTCAGCGCTGAACCCAGGCGTCGATACCCTGGGACATCACCAGCATCCAGAAGCGATTGCCCGCATCCTGAAAGGTGAGTGCTGCCTGCCAGAATTTGGCTGCTGCTGAGACTTTATACAGTGCGTTGCCCGTGCTGCAGAAATTCTCCACTTCGTCCAGCGCTTCGGTCCAGGCGTCACCACTCTTGATGACCAATTCGTGAATCCGCTCCGACTTGGCAGGCGCTTGAATGGCGCGGATATTCGCAACGATGCCTTTCATCACCCCATTGTCGGCGGCCAGGCGGCCGTCGCAAAGCACGTCATCGTTCCCATCCTGTGAGGCTTCAAGGATTGCCCCATCCCGCTCGAGCAGGATGCCTGCGTCCGAGATCAGCGGCGCCATCGCGTTGGCGTACGCAATCAGCGCTTGCAGCTCGCTGCTGGCTGGTAGTTGTGCCGGCGTGCTGACGAGCGGCAGCGGCGTTGGTACGGTCGTGTATGTCGCCGGCGGCGATCCTGCTCCCCCACCGCCAGCAGACTGGGCATCGCCGTTGCGGCCACATGCGAGCACGCTTCCGGCGATCACAGTGATAGCGAGCAAAATCCGGCTTATTCTACGCATCGAACGGTCCCTCCGGTTTTTTAGTAGAGGGCTTTCTACAATAAAAATACAATCAAGGTCACCAGGATGTCGCGCTGGATCGGTCAGGCGCTGGCTTTGCTTTCGTCCGGTGCCAGCATGTCGCGAACGGCCATCGCCAGCAGCTCGGAGGTGAGCGGCTTCTGGAGCCACGCGACCCGCTCGCGGTCGAGCAGTTCTCGCGTCTGTCCACCGAGCGGATATCCGGTCATCAGGATCATCTTGATGTGCGGGAATTCCTGCTTAACGGCGTAGTACAGGTCCCTGCCGCCCATATTCGGCATGACCAGGTCGCTCAGAACGAGGTCGAGATTCATTCCAGACTTGGAGATCGTCTCCAGGGCTTCCTGTCCGTCAGCCACGGTCAGTACGCGATAGCCCAACGACTCGAGGATCTCGGACACCGCGGCCCTTGTCGCCTCATCATCCTCGACGACGAGGATGGTCTCGCCGGCGCCGTCGCTGGTTGAACGGACATCCGGCGGGGCGAAGATGTCATCCGATTCCTGTACGGCGGGAAGATAGATCGTGAAGCGAGTGCCCTTGCCGACAACGCTCTGAGCGTCGATAAAACCATCGTGCTGCTTGATGATCCCGTAAACCTGTGCCAGGCCAAGGCCGGTACCTTCCCCGGCCGGCTTGGTTGTGAAGAATGGCTCGAAGATGTGCGGCATGACATCCTCAGGGATCCCTTCTCCAGTGTCGACGACATCAATCCGGATCCACAGTTCTTCATCCATTCCCGGGAACGGAGGCGCACTTGTATCGATGCGTTCCTCACTGAGTTCAAAGTGCAGCTGACCGCCTTTGGGCATGGCGTCCCTGGCGTTCAAAGCCAGATTCATGATCACCTGCTGCATGCGTGTCGGATCCGCGTCCACGACGAACGACCCGCGCGGATTGGCTTCGAATGAAATTTGAACGCTTTCGGTGAGAGTTCTCGAGAGCAGGCTTTCAAGCTCCTGGAAGAAGGGCACCAGGTCGACGGCATGGCGTTCCATGACCGAACGCCGGCTGAAGTCGAGAACCTGGGAGGTCAGGTTGGCTCCACGTTGTGCCTGGCCGAAAATCGTCGTCAAGCGTTCACGGTCTTTCTCAGCCAGGGATTGGTTGTTCAGCATGAGTTCAGCGTAGAGCAGGATCGTCCCCAGGATGTTGTTGAAGTCGTGTGCGATCCCAGCCGCCAGCTGACCCACTGCAGCCAGGCGTGACTGAAGCTG
>JARRJK010000073.1:0-11971 GCA_037379555.1 Anaerolineales bacterium | reverse complement strand
TCCTGATGGCGCAGATGGGCAGCTACGTCCCGGCACGTGCGGCCAGGTTTGGCATCACCGATCGCATCTTCACTCGCATCGGCGCCCAGGATGAAATTCACGCCGGTCAGTCGACCTTCATGGTGGAAATGATCGAGACCGCGAACATCCTGCATAATGCAACCCGCCGCAGCTTGCTGGTGCTGGACGAAATCGGACGCGGGACGAGCACCTATGATGGTGTGGCGATCGCCTGGGCTGTTGTCGAGTACATCCACAACCATCCGAACCTGCGAGCGCGCACGTTATTCGCCACGCATTATCACGAGCTGACCAGCCTGGCGAGCCTGCTGCCGGGTGTTAGGAACTACAACGTGGCTGTTTCTGAGGAGCGAGGCCAGGTGGTGTTCCTGCACAAGATCATGCCTGGTGGTGCGGATAAATCGTACGGCATACACGTGGCTGAATTGGCGGGGCTGCCGCGTCCTGTGATCCACCGGGCGGGAGAGATTCTCTCTCAGTTTGAGGCGAACGCCTCCCGGCCTGGCGGGAAGAAAATCCCCTCCCATCAAATGCGACTTTTCCCCGAATCAAATCCCTTGTTGGACGAGTTATCAACCCTCGATGTCAACAGCCTGTCACCCCTCGAGGCGCTAAACAAGCTGTTCGCATGGCAGGAGCGTTTTTCAAAGGGGGACGAAGGCGATGAAGCGCAGGAGTAAACCGCAGGGTATGCCGGGCATACTCCCAAAAACTTAACCGGAAGCGACGACCTCTGGATACTCCTGCAGGACTGGCTCGGCTTCTTCGACCCCGAGTCTATTGAGGATATCCGTGACGAGCTGCGCTTTGTGCTCGGCATCATGCCGGGACCAGGTGCGGCTTTTAATTTCCAGGAAGAAACCTTCCCGGTCCGGTTCGAGCAGGTGGTCAAGGTTGATGAAGAATTCAAGCTCTTCGTAACGGATGAGCCATCGCAAGCGGTCTTTCGTGATCTCAAGCTCCCTGGAGGGCTTGAAGTATTCGCGATAAAAGCGGACGCTGTGGGTCGCCGGGGCGATGAATCGTGAGCGCGAGAGCATGACAGAGTTCTCGAACTCTCTTTCCGCAGCTGGTCCAGTCAAAGTCAAGCGAGAGCGTACGTTGTACACCTTACCCTGGTCATTGATGAATTCATCTTCTCGATAGCGCAGACGCGAGTTCTCGGGAGTGGGGAAGCTGAAGTAGGTGTCATATTCGCGATAATGCGCGGTGCGGACGATCTCGAATGTGTTTTCTGCGAGCTTTTCAAGTACGACGCTGGAATCCGGGATCTTGAGTTTGATCTGGATCTCGTAGCTCTCCTCCTGCTCTGCGCCGCCGATTGCGATCAGTTTCGACAGTACCGAGCCCTCGCGTTCCACGAGGAAGGCGTCGATCTTCCGGGCATATTCGGCAGCCCGGTGGCGCAGATCGGTTTCATCGAGGGTAAGCAACTGCTTATCGCGCATCAGCCAGCGCCCATTCACCATCACATCGATCACATCCGAAGCTTTCGTCGCGTATACGATGCGGGAGTAGATCGCCCCGGGTTCGCGGTTGTAATGGGGCCAGTTGTGGGAGGTGGACATATCGAGGCTGATGATATCGGCGCGTTTGCCGCTCTCGAGCGAACCGGTGATCTCACCCAGGTGCAGCGCTTGCGCCCCCATGCGCGTAGCCATATTAACGACGGTTTGGGCAGGCAGAGCCGTTGGATTCTTCGTGACGGTCTTGGCAATGAAGGAAGCCAGGCGCAGTTCCTCGAACATATCTAGATCATTGTTTGAGGCAGGGCCGTCCGTTCCAATCCCGACATCTAGCCCGGTCTCAAGCATTTCGGTCACAGGGGCGAAGCCGGAGGCGAGCTTGAGATTGGAGGAAGGATTATGGGCGACGCCGGTGCGAGAATGTTCGAGCGTGTGGATCTCACCCTCGTCGATATGCACGCAATGCGCGGCGATGACTTTCGGCTCAAGCACTCCAAGTTTCTTGATCCATGGCACAACAGGCATGCTGTATTTTTCACGCCACTCATCGACCTCCTGCTGGGTCTCAGAGATATGGATATGAAGCGGCACATCGAATTCCAGCGCGAGCTGGGCGCAGGCTTCGAGGATGGCTGGCGTGCACGTGTAGGGCGCATGCGGTGCAACGGCAGGAGTGATCAAGGGGTGTCCCCGCCAGCCTTCGATGAATTCGCGGGCAGAGGCGAGTGAGTCCTCAAATGAATCTGCATCGGGAGCAGGAAACTTAAGCACGGTTTGCCCGCAAACTCCCCGCAAGCCGGCTTCGGAAGCGGCCTCGGCAACTGTCTGCTCGTAGTAGTACATGTCGGCGAAGCAGGTCACCCCGCCGCGGATCATCTCTGCGCAGGCGAGTGATGTACCCAGGCGCGTGAAATCCGGATCAACGAACTCGCGTTCAACCGGCATCATGTAACCGAGCAGCCACACATCCAGGCGCAGGTCGTCCGCAAGCCCCCTTAGCAGAGACATCGGGACGTGAGTATGAGCGTTTACGAGACCGGGCATGAGCAGCCGGTCACCAAAGTCGATAATCTCTACTGCTGGGTACTTATTGGTGATTTCATCGAGTCCCCCGACGTCCCGGATGAGCTCGTTTTCAATGAGCAACGCACCGCCGCGAAGAATTCGACGGTTGGCGTCCATTGTTACGATCAACTCGCTCGTCAGGATCATCCTGGCTTGTTCCATGCATCACCTTGGGCTGAAGGAAGTCCGCTGATTATAGCAGGTGTATGGCAACAGGGCGGGTATAATCAGCCTGGAGAGTGGATCATGCACGCCGTCGATATCATCATCAAAAAACGCGATGGGGGAGAGCTGAGCCGCGAAGAGATCGAGTTCTTCATCCGCGGCTTCCAATCCGGAGAGATCCCTGATTACCAGGTCTCCGCCTGGGCGATGGCGGTCTTGTTCAACGGGATGACCGCGCGCGAAACAGCGGATCTCACGCTGGTGATGGCTGAATCCGGTGATCAACTCGACCTGTCGGATGTCGTTGATTTCTCAGTCGACAAGCACTCTACTGGAGGCGTCGGGGACAAGACCACGCTGGTCGTTGGCCCGATCGTCTCGGCTTGCTGCGTTCCCGTGGGAAAAATGTCCGGCCGCGGCCTGGGTTTCACTGGCGGGACTTTGGACAAGATGGAATCGATCGCGGGTTATTGCGTCGATTTGACAGCGGACCAATTCAAACAGCAGTTGAAATCGATCGGAATAGTCCTTTGTGGACAGACTGCAGATCTTGCACCAGCCGATGGTGTGTTATACGCGCTGCGCGATGTTACGGGAACCGTCCCCTCGATCCCGCTCATTGCCTCCTCGGTGATGAGCAAGAAGATCGCCGGGGGAGCGGATGCGGTCGTGCTCGATGTTAAAACGGGGACAGGCGCTTTTATGAAGAAATTGGAGGATGCCCGCAGGCTGGCGCGCATGATGGTCGATATTGGTGAGCATGCCGGGCGGAAGGTCGTTGCATTGATTTCGGATATGAATCAACCGCTGGGTCTTGCAGTTGGTAATGCGCTTGAAGTGCGAGAGGCCGTCGAAACGCTGCGGGGGGATGGCCCCGCAGACTTCCGTGAGCATTGCCTTACCGTCGCTGCCCACATGGTGCACGTAGCAGGGCAAGCTGACACTCTCGAGCAGGCTCGCGCACAGGTCGAGTCATCGCTGGATCATGGCGCGGGACTGGAGAAGTTCAAGCAACTGGTTGCCGCTCAAGATGGTGATGTCAGGTATGTCGATAACCTCGATCTGCTCCCACAGGCGCCCGTTGTGAAGATTGTGCTCACTGGCTCACAGGGATATCTGGCGAAAATCGATGCGCGCGAAGTCGGACTGACGGCGATGGAGCTTGGAGCTGGCCGCCAGCGCAAGCGAGATCCCGTGGATCATGCGGTTGGCATCGTCTTGCATCGTAAGGTCGGTGACGTGGTTGAAGCGGACGAACCACTTTTCACCATCCATGCTCAAACGGATCAAGCTGCAGATTCGGCAGCCGAGAGACTGCTGAAGGCGACGGAGGTCTCCTCCGAGCCGGTCGAGAGGCTTCCCCTATTTTATGAGACGATTCACGAGTAGGTCGCTGTAGCTGCTTTCCTCCAGCCGGCGGCAGCGGTGGGCTGATAGAATCTCCCGACAACGTGGAGCGCATTTCATATTTCTCAAAGGTATTCGAATGATAAAGGTCCTCGTTGTGGCGGAGGATCCGATTTCGCGAGCTGGCATGGCGGCCATGCTGGAAGAGCAAGCGGATTTGCTGATCAGCGGACAGCTTTCGGCCGCTGACCTTTCCGAGGATCGAATCGAGACTTTCGCTCCGGATGTCATTCTCGTGGAATGGTATCCGTTCTCTGGCGAAGGCCAGCTGGACGAGATTCTCGAACTGGCGCAGGACTGGCCGCTGCTATTGATCGGGTCTGACTCGGCCTCGGTCTCGAGAGTGCGTGAGCAGGGCTCGAGCATCATTGAACGCTCCTCCAGCGCGCCCAGGATAGCGTCAGCCCTGAGGGCTGTCGCGGAAGGGTTGCTGGTCCTTGATCGGGCTTCATTCCAGCTACAAAGGATCGACAGCCGCATACACGAGGCGAGCCCCACAGAGAGCCTTACCGAGCGCGAGCTCGAGGTCTTGAGGTTGCTGGCCGATGGATTGACCAATCGTGGAATAGCGCTGGAACTCGGAATCAGCGTGAACACTGTGAAGTTCCACGTGAATGCCATTCTGGGTAAGTTCGCTGCTCAAAGCCGGACCGAGGCCGTGGTCCGCGCCATGCAGACAGGAATTCTCCATATTTAACCTCCTCAAATTTAGCAGTATCTCGCCTACCCGATGGGATGGTGTTGTTTGAATCCCTGTTGGTTAGACTGACATATATCCATTCAGCTGAAAGGTGAATCCGAAATGGCGGAGACGTTGATCGGGCTATCGCAGGAACTCGGGCAGGCTGTATCCGGGGCAGGAAAGGCGGTCTTACGGGTGGAGGGACGCCGAAGGCTGCCAGCCAGCGGTTTCGTCTGGTCGGAAGAAGGTTGGATCATCACGGCGAATCATGTCCTGCGGCGTGATGAGGGCATTATCGTCGGATGGGAAGGTGAAGAGACGATCGAGGCCGAACTGGCCGGGCGCGACCCATTGAGAGATCTTGCGCTGCTCAAAATCCCGCCTGGTGTGGTACATGAAATTCCTTTCGGAAACCTCGAGGATATTCGGGTAGGGCACCTTGTGTTGGCTCTTGGCCGGCCCGGTGAGGGCGTGATGGCTACGCTGGGCGTGATCAGTGCGCTGGGTAGTCCACGTACATCCAGTATCCGACGCGCCTCGCGTCAATACCTGCAGACAGATGTCGTGATGTATCCGGGGTTTTCCGGCGGGCCGCTTGTGAGTGCCTCAGGTGTGATCCTCGGCATGAACACCTCCGGCCTCATGCGGGGTGCGAGCATTGCCATCCCAGTAGGCCGCATTGAACGCAGCGTTAAGGCGCTCATCGAACATGGACGGATCCGCCAGGGCTACCTGGGGGTGAGTTTGCAGCCGGTCCGGATCTCTGAACAGCATGCCGCCGAGATCGGACAGCAAACCGGGCTGATGGTCGTCTCGGTCGAGTCCGGCGGACCTGCCGGGAGTGCGGGTGTTCTTCAGGGCGATGTCCTCATAAAAATCGATGGCGATATTTTGACAAACATGGATCAGCTTTTCTTCGCGCTGGGGGACGAACAGATAGGACAAACACTGAAACTCGATGTCCTGCGTGCGGGGAAGCCCGCAGAGATGCAGGTGCGCATCGGGGAGCGGGAATGATGAGGGGGTTCGCTGACCGCCTTGAGACCGATTTGGCCGCGTTGGTGGAGCATGTCCGGCCGAGCATGGTCCGGATCGAGGTGGACGGCGTCGGAACGGGCAGTGGAACAATCTGGGGAAACGGTGTGCTGGTAACGAACGCTCATGTGGCTGCGCAGAAACCACTACTGGTCGAAACTGAAGCTGGCCACAGGCTCCCAGCCAGGCTGGTTGGCGTTGATCGGAAATACGATCTTGCCGTTCTGGAAGTCAAGAACGAATCAATAGACTGGAGCCCGATGCCGCTTGGAGATGTCATCTCCTGCAAGCCCGGTGAATTGGTATTCTCAATGGGTCATCCCTGGGGAAACCAGGACGGTTTCACAATTGGTGTATTGATTGGCCTGGAACAGCGAAGATTACGCGGGAGAAACGATAGTTCGGAGTGGATTGCTGCAAGTCTGCATTTGCGCCCGGGGCATTCGGGTGGTCCCATGTTCGATAGCAGGGGGCGATTGCTCGGGTTGAACACCATGATGCAGGGCCTGGACGTTGGTGTGGCAGTCCCGGTTTACAAGGTCGAAAATTTCGTGCGTCGAATCGTCCGATCGATTTGAGAATCACACGGATTGATGATCACCCAAAAAGATTATGGATCTCGAGTCGCATGGGGGAGTTCTCGTCGGTAAAGCCGAGCATGCGCTGGTAGAACTCCAATTCGGCCTCAAGCGAGCCGGCTATCGTTTCCGGTTTCTTGAAACCATGACCTTCGCCAGGGAAAGTCAGCATAGCGTAGGGCAGCTTTTTGTCTTCAAGTGCATTACTGATCTCCTGTGCAATCTCCAGAGGGACGACGCGATCTTCAAGGCCCTGAAACAGGATCACCGGACGCTTGAGCTTGGCGAGATGTGAGAGCGGTGATCTCTCGCGATAAACTGCTTCAGACTGAGGGAGTGGTCCGACCAGCCGGTCGAGGTAATGTTCTTCGAACTTATGAGTGTTCCTGGCAAGCGTCATCAAGTCTCCGATGCCGAAATAACTGGCTCCAGCGGCAAAGGTATCGAAGAAGGTAAGCGCGGCCAGCGCTAGAAATCCACCTGCGCTGCGGCCACGGATGAGCAATTTGCCAGGTGCAACCCGGCCCGCGTCTACTAAGAAGCGCGCTCCATAGACGCAGTCTTCGACATCAGCCAATCCCCAATTGCCGTAAAGCGCCCGGCGGTAATCACGGCCATAACCGCTGCTCCCAGTGTAATCTACATCCAGCAGAGCAAATCCTCTTGAGGTCCAGAACTGCACTTCCGCATCAAGATGTGGTCGGGCGCACGAGGTTGGCCCACCATGTGCCGTGACGATTAAGGGCGGTTTGTCTTCTGCTGGCGGGCAGCAGTCGGGGTTATGAGCCGGGTAGAAGTAGGCGTAGGCCCTTCGTCCGGAGGTCGAGGGGAAAGCGATATGTTCCGGTCGAGAGATGTAGTCTTCGGGCAGGTCCAGGTGGCCGATCGCATGGACCAGCTCCAGCTTGTCGGTTTTGCGGCTCAGCCGCCACAACCCTGGGTACTGGCTGCTGCTGCCGGCCAGAAACCAGATCGTGTGGCTTTTATCTACCGCGATGGAGGGAAGTTCGAATGAGGTTAGCTCGCTTTCGATTCGCTCCATTCGGCGCCCCGGCACGTCGATGATCCCCAGCCCGGCGTCACCCGCTTGCTTGTAGACTGCTGCGATCTTGTCCTCCGAAAGGAATGCGTAGCTCGTGTAGCCAAAGAGCCATGCCGGCCGTCCGAATTCAGCCTCCATGGGCATGATTGCCTCGATCGTGCCAGCAGTGAACCGATACAGATTCCACCACCCGCTGCGATCGGATGCGAAGTACAGATCGCCCCCAGGACTCCACTCGGGCTGGTAGATGGACTCATCCTGCCCTCCGGCGACTAGGGTTTCATCTTGCAGCTGGCCCTTCTTGAAACGGGCCACTGACAACTGAGCGCTATCCCAAGGCATATTCGGGTGATCCCAGCATAGCCAGCAGAGGGCATCGCCCGCTGGATTGAAGCGAGGGGCCGCGAAGAAATCATGGCCTGCTGCCAACTGGTGCGTTTTCCACTCACCGGTCAGGGGTATCGCGACCAGATCGTTGATCACCTGCGCTCCGGGTGGGTGACGTTCCCGGACTGCGACCAGCCATTTTCCATCGGGAGAGAGGGCCAGGTCGGCAAAGCGCATCCGGCGGTCGGCCGAAGGTTGAGTCAGTAGGGCAGCCTGTGTTTCACCATTCTGCACATAGATTGCCTGGTCCGAATCGTTGACGAAGAATATTCGGTCCTGGTGGACTGCGTAGGCGCCACCGCCGTATTCATGCACCCGGGAGCGGACGCTGAGCGGTGGTGGGGTGATGCAGTCGATGTTGCCTGCCGGAGATCGCCGCATGAGCACATAGCGGGCGTCCTCTTCCGGATGGAACTCGATCCAATAAACCGTGTTGCCTGATGTACGGACCTCGCGCGGCAGGGTTGAGGATCCCATCCCGGTCCGAGCCACGAACGCAGCGCTGATCGGCGATGGCCATGTTCCGTACGGTCCGCAGTACGGTCCTTCTTTCGTCATCTCTTCTCCTCGTAGAGCGGCCAGGAAATAATGATCCGTTCAGGGACAGGCGTTTTGCAAGTGCTGCTCAAAGGTCTCGGCAAATGCATGCCTGCCTGATCCGTCGCACATCGCCCGGAAGTAAAGCTCGTTCGTCTCAGCTGGAAAGCCGACAGCTTTGAGCGAGGCGTACCCTGGATTTGCAATCGGGCCCGGGGGCAGACCGGGTTCAAGGTAGGTATTGTAGGCTGAGGGCAGCTGGAGGTCGTCGAATGTGAGCGCAGGCTTCCACCAGCTGCCATCAGGCTGCTTCCCGAGAACGTATTGAACAGTTGGATCGGCGTCAAGTGTCATGCCGGCTGCCAGCCGGTTGAGGAATACGGCTGCAATCCGAGCTCGTTCATCTGGCACGACCGCTTCGCGTTCGACGATCGAAGCCAGAGTGACAGCCTGGTAGAGGTTGAGTCCCTGATCACGGATGGCAGTTCGAAGGGGTTCGTCGAGTTGTGCTTCGAAAGTTTCGAGCATGCGGCTTACCAGGTTGGCTGCGTCTGCCTCCGGATCGAGCAGATACGTCTCGGGAAAGAGAAAGCCCTCGAGCGATGCTCCCAGAGGGGCATCTGAACTGAAGCTATACCCGGGAGGGATCTGTGCGCTGGCATTAAGGAACTCTTCAGCGCTGAAACCAGGAATCTGCGCTGCGAGATGCTCTGCGATCTGCTCTCTACGCCAACCCTCTGGGATGGTGATCGCCAGGGATGACGCGCTGGCGGATTGAAGCGCATTTGCCAGCTCGCGGAGGGACATTGCTCCATCCAGGCTGTACCTCCCGGCCTCGATTCCACGATCCAAGCCACGATAACGCAAATAGAGACGCAGTAAGCCGGCGTCGTCGACGATATTTGCTTGAGCCAATGTTTCGATCACCTGTGCTGCAGATTCGCCGGGCATCACCTCGAGATCCAGGACCGCGCCCGTGTCACCGGCCGGAACATCAAGTGCCTTACGCCGGGCAAGCAGATAGAAACCGAGCCCGATCTCCTGAGCCCTCGGCAGTCCGCTGGCTGGCTCGCCGATTTGCTCTGCCAAGTCGGGTAATCCGAAAACATAGATCCCAACTACCCAAACGCCCAAGCACAAGGCGCTTGCGACGACTGCAATGAGTGTCAGAACGAGGCAGGTCTTAATCAGCCTGGGCATTTAGAAAATCCTGCAGGATGACTGCGGCTGCGTGCGAATCAAGCTCTTCCTGTGAGCGTGAGGTCTTCTGCGCCTGGAGCGTAGAGTCGCTTTCGTCCCATGGGCGTACATCATCCGCGCCGGCACTGCGCAGCGCTTCGATCAACCGCAGGGATTTGCGCGCTTGCGGGCCGATCTCGCCTTCGCTGTCGTAGGGGACACCAACCAGGATCACATCAGCGTTGTGATCCCTGGCAAGCTCCAGAATTGCCTTCGCGTCAAGCTCGCGGGACCGATGTTCGAGCACGATCAGCGGTCTTGCGATCAGGCGGTTCTCGTCGCTGATCGCGCACCCAATCCGTGCGTCTCCCGGATCGACAGCGTGGATACGGCTCACCGTATCTGCTCCCAGGGAAGGTTGATGTCATATTGAAAGTTGAAGGCGGGAAAGAATGGCAGCCAGGCAGGTGTGATGTTACTCGAAACCAGCTCCGCTTCGATCTTGCTGGCGGAGAATGCGCGTTCCAATTGGTCGACCGGTTTCAACCGCAGGGTAGCGATCAGCGAATCCCGATCCGGCTCTGCGTAAATCGAGGCTTGATAATCTACACGCAGCTCCGCATTGGTTCCAGCAAGCCGGGGTGCGAATTGATGCATTTGAATCTCGACGCTCCCAGGGATCAAATGCCAGCCTTGCGGCAGGGATGCACTGACAACCCGGCTCAGCTGGACCAGCAGCAGCTCGCGATCGTAAGCGATCCCGGTCACGTCTATTGTCGTGGTTAATGCCACGCTGTCGGCCGCATCGCCGGATTCATGATCGAAGTCAGCTTCGAGAACGCGCTCCGGCTTGACTGACTCCGGGATCAGCAGTTCGTGGATGCTGAGGCGGTCCTCCATCTGGGAGCGTGCCTGCTCGAGCAGCTGCGCTTGCAGTTGTCGCGTGAGAGCGAGCCGATCTGCGGACGAGACCGCACTGCGTGTAGACAAGGCGCCACCGGAGGTTGGGCTGGGGCTTACGGCTTCTATTGACAGCCCGGCGGGGCCTTCGATAGCCCAGATTGTTCCGCCTGGCAGGTTGCCGTCGGGGCCAGGCTGGACAGCAGTAACTCCGATCGATTTAGTATCGCCTGGGGGGATGACTGCTCCTGCGTCCGTCTGGAATGTTGGCCCGGGTGCATCCACCGGAAGCACTCGAGTTCCTTGTGCGAGTATGACGGTCGAAGCCGAAATATTCGTGATCTGAATCTCGCCTTTGGCTTGGATAGATGGCTGTGAACTCCGTCCTGATGTGGGGATACGCATCGACCCGCTGACACGGATGGTGAAGGTTTGAATGGGGAGCAGGTGCGACTCAGGGTCTTCAGAATCGTCGCTCGTGAGTTGGAATACAGCGTTCTCATCCAATTGCTGGGCTTCAGGGGCAACAACCAGATGGGCAGCGGGCAGCAAGGAAAGCAGCATCATCAGGGGGAGGGTAAAACCTAAGGCGAAAAGTGCGTAGCGCGTCCGTGATGGTTGCGTGGGGCGCGAAAGCGCGCGCGCGGGGGGATTGCGAAGCAGCTCTTCCCGGGATTCAGGATTGCGATTAGCATGGGGTTCAGATGGTGCTCGAGGCCTGACGTGCCAATGGCCCGTTTCAATCTCGCCCAGCGTCTCGAATACGGGAATTCCAAGTTCATGTGCGTTGTAGATTGTATCCGGATCGAGGGTGACCAGACCAATCTGTGTGCCTTGCCGCTCGGCCTGTCGTTGAAGGAGCTTCAAGTCGAGAAGCCGGGTAAGAACACGTCCTCGGCCTGGCCACACAAATACCGCGCGTGGCGCTTTGGTCCAGCGCAGTTTTTCGCGTGCCGAGATATGATCGTCCTCGGGTTCGAGGTTGATTACCTGAACTTTCACGGTCTATCCCGGAAGTATGGGCGGCTACTGATTCAGATGCTTCTGGAGCCAGCCGTCAACCAGATCCAACGCTTCGCTGAGGTGTTCAGGATTCTTCCCTCCGGCTTGCGCCAGCCCTGGTTTGCCCCCGCCGCCGCCCTCAACAACCTGCGCAACATGCTGGATCAGCTTTCCCGCGTGAAGCCCGCGCGCGACCAATGAGTCACTGAGCGCTGCGATCAGCAATGGTTTTCCGTGGGCGATCGTCCCCAGCACGACGGCACTGTTCGTGTGGCTTCTCCGGAAGCGGTCGGCGAGTTCGCGCAGTGTCTCAGCGCTTGAACCGGGTACGATTCCGGTCAGCACTGAAATGTCTTCCACCTCCCTCGGCTCGAGTTCCTCATATGCCGTGATGGCGGCGTCCCTCTTAATGCTGTCCAGCTCCGACTGGAGTTGGGAGCGCTCATCGAGCAGCTGGTTGAGCCGGTCTTCGACATCACCTGGGCTGACACCGAGGCGTTCAGAA